>DASSYC010000197.1:0-39367 GCA_035703465.1 Microbacterium sp. | reverse complement strand
TGCTGCAGCGTCGTCGTCTCGAGGTCGAATCGTCCTGGCATCTTGGCTCCTTGCTCCGTCGCTGCGGGGATGAATCGAGCCTAGGCGCTCGGCGGGCCGAATCCGCGGTGGATTTCACCTCGCGCGGACTCGGTCTTTGATGCATCTGGAGCATCAAAGACCGAGTGCACGAAAAGCACATGGCGCTGGCACGACTCACCGGTTGATGCGCCTCGCGCATCAGGGCGTGAGTCGCGGGATCACACGTGAGCGACTCACCGGTTGATGCGTCTCGCGCATCAAGGCGTGAGTCGCGGGATCACACGTGAGCGGGCGACGCGCTCTCGGATTGTGCGGACTGGGTGCGAGCTGCCGCCGCGAACCCGCGGTCGAGGTCGGCGATGAGGTCGTCGGCATCCTCCAGTCCGATCGACAGTCGCAGCACGTCAGCGGACGGGCGCGCCTCGGGCGGCACCGGCCGGTGCGTCAACGCGGCAGGGTGCTGGATGAGCGAGTCGACGCCGCCCAGCGACACCGCGTGCGTGAAGATCTCGACCGCGGAGGTCACCGCGCTCGCCGCGGCGTAGCCTCCGACCAGGGCGACGGAGACCATCGCACCCGGTCCGCGCTGCTGGCGCCCGACGAGCCCGCGCGGGTCGTCGAGGCCGGGGTAGTGCACCGTGCGGACGGCGGGGTGGGTCGACAGCCAGTCAGCGATGCGCTGGGCGCTGGCCTGCTGGGCGCGCATGCGCGTGGGCAGGGTGGCGAGACCGCGGTGCAGCAGGTAGGCGCCCAGCGGGTGCAGGATGCCTCCGGTGATCGCCCGCACCCGGCGCAGCGCCGCAGCGGTCTCCTCGTCGCAAGCGATGACCCCGGCGACGACGTCGCCGTGGCCGCCGAGGTACTTCGTCGCGCTGTGCAGCGACATGCGAGCCCCGAGGTCGAGGGGGTTCTGCAGCACGGGGGTGGCGAACGTGTTGTCCACGAGCACGGGCACATCGCCGGCCTGCGCGACGACGGCGGCGATGTCGACGAGCTCGAGGGTGGGATTGGCGGGAGTCTCGATGATCACGAGCGCCGTGTCGGGGCGGATGCTCCCGGCCACCTCGTCCTCGTCGCAGAACGTCGCCTCGACCCCGAGCAGCCCGGAGTCGAGGAGGTGGTCGGTGCCGCCGTAGAGCGGGCGCACGGCGACGATGTGCCGCTTGCCGGTCGTGCCGCCTTCTCCCGCAGCAGAGTGGGCGAGGATCGCGGCGGTGGTCGCCGCCATCCCCGACGAGAAGGCCACCGCCGTCGAGGCATGCTCGAGCTCGGCCAGCGCCCGCTCGAACCGCGCGACCGTCGGATTCCACAGCCGCGCGTAGACCATGCCGCCCTCGGCCAGGGGGTAGCCGCCGGTCGCCATCGACTCATAGGCGTCGCCGCCGTGCTCGATGTCGGGCAGCGGGTAGGTGGACGAAAGATCGATGGGCGGGGCGTGCACGCCCAGTGCGGTGAGGTCTTCGCGGCCGCTGTGGACGGCC
This sequence comes from Microbacterium sp., assembly GCA_035703465.1. Taxonomy (GTDB): domain Bacteria; phylum Actinomycetota; class Actinomycetes; order Actinomycetales; family Microbacteriaceae; genus Microbacterium. The sequence goes on along the minus strand of DASSYC010000197.1, from coordinate 37,865 downwards.
AGTGTGTCGGGATGCAGTTCACGGTCGGGCATACCGCCAGATTGCCTGATCGCGCAACACTGTGCGAGTGAGCTTGTGCACAGCGCAGTTCGAATGCCGGTTGATAGTGTTCTGCGTAATCCAGCACTGCTTCAGGAGGCATCCGTTGTCCGATCCGCAACGCCCGGCTCGCCCGGTGCCGGTGCTCGACGGTCTCGACCGCGCCATTCTCGCGGCCATCGTCGCCCAGCCCGATCTCACCACCAAGGCGCTCGCCCGGATCGTTCAGGCCGCCGAGTCCACGTGCGCATACCGGCTGCGCGCTCTGCGCGAGCGCGGCGTGGTCGCGGCCGCGCCCCCGGCGCTCGACATGGCGGCGCTCGGACGCCCGCTGCAGGCCGTGATCCGGGTGCGGATGGGCGGGCACACCCTGGAGGGCGTGAACACGGTGTTCGACGCGCTTGAGCGCACCCCCGGGGTGCTGCAGGTCTTCCACGTGTCCGGCGGCGACGACTTCCTCGTGCACGTCGCTGTCGCCGATGCCGAGGCGCTGCGCGACATCGTGCTGACCCACATCACGGTGCATCCTGCGGTGCGCGCGACCGAGACGCAGCTGGTGTTCGAGCGGCGTGCCGGGGTGGGGGTGCTCCCCGACCTCACCGCCTGAGGCGGGGCGCCGCATCTCACGCCCGACGCAGCACCCCGAGGATCGTGTCGCGCGTGGTCTCGGGCGCCTCTTGTGGGACCAGATGCCCGGCGTCCTCGGCGATGACCACCGACCCCTGCGGTGCATCCGCCATCAGCGCGGCCGCCGTCTCGCGAAACGCGCGCCGCACCTCGCTGCCGCGCCTGCCGTCGGCTCGGCCGCCCAGCAGGCACACGACCGGCACGTCGGGCGTGCCGGCGGTCTGCAGGCGACGCAGCAGCGGCAGTGCGGCGCTGATCTGCCGGGCCTCCTGGCGCCCCGCCTTCATCGCGGGCACGCAGGCGTAATCACGCCACATGATCGCCTCGTCGGCTGCGCTGATCTGCGGCGCGACTCCGTGCGGAAGCGCCATGCGCTGGATCAGCCGTCTGCCGCCCACGCGCAGAAGCGCGATCAGCAGCACGAAAGATGCCCGCTGCGCACGCACCATCACGGGACTCATCGCCTCGGCGACGGTCGCGTCGACGAAGACGACTCCGGCGACCCGATCGGGATGACGCTCGGCAAATACGCGGAGGATCGGTCCGCCCCAGCTGTGGCCCACGAGCACGAGCGGGCCTCTCTCCCCGAGCGCGTCGAGGAGGTTCTCCAGATCGTCGGTCATCCGCTCCAGCGTGCGCGGCTGCGGGTCGGGGTCGCTGCCGCGGTGACCGGCTCGATCGTACGAGAGCGTGCGCGCGTGCGCGGCGATCTCGCGCTGGGTGTGCAGCCACGAGGCCGCCGGGGCGCTCATGCCGGCCTCGAAGACGACGAGCGGGCCGGCGCCGTCGCCGGCGAGCACAGCGCGAAGCACGCGCCCGTCCGGAAGCGTGATGCGGTGCGCGGTCATGCCCGCCCCCGGGTCGAGCGCGCGCGCGGGCGAGGCGGATCGGTTCATGGCGCGGGCTCCTGTCAGTCGTTCCAGCACGGCGGGTGGGCGGCGTGCCATCCACCCGCCTCCTCGAGGCCGGCGGCGAGCGCCAGCAGCACATCGTCTCGTCCGCGCTGGCCGACGAGCTGCGCACCCATGGGCAGCCCGTCTGCGGTGAGCATGCTCGGCACGGCGATCGCAGGCTGCCCGGTGAGGTTGGCCCACGGGGTGTGGCCCGACCACGCGAGCATCCGGTCCATGACGTGCTCGACGCCGGCGTCGAGGAAGTGCCCGAGCGGGAGGGGCGGCGTTGCGGTGACGGGGGTCAGCGCGGCGTCGACGTCCGCGAAGGCGGCGAGGAACGCGCTCGCGTAGCGTGCGAGAGCCGCGTGCGCCAGCAGCACATCGGTCGCCGACAGGACCGCCGTCAACGCGACGAGATGACGGGTGAAAGGGGTCAGCGCGTCGTGCCGGTCCGGCGGGACGAGTGTGGCTGTCGCGGCGCCCACGGTCGATGCGAACCACACCTCGAAGGCGCGCCGGGTGGCGGCGTCCACTCGCGCCGGGATCTCACGCTCGACGATCTCGTGGCCCAGCGCCCGCAGCGCATCCGCGGTGTGCTCGGCCGCACTGACGGCATCGGGGTGCGGCTCAGCATCGAGCCCGGCGTCCGTCCACAGCGCGATGCGCAGCGGGCGGTCGAGCCCTCGCTGCACGGCATCGGCGAACGAGCCGTGGGCAGGCGCCGCGTACAGGTCGCCCGGCGCTGGCGCCGCCATCACGTCCAGCAGCAGAGCGGCGTCGGCGACGGTGCGCGCCAACGGTCCCTCCGTGGTCGTCGCGAGGAAGCCGGATGCCGGCGCAGCACTGACCAGGCCGCGACTCGGCTTCACCCCCACGAGCGCACACGTGGCGGCAGGCGTGCGGATCGACCCGGCGCCGTCCGAGGCGTGCGCGAGCGGAACGAGCCCTGCCGCGACCGCCGCCGCGGACCCTCCGCTCGAGCCGCTCGCGTACCTCGCGGTGTCGTACGGGGTCACCGCGGGATGCTCGGTCACGCAGTTCTCGGTGTAGCAGGTCGCTCCGAACTCGGGCGTGTTCGTCTTTCCGACCACCACCGCCCCCGCACGACGCACCTGCCCCACCGTCCAGGAGTCCTCGGGCGGCACGAACCCCTCGAACGCCGCGCACCCGAACGTGGTGCGAATGCCCGCGGTCGCCTGCAGATCTTTGATGCCCAGCGGCAGGCCGAGCAGCGGCAGGTCGTCGCCGCGCGCACGTCGCCGGTCGGCATCTGCCGCTGATGCGCGGGCGTCATCAGCGATGACGGTGACGAACGCGCCCAGTGCGGTGTCGTGTCGCTCGATGCGGTCGAGGTAGTGGTCCGTGAGCTCCGCCGAGCTGAGCTCGCGTGCCCGCAGGGCGCGGAGCTGCTCGGCGGCGGTGAGCTCGTGCAGAGCAGTCATCCTGCACTCCGGGGGAGAAGGGCGGATGCCGGGACCGTCAGCTCGCGATGGGCCGCAGCCGCGATCGCGTCGAGGTCGTGGTCGGTGAGCGCCGGTCCGCCGAAGAGACGCTGGTGCATGAGCGGGCCCTCGACGAGGTGCCCGATGAGCGCGAGCGCGGGGACCGAGTCGATCTCGCCCCGCCGTGCCGCCCGCGCGATCGCATCCAGGAGCGGGCGCTCATTGCGGCCGGCGATCTTCGCGAAGGCCGCCCGCGCTTCGGCGTCGTCGCGCAGATCGGAGACGAGCCCGGTGAGGCCGCCCGTCCACGGCCCCGCCCACAGCCCGGCGAGCGCCGCTGCGTAGGCGCGCAGGTCTCCGGCGAGCGACCCTGTGTCGACCTCGGGGATCCTGGGCAGATGAGCGAGCACCGCGTCCGTGACGAGCTGCGCCTTGCTCGACCAGCGGCGATACACATCCGTGCGGTGCGCGCGCGCGCGGGCTGCGACGATCGAGAACGTCAGCGCGTCGTAGCCGTCGACGCAGAGCACGTGCCACGTCGTCGCGAGCAGGCGCTGATCGAGGGCGGCATCCCTCTTCCGGCCGGCCGTCATCGTGTCTCATCTCGCTACAGGTTGTAGCGATGAATCTACGCCGCACCGACCAGGTGTGGCAAGCAGCTGTGACGCACATGGCCTGGTCCTCGGCGCGATGCGCTGGCAGGATTGGGGGCCATCAGCGAACGGGATGACCTCCCACCCCACGGAACAGACATACGGAAGGACAATGATGTCCGCGGAATTCCTCACCTTTCTCGCCCTCGCTCTGTATCTGATCGCGATGCTCGTGATCGGGTACGTCGCCTACCGGCGCACCGCCGACACCGAGGATTACATGCTCGGTGGCAGGAATCTTCCATCGTGGGTCGCCGCACTGAGCGCCGGCGCGTCCGACATGTCGGGCTGGCTGGTGATGGGCCTGCCCGGCGCGATCTACCTCTCCGGCCTCATCGAGGCGTGGATCGCCATCGGGCTCACGATCGGCGCATACCTGAACTGGCTGCTGGTCGCGCCGCGCCTGCGCGCCTACACCGAGGTGTCGCGCAACTCGATCACGGTGCCGAGCTTCTTCGAGAACCGGCTGCGCGACAGCACGCACCTGCTGCGCATCCTTGCGGGCGTCGTCATCCTGGTGTTCTTCACGCTCTACATCTCGTCGGGCATGGTCGCCGGCGGATTCTTCTTCGAGAGCTCGTTCAACTCGGACTACATCCTCGGCATGGCGATCGTCGGCGGCGTCACCCTGCTGTACACCCTGTTCGGCGGGTTCCTGGGCGCCTCGTTCACCGATGTCGTGCAGGGCCTCATGATGCTGCTCGCGCTGATCATCGTCCCGGTGGCCGCGGTCATCGCGATCGGCGGCTTCAGCGAGATGGGCGCCGCCATCGACGAGCTCGCGCCGGGCCACCTGTCGCTCATCGGCGGCACGGCGCTCACCGGCGGCACCATCCTCGCGATCATCTCCGCCCTCGCGTGGGGCCTCGGCTACTTCGGGCAGCCGCACATCATCGTGCGCTTCATGGCGCTGCGCAGCCCGCGCGAGGCGAAGTCGGCCCGTCGCATCGGCATGAGCTGGATGATCATCTCTCTGGCCGGCGCAGTGTTCTCGGGTCTGGTCGGCATCGCGTACATGGCCTACCAGGGCATCGACCTGAGCAACGCCGAGACCGTCGTGCTGGTGATGTCGCAGACGCTGCTGAACCCGTTCGTGGCCGGGCTCGTCCTCGCGGCGGTGCTCGCGGCGATCATGAGCACGATCTCGAGCCAGCTGATCGTGTGCTCGTCGGCACTGGTCGAAGACATCTACAAGGTGATGCGCAAGACGCCGCCCAGTGACAAGCGCATGCTGATGCTCGGTCGGGTCGCCGTGCTCGTCATCGCAGTCATCGCGGTCATCCTCGCGCTCGTGCCCGACGACACGGTCCTGGGACTCGTGTCGTTCGCCTGGGCCGGCTTCGGCGCCGCGTTCGGTCCGCTGGTGCTCCTGAGCCTGTTCTGGCGGAGGTTCACCAACTGGGGCGCCATGGCCGGGATGTTCGTCGGCGCGGTCGGGGTGTTCGTGTGGGATGTCGTGTGGCCGGAGATGTACGAACTGCTGCCCGCTTTCATCTGCGCGATGGTCGCCGCGGTCGTGGTGAGCCTGCTGACGTACCGGCCCGAGTCGGAGAAGCAGCAGGAGATCCTGAAGGAGTTCACCGACACCGGCACCCTGCTGACGGTCAACGGCGTGCGCGGCCGACGGCCGGTACGGCAGGTGCCATAAGCATCCGGCCTGCGAACGCGGGGTGCCGAACCAGGGCATTCTCGTCGAACCAGGGGTCGACGACCGCGGTCTCGACGGGAATCATCGGGTTCGGCATGTGCGAGCCGGAATCCCTTGGTTCAGCACCTTGCCAGCCGGGCTCAGCCGCGGGCGGACCACCCACCGGCTGTCAGGCGCGGTCCACCAGCCCGTGCTCGCCGACCGCCCGTGCGCAGTGCGCGCAGCAGTAGATCGCGCCGTCGGACTCCACGCCGTGGCCGAGAATCCGGCAGCCGCAGTGCGCACAGATCGGGGCCATCGCGTGCACCGCGCACTCGAAGCTGTCGAACGTTCCCGATTCGTCATCGCGCGTGATAGTGAAGGTCTTGTCGTACTCGTTGCCGCACTGGTCGCAGGTGGCCATGTCGATTCTCCGATCTGTCTCTCAGCGGAAGTAGGGATAGCGCGGATACGCATACCCCGGTGCCCAGAACGGGGTGTACCCGTAGTAGCCGAACACGTTCTCGCCGTACTCGCGGTCGTTGACAAGGGCCGGGTCGTACGGCGGCGCCCCCGCGATCCGCGCCCGGGACTGGCCGATGCGCACCTCGCCGTCGGCGATGCTCGTGATCGCATCCACCGGCAGGAAGGATTTCTGCTCGCCGAGCCCCAGGAAACCTCCCGACGCGACCACGAAGAAGCGCACCCGGCTCGCTGCGTCATCGATCAGCAGGTCGTCCACCGTGCCGAGGTCTTCACCGTCGGCGTCTTTGACCTCGAACCCGCGGATGTCCTCGTCGGCGCCGGACACGGTCTTGTCGCTGTCGCTCAGCGGAATCAGCTCATGTGTCGTGTCGTCCATCGCGACTCCCCTCTGCTGTGCGGCACGCTACGCACCGGCGCGCGGAACGGCGAGGGGGTGGCGATCCCGCGACCTGTCGCTCATACTGGGCGCGCAGGGCGCCCTGCGTGCCGATTTCAGCAGCAGTCAGTGCCGCAGGCACGCCGCCGGCAGGTCGAACCAGCGCAGGTGCTCGAAGTCGTCGCTCAGTCGCTCGTCGCCAGCCGGATCGGCTTCGTCGTCGGCGGGCTCGGGCAGTGCGTCCAGCAGCGCGCGAGCCTGGGCCAAATGGTCGGCGAGCACCGACTCCGGAGCGCGGTCGTCGTGGTGCGGGTAGTCCAGGGTGCCGTCGACGCCATAGCTCAGCTGATCAAGACGCAGCGGCGGCTCGACGATGCCGCTCCGATGGCGCCACAGGCCCGTGTCGGGTGAGAAGCGGTACTGCGGAAGCAGGCGGTGGCCGTGATCGGCGATGAGCGCAACCGCTTCGAGGATGTACTCGAAGACCTCGTCGCTGAGGAAGTAATTGAAGCTCACGCGCACCCAGCCGGGCTTGATGCCCTCGCAGCCGCGGGTGATCTCGCGCTCGAACTCGTGCGATCGTTCCAGGTCGATGCCCAGCAGCCGGTGGCCATAGGGTCCGGCGCACGAGCATCCGCCGCGTGCCTGGATGCCGAAGAGGTCGTTGAGGATGGCGACGACCGCGTTGTGGTGCAGGTAGCGGCCCCCGGGGCGGACGATGACGAAGGAGATGATCGAGAGCCGGTCGGCGGTGGTGCTCCCCAGGACCTGGATGCCCGGATGCCGCCGCCACGCGGTCAGGGTTCGGTCGAGGAAGAAGCGCTCCCGCGCGCGGATCGTACCGACGCCGACGGCATCCTTCAGGGCGAAGACGAGCCCGGCCCGGATCGACTCGATGATCGCGGGGGTCCCCGCCTCCTCTCGGTGCGCGACGTCGGCGATGTAGCGGTGCTCGAGCGGATTCACATAGGCGACCGTGCCTCCGCCCACGGCATCGGGCACGGAGTTCGTCAGCAGACGGCGCGCGACGACCAGGACGCCCGGTGTTCCCGGACCGCCGATGAACTTGTGCGGCGACAGGAACACGGCGTCTGCGTTCGACGCGTCGATGTCGATGTACGGGCCCGCCGCCGCATAGTCCCAGAACGCGAGCGCGTCATGCGCATGCAGGATGTCGGTGATCTGCGCCGTGTTGGTGAGGATGCCGGTGACATTGCTGGCCGCGCTGAACGAGCCGATCTTCAGGGGTCGAGCCGCGTGCCGCTCGAGCTGTGCGGTGAGGGCGTCGACGTCGATGTGGCCGTCAGAGTCCTCGGGGATCGTCACGACGTCGGCGATCGACTCGCGCCAGGGCAGCTCGTTGCTGTGATGCTCATAGGGCCCCAGGAAGACGACGGGCCGGAGCTCCCGCGGGATCTGCGCCGACAGCGCGTACTCCCGATCGAGGTCGGCCGGGATGCGCAGTCCGAGGATGCCGACCAGCTTGTTGATCGCCCCCGTCGAGCCGCTTCCGGCGAAGATGACCACGGTGTCCTCGGTGCCGTTGACCGCACGGTGGATGATGGCGCGGGCGTCCTCGCGCAACCGCGTCGTCTGCAGGCCCGTTCCGCTGGACTCGGAGTGGGTGTTCGCGTAGCGGGGCAGAACCTCGTCACGCACGAAGTCCTCGATGAAGGTCAACGCACGGCCGCTGGCCGTGTAGTCCGCATAGGTGACGCGGCGTGGGCCGAACGGCCCGTACATGATCTGATCGTCGCCGATGACAGCCGCACGGATTCGGGCGAGCAGGGGCGGTTCGTCCTGCATGGGATGCCAGGTTACTCCTGCGACACCATCACCTGCCATGGGATTGACGAGCTGCGGGCATCCGCGGGTCTTCCGCCGTTCGCGGGCTACGTCGCCGAGATGACCGAGATCTGCGCGGAGGTCCCGCAGCCCGGGATGTTCAGAGGCTGAGCTCCTTCTGCGCACGAGTGCGGGCACCGAGGGGGATGGTGGTGAGCAGACCGATCACCAGCGCCGCAACCGCCAGCCAGGCCGAGACCGCCACGCCCTGTGTGAGCGCGTCCCGTGCCGAGCCGGCGATGGAGGCGGTCGCCGGGTTGGCGGCGAGCTGACCGATGAGCGCGCCGGCCGAGTCGGTGACCGAGCGGACGAGCTCGGCGATCTTCGGGTCGGCGGCCATCTGGTCGCTCAGGCGTGCCTCTGTCCCGACCCGCAGCGTCGTGAACAGCGCGGTGCCGAGGATCGCGATGCCCAGTGCCGAGCCGACCTGGCGGGCCGTCGACTGCGTAGACGACGCCTGGCCGGATCTCTCCACGGGGACGTCGGCGAGGATGAGACGATGGAATCGGCTGTCCTCTTGAATCACGAGAACACGCTACTCCTGTCTCCGACGCAGCGTCGGCAAAATCGGCAGCCGGGGCCGGATGGTATGGTGTGTGGTCACTCTCAAGGGAGTACCCGATGCTCCGCAGCGATGCCCAGCAGAACCGCCTGCTGCTGCTGGATGCCGCGTGTGATCTGATCGCCGAGGCCGGCACCGACGACATAAGCGCCCGCGATATCGCTGACCGCGCCGGCGTCAGCTCGGCGACCCTCTATCGTCACTTTCCGAGCAAACAGGCGCTCATCGATGCGATCTCCGTGGATCGCTGGGAACGGATGAGCGAATGGGCCCGCGGTTCGCGCGCCCAGTCGCCGATCCGCGACATCACCACGGTGCTCCACCGGTTCTCACGGCTTGTCAGCGATGACGCACAGTTCATCCAGGCGGCGGGGTTGAAGGTCGGTCAGACACCAGTGGCGATCCAACCTGTTCGCGAGGTCTTCGATGCCCGCTTCCACATACTCTGGAAAGGCGCTCAGGCCACTGGAGCCGTGCAGCAATGGGCCGATCCCCGCGACGCGGTGGAGCTGGTCGGATCGATCCGGAGCAAGGAGCGCCGCGCGCCGATGCTCGCCACGGTCGTCGCCGGGTTCGTCGCGCCGCAGGTGGATGTCCCGCGCCTGCTGCGCAGCATCCCGCCGACTTTCTGACCCCTCCAGCCGAGATCTGCGACAGATCCACGCGGGTCGTCTCACTTGGCGAGCACCGCTTGCCCCCTTGTTCGCATGATCGATGTCGTGTCGAACGATGATGCTCACCCCTTGGACCTTGGAATCCGCCGCCTGTCGGAGCGGCTGCGCGACGGCAGCCTCACCGCCCGTGCACTGATCACCCTCACCTTCGAGAGGATCGCGGCGCGCAACGGCGGGGAACCCGACTTCGACGGCAGTCCTGACGCGATCAACGCGTGGGTCCGCCTCGATCGCGACGCCGCAATGGCCGGCGCGGATGCCGCGGACGGGCGCATCGCCGCAGGCGACCCCTCGCCGCTGGCCGGCATCCCGGTCGGGCTCAAGGACCTCTTCGCCGTGGCGGGAAAGCCGCTGACGGCATCGAGCCGCCTCCGCGCGAACGAGACCGCCAGCGATGACAGCGCCGTGTGGGCGGCTCTGGCCGAGGCCGGCGCCGTCTACGTCGGGCACACGCACACGCATGAGTTCGCGGCCGGCGGCACCACTGACCAGGTGGGCAACCCCTGGAACCTCGCGCACAGCCCCGGCGGCTCCAGCGGTGGCTCCGGCGCTGCGGTGGCCGGCGGCATGGTGCCCCTGACGGTGGGCACCGACACGGCGGGCTCGCTGCGGATTCCCGCGGCGCTCGTGGGGGTGTCCTCGTTCAAGGCCACGTATGGACGCGTCCCGACAGACGGCGTCATCCCGCTGTCGACGACGCTCGACCACACGGGTCCAATCGCCCGGACTCTCGACGACTGCGCAGTGGCCCTCGAGGTGCTCAGCGCCGCACCCCGCGCGCGTGATCCCTTCGGCGTCGGCTCGCGTCCCAGCATCCCGGCATCGCAGCCGGCCGATCTGCGCGGCGTGCGGGTGGCCGTCACCGATCGCCCGGATCTCGTCGATGTCGAGCCGGACGTGCGGGACGGGCTCGAACAGGCGGTCGCCGCGCTGTGGGAGCTGGGGGCGACGGTGGTCACCCTCAAGGCCCCGCAGGACCTCGCGAAGGCCGACTACGACACGATCTTCCTCGCCGAGGCGCGCACCTACCACGCGCAATACGCTGACCGCGCGGACGAGTATCGCCCCAGTGTGCGCGAGTTCCTGGCCCACGACCTCCCGCCGATGACTGTGGACGTCTACCTCGCGGCGCAGCATCGCCGTATGGCTGTCACGGCGGCGTGGCAGCGGTGGTTCACCGAGAACCGCATCGCCGCACTCGTCGAGCCTACGGCCGCATCGACCGCGCCGCTGCGCGGCCACGGCTACGATGCCGGCCGCCCGATGGGCGGAACCGATCCGCTCACCGCGTTCACGGCGACCTGGAACGTCACCGGATTCCCGGTCGCGGCCCTCCCGGCGGGCATCGGCTCACGCACCACTCTTCCGGTCGGCGTCTCGGTCATCGGCCCGGGCGACGCGGACGCCGAGACCCTTTCCATTGCCCTGGCGCTGCAGGAGCGGCTGCCGGTCCCCCAGCTCGCGTGGTGAGCTGATGGAGCCGTTCGTCCTGTTCGCGCTGTCGGTATTGACCGCCTTCGGCTTCTACGCGCTGCTGGCATGGGGGCTCGGGCTGATCTTCGGCCAGCTCAACGTCGTGAACGTTGCGCACGGCGACATGGCGATGGTCGGCGCGTACCTGATGGTGGTCCTGCACCCGGTGCCGTTCGTCCTGCGGCTCGTGCTCGCGATCGTCGGCGGTATTGTCCTCGGCATCCTCATCGAACGGCTGCTGCTGTCGCGGCTGTATCAGTACGGCATGCTGGCGACGCTCCTGGCGATGTGGGGGGCCGGCATCGTCCTGAGACAGACCGCCGAGGCGATCTTCGGACCGACCCCGAGGTCGGTGGCCGCACCGATCAGCGGAACCGTCGAAGTGCTCGGAGTCGACTATCCGATCTACCGGCTGGTCAGCGCCACCGTGTCGCTTCTGGTCGTCACCATCCTCGTGGTCATCATGTACCGGACCAGCATCGGGCTGCGCTTGCGCGCATCGATCGACAACCGTTCGATGGCAGCCGGGTTCGGAATCCCGACCGGCGCGATGGTCACCGGCGCCTTCGCTGTGGGGACCGCGTTGGCGGTGCTGGCCGGCGCTCTGCAGAGCCCGATGCTCGGCATCACCCCCAACGTCGGCGTCTCTCTGCTGGCGCCGACTTTCTTCGCTGTCCTGCTCGGTCGACCCGGCAGCATCGGCGGCCCGATCTTCGGCGCCTTCGTCGTGGCGATCCTCGAGATCGGGTTGCGCACCGTGCTGCCCGAGACCGCCGCCGGCGTCATCTTCTTCATCGCACTCATCGCACTGATCGCCCTGCAGCCGCAGGGCCCGAACTGGAGGTTCACACAATGGAAACCATTCCAACGACGCGCCGCCTGAACAGGCGCCGCACAACAGTCGGCCTCGCGGCACTCGCCGCGATCACTCTGGCGCTCACCGCCTGCGGCGGCGGATCCTTCGGCGGCGGCGACATGGACGAAGGCGGGGAGGATCGCGCCTTCCGCCTCGGCCTGGTTGCCCCCACGACCGGGGTCGCGTCCCTCGAGGGGAACTCCCTGGTGGCCGGCGCCACGCTCGCCGTCGAGGCCGTCAACGCCGACGGCGGCGTGCTCGGCCACCCCATCGAACTGACGGTGGCAGACGACAAGTCGGATGCCGCGACATCGACCCAGGTCACCCAGCAGCTGATCCGACAGAACGAGGTGGATTACGTGCTCGGCACGATCGCCGGAGACACATCCGTCGCGGCAGGGTCAGTGGCTGCTGAAGCCGGCGTGCCGTTCTCGACCGTCGTCAACGGCACCGTCGAGTTCTGCAGTCCGCACTTCTGGCCGTTCGGTGCGAGCGAGCGCATGATGGTCGAGGACGTCGTCCCGCGCATGATCGAGGAATACGGGCCGCGCGTCGGTCTGGTGGGGAACGACTACATCTTCCCCCACACCTACCACTCGGTGGCCACCGGGATCATCCGTGACAACGGCGGAGAGGTGGTCGTCGAGGAGTACAGCCAGCTCGGCACGGCAGACTGGCAGCCTGTCATCGGCAAGCTCGAGAACGCCGATCCTGATTGGATCCTCACCGCCGTGGTCGGCGGCGATGCGGTCTCGTTCATGACCCAGGCCGACCAGTTCGGCCTCATCACCGACCGCGGCATCACCGGCACAACGTCTCAGCAGGAGTTCTACCCCGCGCTCGGCTCGATCCTGGAAGACCGCGTGACCGCACTGCAGTACTCGGATCAGACGCCCGGCGCAGACAACGAGGCATTCGTGGCCGCATACCGTGAGGCGTACGGCGACAGCGGATCGATCTCGGCCATCGCGGCCACGGCCTATGAGGCGGTGCGCTTCATCGCGGCTGCGGTGAACACCGCGGGCGGCTACGATGCCGACGCGATCAGCGAGCAGATGTCCACGCTCCGGCTGGACGGGCTCCTGGGCAATCTCGGGTTCCGGGCCGACAACCACTACGTGGTCAGCGACATGGTGCTCGTCCAGATCAACGAGGGCGGCGTGTACACCACGCTCGATGTGCTCGACCCGATCGACGACACGACAGCGCGCGCCTGCTCGTGATGAGCGTCGTCGAACCGCGCGTGCGGCTGCGGCGAGCCCTCGGGTTCGCCGCAGCCGTGGTGCTGCTCGCGCTCGCCCCGTTCGCACTGGCGCCGTACCCGCTCGCCCTGCTCACACTCGCTCTGGTCTACGGGCTGTTCGCGTTCGGCCTCGACATCGCGTGGGGGCGCACGGGAATCGTGAACATCGGGCACGCCGCGTTCTTCGGGCTCGGCGCGTACGGCTGGGCGATCGCCGCGCGCGAGGGTCTGCCCGGCATCCTCGGCGCGGCCGTGGGCATCATCATCGCGGTCGCCGTCGCGACGATCGTCGGCCTGGCAGGGCTCGGTCGCCGCGCCAGTCCGTCGACCATGGCGATCCTCACACTGGCTTTGACGCTGCTGTTCGAGCAGCTGGCGCGCACGTGGGCGGACGTGACCAACGGCAGCAACGGCATCGTCGTGCAATCGCGGGGTCTCATCCCCGACTACTACATCACCGCCGGCGCCGTGCTGCTCATCGTGGCGGTGATGTGGGTGTTCGTCCTGCGCGGGCGACTCGGACGTCGGATGCTTGCGGTCAACCTCAATCCGGATCGCGCCGCGCACCTGGGCATCGATGTGCGGGGCACTCGACTTACGGCTCTGATCATCAGCGCTGTCGTGGCTGCGGCGGCGGGTGCGATCGCCGCGCCGGTCATGGGCCTCGTCTCGCCGTCAGCCGCCGGCATCCTTCTTTCCACCCAGGTGCTGGTCTGGCTCGCCGTCGGCGGTCGTGGCACGATCATGGGGGCGTTCGCCGGTGCGGTGCTCGTGACCATGGGTCAGCAGTACCTGGGCGAGGCCATCGGGTCGTGGTACCTGCTCGTTCTCGGGGTGATCTTCCTCATCGTCGTGCGCTTCGCCCCCGGAGGCTTGATCGGGCTGGTCCGGCGCGCCGTCCGGGTTCCTGCGCACCGTACGGCCACCCAGGATGCGCGGATCGCCAGTCCCCCGCCGAGGCCCACGGAGATACGGCGCACCGACGTGGCGATCCGTGTCCGCGGCATCCGCAAGTCCTTCGGCGCCACCAAGGTTCTGGAGGGAGTCGATCTCGTCGTCCCCACCGGCGAGGTGCTCTGCCTCATCGGCCCCAACGGTGCGGGGAAGACGACGCTGCTGAACATCGTCGGCGGTGATGTCGCCGCCGATGACGGCACGGTGGCGATCTTCGATGTGGACGCCACGCGCTGGCGCATCCACCGGCGGGCGATCGCCGGCATGGGCAAGGTCTTCCAGATCCCGAGCGTCTTCACCGATCTCTCCCCGGCCGACAATCTCCGCCTCGCACGCAGCGAGGCGCTCGAGACCCGGGAGCTGCCGGAAGCGCTCCAACGCTTCGAGACCGACGGTGCGCGCTCGGCCGCGGAGCTGCCGCTGGCGGATCGCCGATCCCTCGAACTTGCGATGGTGCTCGTATGGGGACCTGAGATCGTCATCCTCGACGAGCCCGCCGCAGGACTGTCGCACGAGGAGTCGGTCCTCCTGGCACAGCTGCTGCGCCGGGTCGCCACCGACACCGAGTCGACGATGGTGATCATCGAGCACGACATGGACATCGTCCGAGAGCTCGCAGACCGTGTTGTGGTGCTGGCGAATGGGCGCTTCCTCGCCGAAGGGACCATGGCGGAGATCGCCGCTCGCGACGACGTCCAGCAAGCCTATCTGGGAGCGATGAAGTGATCGAGATGCGCGAACTCGACGCCGGCTACGATGGTGTCCCCGTCGTCACGGGGCTGCAGCTGACTCTCGCCGCCGGAGAGATCACCGCGCTGCTGGGGCGCAACGGCATGGGCAAGACCACGACGATGCGCACGCTGGCCGGCCAGCTCCCCGTGATCAGGGGCCAGGTCCGGCTCGAGGGCACCAGGCTGCGCTCGGGTCGTGCTGATCTCGCCGCCCGCGCCGGTCTGTCATTCCTGCCCGACGACCGGGGCGTCTTCCCGCGGCTCACCGTCGCCGAGAATCTGGCCCTCGCACGGCGTCGCGGCTACGAGCCGCCGGTGGATGTGACGACGCTGTTCCCCGTCATCCGTGAACGCATGCGGGTCACCGCCGGCGATCTGTCCGGCGGCCAGAAGCAGCAGGTCGGGCTTGCGCGTGCGATCCTCGCGGGAGAGAGGGCCATCCTCATCGACGAGTTCTCGCAGGGGCTTCAGCCGTCGCTCGTGCGCGAGGTGCTCGCCGCGTTCCGCGAACTCGCGGACGCGGGCGTCGCCGTCCTCCTGGTGGATCAGTCCCCCGATGCGCTCGTCGCGGCGGCCACCCGGGTCCTGGCGATGGAGAAGGGCTCTATCGTGCTCGACGCCCCGGCCGCGGAGGTCCGCGACCACCCGCAGCGCCTCCTGGACTTCCTTGTGATCTGAATCTCCGCTCCGGCAGCTCGCCGTCTCCCCCGCGCTCGTTAGCGCCGCGGGCGCGCAAGGTCAACCCCTGGGCATCCCGGACGCCGATTGCGCACAGTGGAGTGACGAACCCCTATGGACAAGGTGAGAGACATGGCCCAGATCATCGAGCACATCGACGTCGACGTCCCCGTGCGCATCGCATACAACCAGTGGACCCAGTTCGAGAGCTTCCCGCGGTTCCTCGACGAGGTCGAGTCCGTGGTCCAGCTCGACGATCGGAACACGCACTGGAAGGTGAACATCGCCGGGCAGGAGCGCGAATTCGATGCCGCCATCGCGGAGCAGCATCCGGATGAGCGGGTCGCGTGGACGAGCACGGGCGGCGACACGGCCCACTCCGGGGTGGTGACCTTCCACAAGCTCAGCGAGAACTCGTGCCGTGTGACGGTGCAGATCGACTGGGAGCCCGAGGGCTTCGCCGAACAGGTCGGCAACGTCATCGGCGCCGGCGGCCACGCGGTCCGCAAGGACCTGGAGAACTTCAAGGAGTTCATCGAGAACAGCGCCGGCGCCACCGGTGGATGGCGCGGAGACGTTCCCGCCTGAGGCCTGTCGCCGCGGTCGATCAGGCGGACCGTGGGTCGGCGCCCCGGCCGCCGTGTCAGTCATGGCGTACAGAATCCACGCGACCCATCGACGAGGAGCTCCCATGGCCCGGAACGTCCGCAGGATGCAATGCTCCCCGGAAGCGATCTTCGAGGTGATCGGAGAGGGCTGGCTGTACCCGGCATGGGTGGTCGGCGCAGCGCGGATGCGTGAGGTCGACTCCTCCTGGCCGCAGCCGGGTTCGCGTCTGCATCATTCGGTCGGCGTCTGGCCCGCACTGATCAACGACAACACCAGCTGTATCGAGTGGGACCCGCCTCGCCGCGCCGCGCTCACCGCGCGAGGCTGGCCCCTCGGCGAAGCGCGGGTGACGATCGACGTGAAGGCTCACGGCGACGGATGCCTCGTGAAGATCCAAGAGGAAGCGGTGAGCGGGCCCGCGGTGCTCGTGCATCCTCTCGTCGACCTCGTCCTGCTCTGGCGCAACGCGGAGACACTGCACCGTCTCGCCTACCTCGCGGAGGGGATAGGCACCCGCAGCCAGAGCACGGCCCATCACGAAGACCCCGAGACAGCACGGTAGACGAGGGCTGCTGCAGCGGATCCTCGGGCAGCGCGACACCGGCGGGTTGGGCATGACAGATCTTCTGGTCATCGTGCTGATCGCGCATTCCGAGGTGCTCGATCACACGCCGCGACGGCGGGCGCCTACTCGCGCGGCTCCTTGGTCGGGTCGCCCGGCCGGACGTCGGCATCCTCGCGGATGTCGATGCGTGTGACGCCGACACGTCGGGTGACTTCGATCCGCGGGTCGGCATCCGATTCCACCGCGCCCGGAGCCGCTGTCAGCTGGTCTCGGCGCTTCTCCTCGGCCGTCATGCCCGTGCCGCCGGCATCGCTGGCATCCATATCTCCATCCCCTCTTGAGACGACCCTCGCCTCGGCCATGATCGGCCACCGCGCCGTTGCGCGCCGCGCGGAAGGCGTCGTCGCGTTCACCGTACGTCTGCCTCCGTGCCGCGGGGAGGGCTTGCGATCCGGCCGCACGCCGGGTAGGGCGCAGGATTCCTGCCGCATGGCCGGGATCTCCTGCCAATCTCGCGCCTCGTCTCGGGCGGAGGATGCCACGCCTCTACGCTGACCGCATGCCGAACCCCGTCGCGCAGCACCGCGCTCATTTCGATTTCGACATCCGCTTCGCCAACGGCGGCGGTCTCTCCGGCACCGGGTTCCGGCTCGACGTGCCGTCCGCTGCCGTCAGCGACGACGAGGTCGCCCGACTGCTGATCGCCCATCTCGGCCTCGCACTTGTCGACGAGGTCGAGCTGCGCGGCATGCGCCTCGTCCAGGAGGCCCACCGCGGCAGCCGTGGCGTCGCACCGCCCCCGCTCGACGCACGCGCCGCGACCCACGTGGTCGACCTCAGCCACCCGATCCGCGCAGGGCTCGTGACCTACCCGGGCCTGCCGGCGCCGACGATCACGCCGCATCTCACCCGCGAGGACTCTCGTGCACGGTACTCACCGGGCACGGAGTTCGCGATGGACATCATCCACATGGTCGGCAATACCGGCACGTACCTCGACTCGCCGTTCCACCGCTACGCCGACGGCAGCGACCTCGCCGGCCTCGAGCTGTCGACGCTGGTGGGCCTGCGCGCGGAGGTCTTCCACCTGGAAGACGCATGGGATGCCTCGCGTCGCGGCATCCGTCCTGAAACCCTCGCCGATCGCGACGTGCGCGGGGCGGCAGTGCTCCTCCACACGGGCTGGGACCGCTGGTTCGGGCGGCCGGAGTACGGGGTCGGCTCGCCGTTTCTCACCAGTGAGGCCGCGCGGTGGCTCATCGACGCCGGTGCCGTGCTCGTCGGCATCGACTCGCTCAACATCGACGACACCGAGTCAGGCGGTGAGCGGCCTGCGCACTCGTCGCTGCTGGGCGCCGGCGTCCACGTCGTGGAGCATCTGACCAACCTCGCAGGCCTTCCGCCCCGGGGCTCCCGGTTCACCGCGGCGCCGCCCGCGGTCGAAGGCTTCGGCACGTTCCCCGTGCGTGCGTTCGCCGAGGTCCCCGACTGAGCAGAGGCGCTGCTCACCCGTGGACGACAGCAAGAAGGGTGAACACGAATGCGGCGACGATGATTGCCACGCGCACGTAGTGCAGCGCGTGCCAGCGCTGCTGCTGTTCGTGCCAATCGTCCGGGTGGTCCGAAGCCGTCCAGGTCTTCGCGCGGTTGTTGATCGGCACAAGCAGAGCGATGGACATGATGACACTCACGGCGAGCAGGATGGCCGCGGTGACGGCCCAGACGGAAGCCGGCGCACCCCACAGAGCCACGGCCACGGCGATCGTGAGAACAAGGGACGCGAGGTACCAGAACGGCATGACGCGTCCGAGGATTCGCGCGAACTGCGGCCCCGCTTCGAGTGACACCGCCGGAGATCGCAAGAGGACCGGATTGATGAAGACCGCGACGGCGAATTCGACGCCGACCATGATCCCGACCACGGTCGCGGTGACGATTGCGAGTGCAGTGAACACGATGAGACTCCAGAGTTAGCGATGCTAGATTTTCTAACGATGCTAGCATCATGGAACCCGGCCTGAGTCGGAGCGAGGAATATGACCAAGACCAGTGCCCGCGCAACGCGCATGGCCCAGCGGCGGCAGCAGATACTCGACGCGGCGCGAACAGCGGCCGAGGCCGATGGCTGGACCGGTGTCACGTTGCGGCGCCTCGCAGACGCGATCGGCTACAGCCAGCCCGTTCTCTATTCTCACTTCCCCGGCGGGAAGATCGAGATCATGCGAACGGTCGCGCTCTCCGGATTCACGGAGCTGACGGCGGCCACGCGAACCGCGATGGGATCCAAGAAGGGCGCGCAAGCCGTGGCAGCCGTGGCCCGTGCGTACCTCACGTTCGCGGCCGCGCACCCGGCGCTGTACGAAGCCATGTTCCAACTGCCTATCGATGCGCGCTTCGCGGAGGATGACGCCGAAGCCGAACTGCGCTCCGGCTTCGCGGCGCTCGGCGCGGCGCTCGGCGACGGTGACCACGCGAACACGACGGAACTGCTCTGGAGTGCGCTGCACGGAATGAGCCTCCTCGAGCGCGCGGGCAGAATGCGAGCAGCCGATCAGTCGCACCGGATCGCCGAATTGGCCGAGCGCTTCGCGCGTTGACCGCGCCTGAGGTCAGTCGGTGAGCCCGCGCGTGAGGAGGCGGAAGGTGTCGTCTGCGACGGTGCGGTGGTCCAGGCCATGCGAGACCAGCTGGATGCCGGCTCCGAGCACGCCCTGGACGAGCGTGACGGCGGACTTCGACTCCGAAAGCCCCAGCTCGGAGAGCACTCGGATCAGGGGCCTGAGCAGCGCGTCGTGCAGCGTCATCAGATCTTCGAGACGGCTCGGGCTGAGATCCGCGTCGCGGAGCGCGCCGGCGATCGCGTGCTTGCCCGCCGCGGTCATCGCCATCGTCGCATCGATGAATCTGCGCAGTTCCCCGAGGCCGGGCTCCGCGCCGGCCAGCTCCTGCTCGATCTCGGCATCCCACCGTTCGATCGCATCGATGGCGATCGCCACGAGAAGGTCATCCTTGGTGGCGAAGTAGTCGTAGAAGCTGGAGCGCGCCAGCCCTGCCCGTTCGCAGACGCTGCGCGGCATCACCGCTGCCAGCCCGGACTCCAGGAGCACCGCTTCGCCCGCGTGGATGAGAGCCGCGCGCTGGTTCGCACGGTGCTCGGCCACGGTGGGCGCGGAGATCCTGGGCATCTCGCAATTATGCTCGGCCGCCGAGCCGAGTTCGAATTCCATTGAGCGGGGACTCTGCGCAGGTCGCCCCCACCGGCGGCGAAGGCATGTCGCCTATACTCCACTGGACTGTCCCCCCAGCGTGCGGCGCCGTGTTCGCCAGACACGGTGTCGCGCCCCGCAAGCGGGCTCCGCCTCGCCATACTCCGGAGTGCATGTGGTCCAAGTGCCGCCGAACGCGCCCGTCGACGACGTCCCGACCCGCGCAGGAACGCGCGCTGCGCAGCGGCGCAGACGCTCACTGATCCTCCTCGGCGTGATCATCGCCCTAGCGGTCGCGATCGCCGTCGTGCTGGGCATCATCTTCGTGCGCATGACGTCGGTTGAAGCCGAGCCCGCGTCGACGGGTGAATGCCTGCCGTCGAGTCTTCGCATCACCGCAGATCCGGCGATCGCAGCAGCGCTCGGAGCGGTCCTCGTCGACCGGACGGGTTCTCGCTCCGACTGCCCCGACGTGACGATCCAGGCCGAGGACAGCGCGGTCACGGCTGCGGCTCTTGCGGAGGGGTCGGCACCGGACTTCGACGTCTGGGTGCCCGACTCCGCGATGTGGCCCGCCCGGGC
The DNA here is from genome assembly GCA_035703465.1 of Microbacterium sp. Taxonomy (GTDB): domain Bacteria; phylum Actinomycetota; class Actinomycetes; order Actinomycetales; family Microbacteriaceae; genus Microbacterium. The sequence continues at coordinate 17,744 of DASSYC010000197.1, read as the reverse complement.
GAGCGGTCAGGCGGAGGTCACCGGCGTGGACGCGGCGGACCTCGTCGTCGGCACCACCGTGGCCAGCACGCCGGTCGTCTTCGCGGCGACCGAGTCGACGGCAGACGCTCTGGATGCCGGGCCTGTCGGGTTCGCGAGTCTGGCGGAGCGCTCGGTCGCCGCCGTGCTGCCGGACCCGTCCACGGTCGCTGCGAGCTCGGCAGCGCTGCTGGCGCTGCAGACAGCCGTCGGCGGAGATGCGCGCACGTTCACCGCGCTTGTGCTCGGCCTGGACGCCGGTGTCGTTCCCAGCACGGCTGACGCGCTCGCCGCGGTGTCCGCCGCGGAGGCGCCGACCATCGCCGTGACCACCGAGCAGGTGGTGCTCGAGCACGGTGATGATGCCGCTACTGCCCTGGTGCCGATCTACCCTGCCGACGTGACGCCCGTGGTGGGTGTGCCCCTCGTGACGCTGGCTGACGCCTCGGACGACACACTCGAGGCCGTGGAGGCGCTTTCTGCGGCCGTGCAGGAAGGAGGCGACCGCCTCGCCGAGTATGGTCTGCGCGACGCGAAGGGGACCGCACCGGACTCGACTGCCGTCGACATCGAGGTCTCCGCTGCCGACACCGACGGCGCCAACCGTGCCGAGGTGCTGCGAACCTGGCAGGTGCTGACTGCGCCTTCTCGAATGCTCTCCCTCAACGACGTCTCGGGTTCCATGTTCCAGCCTGCGACCGCCGACATGCGGCGCATCGACCTCTTCGAGAAGGCCGCCGTCCAGGCCATCGAGTCGATGTCACCCGACTCGTCGCTGGCCACGTGGGTGTTCTCGAGCCGACGCATCGGCGGGCAGGACTGGCAGGAGATCGTTCCGTTCGGCCCCCTCAGCGATCCGGCGCACAAGCAGCGCACGATCGACACGGCGAACGCGCTCGACACCCTCGTCGGCGGCGGGACGGGGCTCTATGACAGCGTGCTCGCCGCCGTGAGCTACATGCGCGAGACGTATGTCCCGGGTCAGGTCAACCTGGTTCTGCTCAACACTGACGGAATCAACGAGACCGACGAGGGTCTGGATCTGCCGGAACTGCTCGCGGAACTCGAGAAGCTGCGCGATCCGGCCAAGCCCGTCGCCGTCATCGCGATCGGCTACGGTCCGGACACGGATCAGAACGTCCTCGAGCAGATCGCCGCCGCCACCGATGGGGCCGCGTATCAGGCGCTGAAGCCGACCGACATCGGCACGGTGCTGGTCGACGCGACCACCCAGCGCGGCTGCCGCCCCAACTGCGGCTGACGAATCACTCCACGATCGTCAGTCCGCGATCGGTGTCGTTGAACCGGCGTCCGCCGTCCTCTGTCACGGTGACGATGTCCTCGATGCGCACTCCGAACCGGTCGGCGAGGTAGATGCCGGGTTCGATCGAGAAGCACATCCCGGGCACCAGCGGCCGCTGCTCGCCCTCGACCATGTACGGCGGCTCGTGGGTGGTCATCCCGATGCCGTGTCCGGTGCGATGGATGAACTCGTCGCCGTACCCCGCTTCGGCGATCACCCGACGGGCGGCTCGGTCGATCTCCTGGCAGGCGATGCCGGGGCGCACCGCCTCGTAGGCGGTCTGCTGAGCCGTGCGCACGATGCCGTGCACCTCGCGCATCTGCGCGGTGGGCTCGCCCACGCAGACCGTCCGCGAGGTGTCGGAGCCGTACCCGTACTTGAGTCCGCCGAAGTCGAGCACGATCATGTCGCCGTGCAGGATCGTCCTGTCGCCCGCTTCGTGGTGCGGATTGGCGCCGTTGGGGCCCGAGCCGACCACCGTGAAGTCGACCTGCTCGTGGCCGAACTCGCGCAGCAGCCTCGCCAGGTCGGCGGCCACGTCGGTCTCTGCGCGCCCGGCGAAGCGCACCTTCACGATCTCGCCGAACGTGGCGTCCGCGGCCGCGCCCGCTGCCTCCAGGCGGAGGAGCTCGTTGGCATCTTTGACGGCGCGCAGCATCGGCAGCCGTTCGGTCACCGAGACGTATCGCGTCTTCGGGAGCTGGCGCTGCAGCCCGAGCAGGTGCATCGCCCAGGCGGAGTCCGACACCGCAGACGTACCATCCGGCTGCAGCAGCGGAGCGGCCGCCTCGTAGGGGTCGCTGCCGTCGCGCCAGTCGCTGATCGTCAGCGCCTCTGCCCCCTCCGCCGATTCGACATCGGGGCGTTCCAGGATCGGCACCAGCAGCTGCGGCTCGGTGTCAGGGCGGAGCACCAGCAGGGTGAGCCGCTCGGTGATCGCGGTGGGCTGGTAGCCAGTGAGCCACAGCAGGTCTGGCCCGGGCGTCACCAGCAGCGCGTCCAGGCCCTCCGCGGCGGCATCCGCCGCCGCCCGCTCCATCCTCGCGCGGTAGTCATCCGCGGTGAAGGCGGCCGGTGGGGCATCCTTGTCACCCATGCGTGTGCTCCTTGCGACGGCGAGCTGTCGTGTCGCACGGCAGGAAACGGGATGCCGCGGCGACAGGCCCGACGCTAGTCCCCCTGTCCCCGACCCGCGTCACGCTGCACGGGTGATAACGCTACTGGCGCGATCCGATCTCGGCGATCGGCGCCGGTCGCATCGCCGCCCGCGTCGCGAGGGCGAGCGAGATGAGGCCGACGATGCTCAACGTGCCGATGATGGCCGCGCTCTCGGTCAGCGAGATGCTCGGCAGCAGCTGCCCCGAGATGCCGAAGCTGATCCCGATCAACGGCGGCGCGGCCACCAGCAGCCCGAGCACCGCGGCGAGCAGCACCACCATCACAGACTCGGTGCGCATCATGGCCCGCACCTGCCCGCGTGTGGATCCCACCAGCTGCATGAGTGCGAACTCACGGCGCCGCTCCCCCGTCGCCAGCACCAGCGTGTTCGCCACGGCAATGGCGATGTAGCCGAGGATGACCGCGAGCGCGATCAGGTTCACGAGCGAGTCCGCGTCGCGCGCGCTGTCGCCTGCCGCGCGCAGCTCGCTGCGGTCCGACACGGCGAATCCGGCGGCATCCAGCGCTTGCTCGACGGAAGCCACCCGCCGGGGGTCCGCGCTCACCAGCACATAGTCGCTGAGGCCGGTCGTCGTGTGGGCCCGCAGAGCGTCATCGGCCATCGTCGCATCGCCGAAGCCCAGCCCCCGGGTGTAGACGGCCACCACCGTCGAGGTGACCTCCGCTCCGTCGCCGAGAAGCCCGCTGATGGTGTCGCCGACACCGACGCCCGCCGCTGCCGCGGCATCCGAGCTCAAGGCGATGGTGTTCTCGCCGCTGAGGCCCTCGAGCGTGCCGGCCACCACGCCCAGATCCATCGTCGACGCTGTCGTGCCCGGGTCGATTCCCTGCACCGCATACTGCTCGGATGTCGGGTCGCCGAGCTGGACGAAGCTGAAGATCATCTCGCTGAGAGCCACCGGGTTCGCCGCGGTGACGCCCGGTGTCCCGGCGATGGCTGCCACGGCGTCGTCGGAAAGTCCGGATGCTGCGCCGGACACCATGACGTCGGCCGTCACCCCGGCCTGGGACTGTGTTGTCACCTCGGCGGCGATGATCGACTGCGTGCCGACCTGCACGAGACCGAGGCCGATGCCGAGCGCAAGAGGAATGATCGCGGCCGCGAGGCGACGCGAGTTGCTGCGCGCATTGGCTGCCGCGAGGAACGTCGAGGCTGACCTCAGGTGCCGCAGCGGTCCGCCGAAGATCGCGATGGCGATGCGCACCAGTCGCGACCCGAGCAGACCGACGGCGACGATCAGGAGCAGTGCGGCCGCGGCCGGTCCGGCGACGGCGATCGTGCCGGGGACGACCAACGGGACGGCGCTGGCGAGCAGGCCGACGATGGCGAGGATGACTCCGGTGATCGTGCGCGCGCGCCCGATGCGGCCCGGCGTGGTGGATGCCTCCTGCAGTGCCTCGATCGGACTGATGCGCGCGGGCCGACGAGCGGCGACCGCAGCGGCGAGCTGGGATGCCGCGACCATGACCACCACGGAGATCAGGGCCGGAAGCGCACCGAAGGTGAGCGCGAAATCCTGCGGGATCACTCCCGCCTGTGCGAAGCCGAAGCGCATCGCGCCGGCCAGAAGGAAGCCGGGGATCACCCCCGCCAGCGCACCCGCACCGGCGACGAGGAGCACCTCCTGTGCGATGAGTCGGTGGATCTGCAGCGGAGTCGAGCCGATGGCGCGCAGCAGAGCGAAGTCGCGCCTGCGCCGCTGGATCGACAACGACAGTGTGCTGGCGACGACGAACAGGGCGATCAGGATCGCAGTGCCCGCGAACGACGAGCCGATCGCCACGAGCGTTGCCCGGGCGGCACCGGCGTCGAGGAACTCGACGGCGCCGCGCTCGTCGCCGACATGCGTGACGACGTCGGGCACCTGCGCACGGATCTCCCTCGCCAGATCCTGCGGCGAGACGCCGGGACTCGCGAACACCCCCACGACCTCGCCGGTACCGCCGCGCGGCGCCAGGGCGGAAGCCGCGGCATCCGTCAGGAAGACGTGCGCGGCACGGGCCGGCTGGCCGTCCGACGAAACCCCAGCCACCCCCACGACGCGATACTCATCGTCGGTGCCGCCGTGACCGAGGGCGATGGTCGCGCCGAGCTCGGTGCGGGATGCCACGTTGGCGTCGACCGCGACCTCATCGGCTGCGCGGGGAGCACGCCCCTGGCTGATCTCATATGGCGTGAGCGCCGCCGCGCTCCACCCGTGGGCCTCGATCGGAGACCCCTCCCACGACATCGGAACCGTGGCGTCCGAGACGACGCTGGACACGTCCGGGAGCGCTCCGATCGCGCGGAGCGCGTCGGCAGGAAGCGGCGCGCGCTCCGGCAGCCGGTACGTGGTCCCCTCCGGGGTCTCGAACGACTGGTCACCGCCCACGACCACGTCGGCCGCGGTATAGCGCTCGGGGGCGACCCCGCCGCGTGCACCGGATTCGATCAGGACGCCGAGGCCGGTGGCGAGCATCGTCGCGGTGAGGACCGCCACGAAGACGCCCATGAGCGTTCCCCTCTGCTGGCGGATTCCCGCCCGGATGAGCGTGTTCACCATGTCCCCAATTCGCTCATGCGGTCGGTGATCTGCTGCGTCGTCGCGCCTATGGCGGAGCCGACGAAGGCGCCGTCGGCGAGGAAGATGACCCGGTCCGCGCGGGACGCGACGGCAGGGTCGTGGGTCACCATGACGACGGTCTGGTTCAGCTCGCGCGTCATCTGCGCGAGCAGGTCCAGCACCTGCCGGCCCGTTCGCGAGTCCAGTGCACCGGTCGGCTCATCGGCGAACACGGCGTCCGGTCGCGTGATCAGCGCACGAGCGATCGCCACCCGCTGCTGCTGACCGCCGGAGAGCTCGGCCGGGCGCCGCTGCCGGAGCTCTTCGAGGTCGACCGAGCGGATGATGCGGTCAAGCCAGCTGCTCTCGGCTCGCCTGCCGGCCAGCAGCATCGGCAGCGTCACGTTCTGCTCGACCGTCAGCGCCGGCAGCAGGTTGTAGGCCTGGAAGACGAACCCCACGTGGCGACGCCGGAACTTCGCGAGCCTGCCGGCCCGCATCCGTGAGATATCGGTGTCGCCGATCCAGACCGCGCCGCTCGTCGGCGTGTCCAGGCCCGCCGCCGTGTTCAGGAACGTGCTCTTTCCCGAGCCGGACGGTCCCATGATGGCCGTGAACGATCCCCGCTCGAGCGTCAGGTCGATGCCGCGCAGCGCGACCACTGCCGACGCGCCGGTGCCGTATCTCTTGACGACGGCCTCGAGCCGCAGCGCGCGGCCGGTGGATGGCGTTGCCGATCGTGCGGCTGCACCGACGATTCCGACGTCGGCATCGAGCGTGCGCATCTCAGTGCTCTCCGGGGTGCACGCCGAGCGAGAAGTCGAATCCCAGTCCCGAACGGGCCAGGCCCATCTCCAGCAGACCAGCGCCCTCCAGCCAGTGCGCCATGCTCAGATCACCGGCATCACGAGGGCGAAGCCCGACGCTCGTGATGAATGCGGCCAGCCTCTCCTTGGCCTGCGTGTCATCGCCGGCCATGAACACATCCACCGGAAGACCCGAGGTCACAACGTGGCTGAAGAGGGTGTTGAACGCCTTGACGACGCGGGTGCTTGCGGGGGCCGCGTCGGCGACCATCTGAGCGACCGACGTGTCCTGGGGAATGGCCAGCCCCGTGGCATCCGCGTTGAACGGGTTCGTGATGTCGACGACGATCTTGCCCGCCAGCGATTCCCCGAACTCGCTCACGACCGGCACGGCCGCTGCGTACAGCAGCGCGAGGATCACGATGTCCCCGGTCGGGGCGTCGCCCCACGCTCCGGCGGTGGCCCCGTTGCCGATGGCGCGTGCCAGGGCAGCGGCTTTGCCGGCATCCCTCCCGATGATCTCGACGGTGCTGCCCGCCTCGACGGCCCGGGTGCCGATTGCTCGGGCCATGTTCCCTGAGCCGATGATGCTGATGCTGCTCATGACGTGCTCCTTCGTTCATTCGGAGTGCCAAAGATGAGGCACCCCTCCGGATATGCAGAGAGAACCGGAGGGGTGCCTCATGTATTCCGCGTCGGTAGACCTTCTTCCCACCAGGGCGAACTGGAGGCCCCCCTCAGTTACTGGGATACACTGGCGGCGTGAGCATCAAGGACATCGAACGGCCGCGCGTGCCGCGGCGCCGAGACGCGCAGGAGCGCCGCGCCCGGCTGCTCGTCGCGGCGCGCCGCGAGTTCGCCGCCCGCGGGGTGGATGCTTCCCTGGAGAGGATCGCCCGAGACGCCGACGTCGCGATCGGAACTCTGTACCGGCACTTCCCGACCCGCCTCGACCTGCTCCTTGCCGCACTCGAGCCTCGACTGCAGGAGTTCACCGAGGGGTCCGAGAAGGCGCTGGGGATCGAAGATCCGTGGGAAGGGTTCGTCTCGTACCTGGAGAACCTGCTCCGCGTTCAGGCCGGTGACCGCGGATTCAACGACTTCCTGTCTCGCCGGTTCCCCGGCAGCGCTGACACCGAGCGCATCCATGATCGGATGTGCCGTGAGATCGAAGTCGTGCTGACTCGCGCACAGGAAGCCGGCGCGGCGCGCCCCGACATCACGCAGGCCGACATCGTCAACCTCATCTGGGCCAACGGGCGCATGATCGACGCCACCAGCGACACCGCGCCCGGCGCGTGGCGGCGGCAGCTCCACCTCATGCTCGACGCCTACCGGGCCGAGCGGGCACATCCGCTTCCCGAGCCGCCGATGACGGATGAGCAGCTCTACGACGCGATGGTCCGACTCAGCACAGCGGAGTAGAGGCGAAGCGGACTCCCCGCACGGTCACGGGGAAGAGACCGTGCGCTCGGGGAGCACCCAGCCTGGGCGCACGAAGTGGCAGGTGTACCCGTTCGGGTAGGTGATCAGGTAGTCCTGATGCTCTGGCTCAGCCTCCCAGAACGGCCCCGCATCTTCGATCGTCGTGACGGCCTTGCCAGGCCAGAGCCCGGACGCGTCCACGTCGGCGATCGTGTCCAGGGCGACCTGCTCCTGCTCCGGGGTGAGAGGGAAGATCGCCGAACGGTAGCTCGAGCCGATGTCGTTGCCCTGGCGGTCCAACGTGGACGGGTCGTGGACCTGGAAGAAGAACGCCAGGATGTCTCGGTATGTCGTCGCCGTCGGATCGAACACGATCTCGACCGCCTCCGCGTGTCCGGGGTGGTTGCGATAGGTGGCGTGGTCGTTGTCCCCGCCGGTGTATCCGACCCGCGTGTCCAGCACACCCGGCTGGCGGCGGATGAGGTCTTCCAGACCCCAGAAGCAGCCGCCGGCGAGGACCGCCGTCTCGGTGCCGGGGGTCCGGGTGATCTCCCCGGTGTCGTTGATGCCACTGGTCATGATGCCTTCTCCTCACGAGTCTTGGTGTATGCGTACGACATGATCTTCTCCTCTTGATGGCGTCGCCGGCTGCGGCGTCATCTGACACAACACGGCGGACGCCCGGATTGGTCCCGGCCGTTTGGAACTGGCTGTGACGTGCCGCCCGGTGATGTCTATCGAATCGGACGGTGACTGTCTTATTGTCGTCCAGCTTCTCCTTCCCGGGAAGCGGCCCATAGCCCGCTCGGCGGCAGGAATGCAAGGGGTTTGCATGGCTGGCGAACCGGGCTTATCAAGATCATGTGAAACGGATCCCCCGCGCAGTCGCGTTGGGGAGCCTCACTCGACGCGCTCGTCGGGCACGGGGATGACAGCGATGTCTATGCCCGCTCCCAGGAGAAGGTGCGCGGGTCGGCGATGCCCTTCGCCGTCGTTGAGGGTGAGCCAGCGCGGGGTCGCCGCGGACACGCCGCTCTCGATCTCGGCCATGATCTCGGAAACGTCGCGGTTGCCGATGCTGTACTGGCGTCCCCCGTAGATGACGTCAATTCGCTTCATCGGCGCGTCCTTCCGCAGGGCCGCTGTCGGGCGGCTCCGGAACGAGGTACAGGCCGGTCGGCGAATTCGCCGTCTGCGTGAGGACTTCCAGCCAGGCACGGTTGAGCTGCGGGCGACGGCTTCCGTAGAACTTGAACACGAGGGAGCTCTGCGAATGCAGCCAGACCATCGTGCGACCATCGCCGATGCTGCTGTCGTCCTTCCAGATGAAGGTGAAGGCCTCGCTCCGGCGCAGCTTCGCGGTGATGACGGTCTGCAGATGGGCAAGCACGCGATCATCGAAGTCCACGCGGATCTGACCCTCGTAGATGAACTTGCCCATTCTCCACACCCCTTCGCTTGACGCTACGAGTGCGCACACCGCGAAAACGAGGGGTTGACTCTGGCCGCGGGCGCGAGTAATCGCAGCCGACGCCGGCGTGCGCTGGGCAGAAGGCGCCGCCTCTAGCTCAGAGTGATGCAGCAGTCAACCCATTCGTGCGGACATCGGGGCGCTCTTACCATCATCAGTCACGGCTGTGCGGCGTCATCAAGGGCGTCGAGCGGTCCAGGGAGAGAGAAGGAGCAGACCATGGGAATCGACGACAAGATCAAGAACACCTCGGAGGACGTCGCGGGCAAAGCGAAGGAAGCAGTGGGCGACGCGACCGACAACGAGGAGTTGCAGGCGGAAGGGAAGGCCGATCAGGCCGGCGCGAATCTCAAACAGGCCGGCGAGAAGGTCAAGGACGCCTTCAAGGACGCAACCGACTGAACACGCCGGCGAAGGGCGGGTGGTGGCCGCGAACTGCACGGTGCCGCCAGGTACGGCCTTCGCGACGATTCACTCGTCTTCTGGCGTCGAACTCTGAGGTCTCGGAGTCATGCCGGGGCCGGGTAGTCGAACTGCTTGCGAGTCAGTGCGTCAGACGTGCGGTCTGGGAGGATCGTGGCCAGAGCGACCGCGATGTTCGCGCCGGAGCCGATTCGATAGCGGGTGCGCGGCCGCGGGGTCGAGGCCGCCTTCGCGATCAGGGCGGCAACGGCGTCGGGGCTCGAGAACTGCCGGGCGAGCTTCGGGTTCGCAAAGTACCTGCGCATCGCCGCGGTCATCACTCCAAGGCCGAACTGGTGGAGCTCATGGCGGATGCTGCGTTGGGCGATCCGCTCCCGATCTCCGGTGACAGCTGGCAGCAACGGTGCCGTACGTGGGTGTCTCTGCTGGGAGACCGCTTTACGGATCATCCATGGCTGAGCGATGTGAAGCCGACGCGGATGCCCACGCAGCCGAGCGCATACGCTCGGATCGACGCGCTGTTCGGTGTACTCGCCGATCAGGAGAGGATTGACGCGCTGCGCCTGGCGCTGCTGCTGGACAGCCTGGTGCGCGCCTACGCCTCACTCGAGTCCAGCCTGCGCGGAGCTGCGACGGTGTCATGGCTGGAACAAGTGCTCCGCGGGGTCGCCCAACTCGACGCTCCAAGGTAAGGGGCCGAGGCGCGCTCAGGTGGCGGCAGAACCGCTACCGACCTGCGTATGCGCGGAGCACCTCTTCGAGGGTTGGCAGGTGCGTTTCGATCACGTCACGCACCGTCTCAACATCGACACCGAAGTATTGGTGGACGAGGATGTTCCGAAATCCTCGTATCTGTGGCCATGCGATCTCGGGGTGGCTCTCGGTAATCTCTGACGGGAGGTGGGAGACGGCTTCACCGATGATCTGAAGGTTCCGTTCGACAGCGTCCTCGGCCATGTCGACGAGATCACGATTCGCACTGTCCAACGACGACGCGTAGCGACGGCAACGATCGATCGACTCGAGAATGTCCTGGATTCGTTGCTGGGCGCCACGGGTCACAAGGCAATCGCATCCACGAGAGCCGACTCCGAGACCGGCGGTTTGAGGAGTTGCACCGGAAAGATGTCGATGTCCTGGCGCCCGTAGAGCTCCCGAGTCTCTTCCATGAGACCACTTGCCCGCATGAGGAGATTCCCGTCAGCAGGATCCATCTCGACAATGATGTCGATGTCACTGCCCTCAATGGCATCACCGCGAGCGACCGAGCCAAACAGTCTCGGGTTGCGTGCAGCGTACTTCGCGAGCAACGCGTCGAACCCGGCGCGACGCGCTTCGATCACCTCGCGCAGTGCGAGGCTCGGCAGGCTCGTGTCGCTCATGTGACAAGGGTAACGCGACACCCACGACTCAGCACCGTGCAACAGGCTTCATCGTCCGCGGCCCGGGTGAGCCCCCCGGATGCACAAGGCGCGCGGTCGCAAGCCGACCCCGCGCGTCCCACCGCCAATGGCATCCTGGATCCATGTCCTTGGCCCGTGACATCCCGAACGTTCTCGCCTCGTTCCGAACCAGCCGTCGGGACATGTGGGACTGGCGGGCGGTGCAGGACTACGCCTTCGAAGCCGAGAACGCGGTGCCGCTGCTCGCAGACATGGCCGACGATTACGGCGCCAAAGGGGTGATTCCCGTCGTCCAGAAGGCGATCACCAGCACCTTTCGTGTGCTCATGCGCGCTGACGACTCTGGCGGGCTCATCCAACTCGTGATCCAGGACCTCCTGACCCTGCACGCTGAGCTGTGCAGGGGCCGCCCACCGGCACCCGCCACCTTGACGGCGTGGATCCAGAAGCATCAGTTCGGTGAGCTCGGCGAGTATTTCCATGTGGACGTCGTCGACTACGCGGACGCCCTGGGCACCGCGGGCATCGTGAGGTTCGAAGCCCACCTCGACCGACGCCGCCAATCTCTGACGACGCCCTTCGACGGGCGACCCGAAACGGAGTTCGCTCACGACGACGAATGGCACGCGCGCCACGCGCTGCTGTACAACCTGCAGCGCCTCGCGGTCTTGCACCGTGACGAGGAGGCGATCGTCCGCACCCACGGCGGCGACCTACCCCGCGCCCATCTGCGCGCGGACGCAGCCAAAGCGCTCCGCGAGGCCGGATTCACCGAGCACGCGATCATCGTCGCCCGCGAGGGGATGTCGCTGCCCGGTGGGCCCCATCAACAGCAGGAGTGTGGCGAGCTTTGGGCCGCTATGGCGATCGAGACAGGCATGGATGCGACGGATGCTGCCTCGCAAGCGTTCGAGCGATGGCCGACGGCAGCCAATGCACGTGCGTGGGAGTCAGCCTCCGGATCGCGATGGACGAAACTGCGGGAGCGCGCGATCGATCGGATGCGAGAACGACCCTGGGAACTGATCGCGTACCTGATCGGCACTGATGACGTCGCCCGTGCATGGACGGAAGCTCTCACGGCATCCGAGAGCGGAAAGTCGCTGCACCCCCAGCAGTGGGACGACCTGGTCAACCGGTACCGCAAGATCGATCCTGCGGCCGTGCTCCCCGTGATGGCGCAACTCATCGACGATCGGCTGGTCGAGGCGAACACTCGCGCGTACTCCGGAGCGATCCGGAGCATGAAGAAGCTCCGTGTCGCAGCACGAGCGGCCGGTCGACCCGAGATTGCTGACGACTACCTTGCCGAACTGCGCCGACGGTACGCGCGGCGACCGTCGCTGATCCAGCGGATGGACGCCGCCGGGCTCTGAGGCCCACTCGCAACGCCTTCTTCCTCGTGGTGACGCGCGGTCGGACCCGTGCAGGAGTAGGGGCGACAGACACCAGGCTAAGAGTGACAGCACTGCCGCGACCCGCAATAGCCGCACGGAGACCGAGGGATTCGCGCTCTCCGTCTCGCTGGCAGAGCCACGCTGTCTCTCCGCTTCGTCCGGCTGCGACCGAGCATGTTGACTAGATAGCATTCGCGATCGCGGGCAGATCGTACAAACCGGAACGCATAGCGAACGTGGCAGAAATGGCAGGATTCGTGGCAGGCGAGAAATAAAAGTACTCTGACCAGGGATTCTGTGGCGGAGACGGAGGGATTTGAAAACTCGTCGACCGGCATCCTCCTCGGTCCTTCTCGATCTGACTGGACCGGAGTTCTGCGCGATTCCGCGGATCCACGTCTGCTCTGGCTCACTGACATCCCGTCCGAATCGGGCCCGATCCTCCTCATCCGTGGGCACGATGTGGGCAGGGCCAACTCGAACCACGAAGCCCTTCGCCGCGATCTGCGGAGTCTGAATCAATCGGCAAGGCGCTTCGCCCAATAACCCGGTCTGCGACGCTCATGAGCGTACGCCACCACGATCACTTCATCTCCCCGCACGATGTACTTGATGTCGTAGCGGAAGCCGGACACGCTCCTCGTGTGGACGGGCGGGTTCCGGCGCCGGCCACGATGCAGCCCCCAACTCTCCGGTGATTCAAGGATGCTTCGGACGGCGGCCTCGACAGCATTGGCGAATCGGTCACCCCACCCCTCGCGTTCGTCCTCGAGGAAGAGAATTGCCTCTCGGAGTTCGGCGTGCGCTTCCTCGTGCTCGCGCCACCGGTACGTCATCGACGACGTGCGGCGAGTTCGGCGCGGATCTGAGCCAGCCCCTCACGCCCATCCACAAGGCGGGCTCCCCCGCCAACAACCTCGGCAACCCGCCGGTCAATCACGTCGTCCCACGCCGCATCGATGTCGACCTGCTCGCTGTCCGTGTCCTGGTCGACGCTCAACCGCAGCATCCGCGCCGCTTCCAGCCGCTCATCCGGGCTCAGCGCGTACCCCGCCTCGACATACTCCGACAGCTTCGGTGACATGCACCGAGTCTACGACTCGCGGATGATGCGCACCTCGCAGAGCCGCACGACCGCTCACATGACGATCTGCTTGCGGGCGGGGTGCGCAGGGCGGGACCCCAACGTGCACCCGGCGGAGGACCGGCGGGTTTCGTGAGCTGGCTCGACTTCGGCGCCAGGAGGACGGTTGGCGCGCGACGCGTTCAAGAGCTGCGGCGAGGCTCCGTCAGTGCGGCGGGTGAACAGGCCGCAAACTTTAGGCGGTGCGGCCGGATCTTGACATAGCGTCGGCGAACCCGTCCAGCAGGAGCTCGAGGCCGTACTCGAACTCTGCCGCGTCATCCTGAGCGAGAAGTGTTGGCGTGATCTCCGTTACAAGCGGGAGGAGCTTGGCTGCCGTGGGCGTGTCCATGCTGTCGCGCGTCTCCGATGTGATCGTGCGCGTTTCGGGCGAGAAGTATCCACCCAGTTCGATGTCGAGTGTGCCCAGCGAATACGCAGCCAGAGCGCGGTAGCAGCGTGCGGTGCTGAGCTCGTCGAAGCCGGCGCGGCGGAAGCTCCGGAACCCCGCTTCCACGAAGGCCAGAGCGTCGGGTGTGTGCGGTGGGAACTGGTTGATGAGTCGCGAGGCGTTCGGGTGGCGCATGGCGACGTGTCGAACGGACCGCATGATGAAGCGCATGGCGTCGCGCCAGTGGATGTCCTCCGGCGGCGTGTCGACCTCGGCGAGCAGAAGTTGAGCGACGCCGTCGAGCAACGCGTCCTTGTCCGGGAAGTACGTGTAAACCGCCATCGGCGACGAGCCGAGGTTCTGCGCGAGCTTGCGCATGCTGAGGCCCTCGATACCGTCCGCGTCGATCGCGGCCAGGGCCGCCTGTGCGATGCCCATCTGTGTGAGTTTTTCTGCCATTGCGGCCTCCCTACTTGACAGCTTACATCGTACGGTGCAATCTGTACGTCGTATCCGTACACCGTAAAGGATACAACTGACACCGTAAGGAGCATCATGATCCACATCCGACAGGCCGGCCCCGGGGATGCCGTGGCTCTGGACGAGATGGTGCGAGAGCTCGCCGCGCACGAGGGCGACCTGGAGCACGTTCACGTCGACGCGGAGGCGTGGCGGCAGCTGCTCGCGCGCCCCGACGTGCGCGTCCTGATCGCCGAGGATGACGCCGGCGTGGTCGGCTTCACCAGCACCGTGCGCCGCATCCATCTCTGGACCGGTGGCGACCTTCTCGCCCTGGACGACCTCTACGTCCGACCCGGCCACCGTGACAAGGGCATCGGCAGCCAGCTGATGACCGCCGTGGCCCGCCTCGCCGCCGAAGACGACCTGCTCGTGCAGTGGGGCGTCCGCCTGAACAACCACGCCGGGCAGCGCTTCTATGCGCGCCTGGGCGCCACCCTCAACACCAAGATGACCGCGTCCTGGACGCCGGCGCAGTACCGCCGACACCTCGCCGCTGCCCGCTGAACTGCTAAAGGACACACACCATGAGCACCACATTCGCCATCGAGGCCACCGACCTCGTGAAGACGTACGGCACCGGCGACACCGCGGTCCGGGCCCTCGATCACGCCAGCCTCAGCATCCGCCGTGGCCGGTTCACCGCCATCATGGGCCCGTCCGGGTCCGGCAAGTCCACGATGATGCACGCCATGGCGGGGCTGGACACCGTCGACTCCGGCAGCATCCGCCTCGGAGAAACAGAGCTCGTCGGCATGAGCGAGAAGCAGCGCACCCTGCTTCGCCGTACCCACGTCGGCTTCATCTTCCAGCAGTACAACCTCGTGCCCGCCCTCACCGCGGAGGAGAACATCGCCCTCCCGCTGCGCCTGGGAGGTCAGAAAGTCGACAAGGACTGGATGCTGGAGCTGGCCGCGACGCTCGGCATCGCCGACCGGCTCAACCACCGCCCCTCCGAGCTCTCCGGGGGCCAGCAGCAGCGCGTCGCGATCGCCCGCGCCCTCATCTCCCGGCCTGAGGTGGTCTTCGCCGACGAGCCCACCGGAGCACTGGACTCCCGCTCCAGCCAGGCGCTGCTGGCCTTCCTGCGTCGCGCTGCCAGCGAGCTGTGGCAGACCATCGTGATGGTCACGCACGACCCGTCGGCCGCGGCGTACGCGGACCGGGTCGAGTTCCTCTCCGACGGCGAGGTGATCGACGGTCACGACAACCCGACCGCCGCAACCGTCCTTGAGCGCATGGCGCGCTTCGACGCCGAGCGTCAGGGGGTGGCGGCATGATCCGGTTCGCGTTCGCCCAGGTCCTCGCCCACCGCCTGCGACTGGCTCTCACGGTGGTCGCCGTCATGCTCGGCGTCGCCTTCGTCACCGGCAGCCTCGTCCTCAACGACACGGCCCAGAAGCTGTTCGACGACCAGTTCGCCACCGCCTCCGCCGGCGCCGACGTGACCGTCCGCACCGCCACCGCATTCGACTCCGGAATGGGCGTCGAGGTCGAACGGGACCCGCTTCCCGCCGCAACGCTGGACTCCGTCCGCGACGTGGACGCTGTCACAGATGCGGTCCCGGTCGCCAAGGGCGCCGCCCGCCTCGAGCAGGGCACCACCGATCTGGGCAGCGTCCAGCTGAGCACCTGGGTCGACGAGCCCGTCGGCGCATACCCGCTCCGCGACGGCGCGGCACCCACCAGCGACGGCGAGATCGTCATCGACAAGAACACCGCCGACGCGCTCGGCCTGCGCATCGGCGACGCTGTCACCGTCGTCGGCGACACCCGGGTCGATGCTCGTGTCGTCGGGCTCGTCGGGTTCGGTGACGGTGACGGTCCGCCGGTGGGGGCGGTCGCGCTTTCGACCCTCACCACCGCGCAGAGCGTCCTCGGCCTCGGCGACGGCCTGTCCGAGATCCTCGTCACCTCGGAACTGACCGCCGGTGAACTGCAGCCGCTGCTCGCTGATGTACTCGCTGACGACGTGCAGGTCGCTACGGCGCAAGACCTCGCCGCAGCCGGCGCCGAGCAGGCTGCCGCGAACCTCGAGATGCTCCAGGTCGTGCTCATCGCGATGAGCGTCGCGGCGCTCATCATCGGCGCGTTCCTCATCGCCAACACCTTCGCCATCGTCATCTCGCAGCGCACCCGTGAGCTCGCGGTGATCCGTGCGACCGGCGCGACCGGGAAGCAGGTTCTTGCGTCGGTGCTCGTCGAGGCGCTGCTCGTGGGCGCCCTCGCCTCGACCGTCGGCGTGCTGCTGGGCATCGTGAGCACCTACGGCCTGCGCGCACTGGCCGGAGTCTTCGGGGTCAGCATCCCCTCCGGTGAGCTCGTCATCGAGACCCGAACCGTCATCATCGCCCTCACCGTCGGTGTCCTGGTCACCCTTGTCTCGGCTGTCGGCCCGGCTCGCCGTGCCGCGGCGGTCTCTCCGCTTGCCGCGATGCGCAGCAGCGCCGCCGAGACGCGCGGTCTCGGTCGCGGGCGCCTCATCACCGGCACGGTTCTGCTGGTGGCAGGCTCCGCCGTCGCCGCCCTTCCAGGGTTGGCCGCGGGCCCGATCCTGCTGCTCGGCGCGGGATTGGTGCTCGCCCTCGTCGGTGTCGTGCTGATCGCGCCGTCCGCGCTGCGTCCGCTGGTCTCTCTCGTCGGCGCGGCCTCCGCGCGGACAGTGCCCGGGCAGCTGGCCCGGGAAGCAGCGCTTCGCGCACCGCGTCGCACCTCCGCGACGGTGATGGCGCTGGCGTTCGGGCTCGCGCTGATGAGCTTCGTGTCCATCGTCGGCGGCTCGGTGAAAGCGGCCACCGGTGAGCAGTACCGCGAGGTCATCGCCGCGGACGTCGTCATCGAAGGCGCGGGGCAGGAGATGCTCGGCGGGGTGCACGCGGCCGTCTACGACGAGGTCCGGGCGGTCTCCGCTGTCGGCGTTGCCACCCGGCTGAAGTACGGGCATTGGAAGGACGGCAGGACGACCAGCGCGCTGACCGGTCTGGACCCTGAGCTCATCACCGAGGTCGCGCAGATCCGGATGGTGGACGGGGACATCGCCGCACTGAGCGCCGGAGGCGTCGTCATCGCCGAACGCGTCGCCACCGAGCGTGAGCTGGCGGTGGGCGACGAGCTGCCGATGACGTTCGCGCGGCTGGGTGAGACCATCCTGCCCATCGTCGGCATCATCGCCGACGGTCCCGCGCAGGCGCTGCAGACCGACTTCTTCGTCTCCCTGGACACCTACGGTGCCCTCTTCACCGAGGACATGGATGCCAGCATCTTTGTGCTGGCAGCGGCCGGCACCTCTCCTGCGGAGCTCTCCACCGCCCTGGAGACCGCGCTCGAGGACCACCCGACAGTACAGGTGCGAGACCAGGCGGCGGTCATCGCGGGACGCACACAGACCGTCGACCAAATCTTCGGATTAGTCACGGTGCTCCTCGCGTTCGCCATGGTCATCGCCGTGCTCGGCATCGCGAACACCCTCGCGCTCTCCATCGTCGAACGCACCCGCGAGATCGGTGTCCTCCGCTCGGTCGGCATGTCACGCCGGTCGGTGGCGCTGATGGTGCACGCCGAGGCGGTCATCGTGTCGGTCGTCGCTGTGGCCACCGGGCTGCTCCTCGGTGTCGCCGCCAGCGTCGCCGCCATCGGCGCGCTGTCCACCATCGCCCCGCTGGGCATGGAGGTGCCGGTCGCGCAGCTGGGCGTCCTCGCCGCAGTCGTCGCCATCGCGGGCCTGCTCGCCGGGGTCGCGCCGG
>DASSYC010000144.1:0-16522 GCA_035703465.1 Microbacterium sp. | reverse complement strand
GACGAACCTCTGGTGTGTCAGTTGTTCCGCCAGGAGCACCGCTGATTAGCTACGTTCGGGATGGATAACCGCTGAAAGCATCTAAGCGGGAAGCCGGCCTCAAGATGAGACTTCCATGCCTTCGGGCGAGAGGCTCCCAGCTAGACTACTGGGTTGATAGGCCGGATGTGGAAGCGTGGCAACACGTGGAGCTGACCGGTACTAATAAGCCGATGACTTGATAACACACCGTTTTTGGTGCTTGCGTCCACTGAGTGGTTCTCGATGTACGGTCGGGAACCGCATGACACTGTACTGTTTTAGATACAGGCTTTTGTTATGCAGCTTGATTGAAACATCAATAGTGTTTCGGCGGCCATAGCGAGAGGGAAACGCCCGGTCCCATTCCGAACCCGGAAGCTAAGCCTCTCAGCGCCGATGGTACTGCAGGGGGGACCCTGTGGGAGAGTAGGACACCGCCGGACTTCTTTCGTGAAATGGCCACCCAGAGCTGGGTGGCCATTTCTCGTTAACGCGACGCTCGTGCAGCGCGCAGGAGGATCTTCACATGGCTGACGACGACCGCGGCAAGCGTCCGCACGACAGGCGCAGCCGCCCCTCGGAAAGGCCCCGCCGTGACGGCCAGCCCGACCGTGACGGGAAGAAGCCGTACCGCGGCGGCACGCCTGACCGTGACGGGAAGAAGCCGTACCGCGGCGGCACGTCCGACCGTGACGGGAAGAAGCCGTACCGCGTCGGCGGGCGTCCCCCTCGTGACGACGCGCGCGGGTCCCGGCCGCCGCAGCACTCCGATCAGCGCATGCACGCCGAGCCGGAGCTGCCCGACGAGGTGACCGCTCGAGATCTGCACCCGGCGGCCCGAAACGAGCTGAAGACCCTCAGCAAGGAGAACGCCGATCAGGTGGCCCGTCATCTGGCCATGGCGGCTGCTCTCATCGAGGACGATCCCGCGCGCGCCCACGAGCATGCGCTGGCCGCCGTGCGGCGAGCCGGACGCGTCGGCGTCGTGCGCGAGAGCGCCGCGATCACCGCCTACGCGATCGGCGACTTCGCGCTGGCGCTGCGCGAGCTGCGCACGTATCGGCGCATCTCCGGTCGCGACGACCAGATCGCGTTGATGGTCGACAGTGAACGCGGTGTGGGCCGGCCCGACCGGGCGCTCGAGGTGGGTCGCGCGGTCGACCGCACCGCGCTGCCCGCGCAGTCGCGTGTGGAGCTGGCCATCGCCCTCTCCGGCGCGCGCCTCGACCTCGGCGAGCCAGAGCGGGCGCTTCTCGAGCTCGAGATCCCCGAACTCGATCCGAACCGCGCGTTCGAGTGGAGCCCGGCGCTGTTCGCCGCGAGGGCGACCGTCCTCGAAGAGCTCGGCCGAACCGCCGAGGCGGCGCAGTGGCGCCACCGGGCAGAGGTGGCCGCAGACGCCCTGGACCGCGAGACCGCTGTCGACGACGTCGTGATCGTCGACGAGATCCTCGAGGAGCCGACGGACGAGGACGACGAAGACCCGGCAGGCGAGGGCGATCCCGCCCCGGCGGACGGCGCCTGATGGCGCTGTTCGGCCGGCGCGAGTCGACGCCGCTCGACGGCGTCGACGTCGTGCTGGCGGATCTCGACGGCGTCGTCTATGCGGGTCCCGGTCCTCTCCCGCACGCGGTGGAGAGCCTGAATCGCGCGGCGGAGGGCCGTCGGCTCGGCTATGTCACCAACAACGCCTCCCGCACCGACGCACATGTGGCCGCGCACCTGCGCGATCTCGGACTTCACGCGCAGCCCGACGAGATCGTCACCAGCCCGCAGGCGGCGATGCGGCTGCTGGCGACCCTGATCCCCGCCGGGTCCACCGTGCTGATCGTCGGCGGCGACGGACTCGTGGTGGAGGCGGAGAAGGCGGGCTTCGCCGTCACCCGCAGCGCCGACGACCACCCAGACGCCGTCGTGCAGGGATTCGCCCCCGAGGTGGGCTGGCAGGACCTCGCCGAGGCGGCCTTCGCCCTGAAGGTGCCGGAGGAGGAGGGCGGCATCCCCTGGATCGCCACCAACACCGACTGGACGCTCCCGCACTCCCGCGGCATCGCCCCGGGCAACGGCACGCTGGTCTCGGCCGTGCACACTGCGATCGGGCGGCTGGCGACGGTGGCCGGCAAACCCGAGACCCCGATCTACGAGGAGGCTGTCGCGCGGTTCGGGGCGAAGCATCCCCTGTTCCTGGGCGACCGTCTCGACACCGACATTCTCGGCGCGAACCGCGCCGGCATGGCCTCCGCGCTCGTGCTCACGGGCATCGACCGACCCAAGCACATCCTCGCCGCCGCGCAGGATGCGCGGCCGACCTACCTGCTGTCCGACCTGCGCGAGCTGCACGAGCCATACCCGCAGGCGCGGGTCAAGGACGGCACGGTCATCGTCGGGAAGGCCGCCGTGCGTGTCGATCCCAGCGCCGACGTGCAGATCCTGTCGGCCGGCGACAGTCAGATCGACCTCCTGCGCGCGGGGGCGAAGGCGATCTGGGACAGCGGGATGGCCATCTTCGTGCTGCGCGTCCCCGAGCAGCTGTACGCAGATCCGTTCCACCGGCCATAGCCTCGGTATCCTGGGGCGCATGACCGACCGCGTGCCCGACCCTCAGCAGCCCGACGATGTGGCGGACGACCTGCTGTCGGCGCTGGAGGTGATCGAGGACCAGCCGCTGTCGCAGCGGGCCGGCGGGTATGCCGCGCTGCACGACGAGCTGGCCCGTCGCCTCGACGCGGGCGGCTCGGCATGACCCAGCGCGCCGATGCCGCGCTGGCCGCGCGAGGACTGGCCCGGTCGCGCACGCACGCGCAGCGGCTCATCGTCGACGGCCTGGTGACCGCCGACGGCGCGCCGGTCGTGAAGGCGTCCACGCCGGTGGCGGACGACGCCGAGCTCGCGGTCGCCGGCGCCGACCATTATGTCAGCCGCGCCGCGCACAAGCTGATCGCCGCCCTCGACGCGTTCGGCGTCGACCCCGCCGGCCGGGTGGCCCTGGACATGGGCGCCTCGACGGGCGGGTTCACGCAGGTGCTGCGCCAGCGCGGCGCCGAGCCGGTGATCGCCGTCGACGTGGGGCACGGTCAGCTCGCGGCATCCGTCCGCGACGATCCGGGCGTGATCGCCGTCGAGGGGTTCAACGTGCGCGCCCTCAGCCGGGAGAGCCTGACAGCCGCGGCCGGCACCGACGCCGTCCCGGACCTGGTCACCGGCGACCTGTCGTTCATCTCGCTGACGCACGTGCTGCCCGCCGCCGCGCAGACGGCCGGCGTCGACGCCGATCACGTGCTGCTGGTCAAGCCGCAGTTCGAGGTCGGCCGCACGGGCGTGCGCGAGGGCATCGTCACCGACCCGGGGCTGCGTGCCGACGCGGTCGCCGGCGTGCTGTGGGCGGCATGGGATGCGGGCCTGGGCACCTGCGGGGTGATCGCCTCGCCGATCCTGGGCGCGCGCGGCAACCGCGAGCTGCTCGTGCACCTGCGCGGGCGACAGACCGGCGTCCGCCCCGGCGGCAATCCGACAGAATGGATGAGCACGGTCTACGAACGGGCGGGAGCGGCATGACGGGCGAGCGCAACATCCTGGTGGTGCTGCACGCCCATCGCGACGACACCATCGTCGCCGCCGGCCGCGTCGCCACGGCACTGCGTGAAGCGGGCGCCCGCCCGGTGCTGGCCGAGACCGACCTCGACGAGCTCGGCGACCGCGCACGGATGCTGCCCGAGTGCGGCGTCCTCGGCCGCGACGTGGCACTCGTGGACATCGAGCTGGCGATCGTGCTGGGCGGTGACGGCACGATCCTGCGTGCTGCCGAGCTCGTGCGCGGCGGATCGGCACCCGTGCTCGGCATCAACATGGGCCACGTCGGGTTCCTCGCCGAGATCGAGCGCGACGAGCTCGACCATGCGGTTGCCCGCGTCATCGCGCGTGACTATCAGGTCGAAGAGCGGCTCGCGCTGTCGGTGCGGGTGACGGATGCCGCCGGCACGCTGCTGTACGAGACCTGGGCGCTGAACGAGGCCACCGTCGAGAAGGCGAGCCGGGAGCGGATGCTTGAAGTCGTCGTGGAGATCGACGGCCGCCCGCTCACCTCGTTCGGCTGCGACGGCGTCGTCGTCTCCACCCCGACCGGGTCGACGGCGTACAACTTCTCCGCCGGGGGGCCGGTCATCTGGCCCGAAGTCGCGGCGATCGCCCTGGTCCCGCTGTCGGCGCATGCCCTGTTCACCAAGCCCCTGGTCGTCTCGCCGGACGCGACGCTGGCCATCGAGGTGCTCGAGCGCACGAACGGCATCGGCGTGCTCTGGTGCGACGGCCGGCGCTCGCACGACCTGCCGCCGGGCGCCCGCGTGAGCGTGCAGCGTTCCGGCCAGCCCGTCCACCTCGCACGGCTGCACCCGGCGCCGTTCACCGACCGGCTCGTGCGCAAGTTCCAGCTGCCCGTCTACGGCTGGCGCGGGCCGGAGGGTGCGGCGCACCCGGTGACCGAGGTGATCCGCGCGCCGGAGCCCGACGCGTGATCGAGGAGATGCGCCTGCGGGGCCTGGGCGTCATCGCCGAGGCGACGCTGCCGATGGGCCCCGGTTTCACCGCGATCACCGGCGAGACCGGCGCGGGCAAGACCATGGTCGTCACGGGTCTCGGGCTGCTGCTGGGCCAGCGCGCAGACACGGGCGCGGTGCGCGCCGACGTCGACCAGGCCGAGGTCACCGGCGTCTGGATCGTTCCGCAGACCGGCCCCGTCGCCGATCGGGTGCAGGATGCCGGGGGCTCGCTGGAGCCGCTGCCGGGAACCGATGCCGAACTCTATGTAGGCCGCACCATCGGCCGCGAGGGCCGCAGCCGCGCGACTGTCGGCGGGCGCACAGCACCGGCGGGCGTGCTCGCCGACCTCGCCGAAGAGCTCGTGGTGGTGCACGGGCAGTCCGATCAGCTGCGCCTGCGCTCCGCGCCGGCGCAGCGCACGGCCCTCGACCGCTTCGGCGGCGTTCCCGTCGCCGACGCGCTGGCGGCTTACCGCGACGCGTGGGAGCGCTGGCGCGCGCGGGATGCCGAGCTCACCACGCTGACGGCGGATCGCGACGCCCGCATCGCCGAGGCCGACCTGCTGCGCGACGACCTGGCTGCGATCGCCGAGGCCGCCCCGCAGCCGGGGGAGGACGTCGAGCTCGCCCAGCGCGCGGAGAGACTCGCGCACGTGGAGGAGCTGCGTGCCGCCGCAGCCACCGCCCGTGAGGCGCTGTCGTCCGGGCGGGATGCCGTGGACGTGTCCGCCCTGACCGGCGAGGCGCGCCGCGTGCTCGAGCGTGCAGGCGAGCGCGATCCGGTGCTGGGCGGGCTCGGCGAGCAGCTCGCCGAGCTCGGCTACCGGGCATCGGAGATCGCGGTCGAGCTGTCGGGGTACCTCGCAGACCTCGACGAGACGGGTCCGCAGGAGCTGGATGCCGTCGAAGAGCGCCGAGCCGTGCTGGGCGCCCTCGTCCGCCGGCACAGTGGACCCCACGGCGGACCCCACGGCGAACCCCACAGCGGACGAAACGGTGGCACTCTCGCCGACGTGCTCGCGCTCGCCGAGACCGGCGGCGCGCGCCTGGCCGAGCTCGAGGGCGACGACGACCGCATCGCGGAGCTGACCGTGGAGCGGGATGCCGCGGCATCCGCCCTCGACGACGCAGCCGCTGCCCTGACCGCCGTCCGCGCCGACGCGGCCGAGCGGCTGGGCGCCTTGGTGACCGCCGAGCTCGCCGCGCTGGCGATGCCCGATGCGGCGCTGACCGTCGCCGTCAGCTCGGCACCGCCCAGCGCCGAAGGACGCGACGAGGTGGCGCTGCTGCTGTCGCCGCACGCCGGAGCCGAGCCGCGCCCGGTCGCACGCTCTGCCTCCGGGGGCGAGCTGAGCCGGGTCATGCTGGCCATCGAGGTGGTGATCGCGTCCACGCACCCTGTGCCGACGTTCGTCTTCGACGAGGTGGATGCCGGGATCGGCGGCGCCGCCGCGATCGAGGTCGGCAGGCGCCTGGCACGGCTGGCCGAGACATCCCAGGTCATCGCCGTCACCCACCTCGCCCAGGTGGCCGCCTTCGCGACCAATCACCTCAGCGTCGTGAAGGAGAGCGACGGCTCGGTCACCGCCTCCAGCGTGCAGCGGCTGGAAGGATCCGATCGCGAGGCTGAGATGGCGCGTCTGCTGTCGGGGCTCTCCGACTCGTCCACCGCCCTCGAACATGCCCGCGAGCTGCTGGAGCTCGCGCGCGAGCCCGCCTGATAGGGTGAAAGCCCGTGATGCAGAATTCTGAACCTGACGCGGGAAACCCCGACGACACCACTCGGCACATCTTCGTGACCGGAGGTGTCGTCTCCTCGTTGGGCAAGGGACTCACCGCCGCGAGCCTGGGGAATCTGCTCACCGCGCGCGGCCTGCGGGTGGTCATGCAGAAGCTCGACCCGTACCTCAACGTCGATCCGGGCACGATGAACCCGTTCCAGCACGGCGAGGTGTTCGTCACCGACGACGGCGCCGAGACCGATCTCGACATCGGCCACTATGAGCGCTTCCTCGACATCGACCTGAGCCAGGCGGCCAACGTCACCACGGGACAGATCTACTCGGAGGTGATCGCCCGCGAACGGCGCGGCGAATACCTGGGCGACACGGTGCAGGTCATTCCCCACATCACCGACGAGATCAAGCGCCGCATGCGCCTGCAGGCCGACGAGCGCCCCCGTCCGGACGTCATCATCACCGAGATCGGCGGCACGGTCGGCGACATCGAGTCGCAGCCGTTCATCGAGGCGGCGCGCCAGATCCGCCACGAGCTGGGCCGCGACAATGTGTTCTTCGTGCACGTCTCACTGGTGCCGTTCATGGGCGCCTCCGGCGAGCAGAAGACGAAGCCGACCCAGCACTCCGTCGCAGCGCTGCGGTCGATCGGGATCCAGCCCGACGCGCTGGTGCTGCGCAGCGACCGGCCGGTGACCGACGCGAACAAGCGCAAGATCGCCCTCATGTGCGATGTCAGCGAGGACGCCGTCGTCAACGCCGTCGACGTGCCGAGCATCTACGACATCCCGACGATGCTGCACGACCAGGGACTCGACGGGTACATCATGCGCACCCTGCACCTCGACAAGGCCGCCGACGTCGACTGGAGCCGGTGGGACGTCGTGCTCCAGGCGGTGCACAACCCCAAGTACGAGGTCACGATCGGGCTGGTGGGCAAGTACATCGACCTGCCCGATGCCTACCTCAGCGTGACCGAGGCCCTCAAGGCCGGTGGCTTCGCGCAGGAGACCCACGTGAACATCGAGTGGATCCCGTCGGATCTGTGCGAGACACCCGAGGGGGCGGCCAAGGCGCTCGGCGGGCTCGACGGCATCGTCGTGCCCGGCGGCTTCGGCATCCGCGGCATCGAGGGCAAGCTGGGCGCCCTGCGCTTCGCGCGCGAGCAGGGCATTCCCACGCTCGGACTGTGCCTGGGGCTGCAGTGCATGGTCATCGAGTACGCGCGGGATGTCGCGGGTCTGGCCGGCGCGAGCTCGACCGAGTTCGACCCCGACAGCGAGTTCCCCGTCATCGCCACGATGGAAGAGCAGGTCGACATCATCGACCACGGCGACCTGGGCGGCACCATGCGATTGGGCCTGTACGAGGCCGATCTGGCCGAGGGATCGCTGGCTGCAGAGCTGTACGGGGCGACGCGGGTCTCCGAGCGGCATCGCCACCGCTACGAGGTCAACAACCGTTATCGGGATGTGCTCGCCGAGGCAGGGCTCGTCTTCAGCGGGCTGTCGCCGGACCGCAACCTCGTCGAGTACGTCGAGCTGCCGCGCGACGTGCACCCCTACTACATCGCCACGCAGGCGCACCCCGAGCTGCGGTCGCGCCCGACCGACGCGCATCCGCTGTTCCGCGGGCTGGTCGGCGAGGCCCTCGAGCGGCACCGCGCCAGCGAGCTGTTCGACGTCGACGATGACTGACGAGCTTGAGGACGAGCTCGTCGCGATCACGCCCAGCCGCAGCGAGACGGTGTACGAGGGACGGGTGTGGAACATCCTCCGTGACGAGGTGCCCTACGACGGCCACACCATCGTGCGCGAGTACACCGACCACCCCGGCGCCGTGGCGATCCTGGCACTCGACGACGCCGATCGCGTGCTGCTGATCAAGCAGTACCGGCACCCCGTGCGTGCCCGCGACTGGGAGATCCCGGCGGGCCTGCTCGATGTGTCCGGCGAGGGCGCGCTCGTCTCGGCGCAGCGCGAGCTCGCCGAGGAGGCCGACCTCGCCGCGGCGCGCTGGGATGTGCTCGCCGAGTTCTACACGACACCGGGGGGCAGCGACGAGGCGATCCGCATCTACCTCGCCCGCGATCTGTCCGCGACACCCGACGCCTTCGACCGGTACGCCGAGGAGGCCGACATCGAGGTGCGCTGGGTGCCGCTGGACGAGCTGGTCGACGCCATCCTCGACCGGCGCGTGCAGAACCCGTCGCTGGTGGTGGGCGGACTGGCCGCCCACATCGCACGGGCGCGCGGCTGGACCAGCCTCGCTCCCGCCGACGCACCGTGGCCGCGGCGCACGCCGCCGGTCGGAACGCCTCGGCCCTGAAGGGAGCCTGACGTGAAGCCGGACCGCGCCGTCGACGCGTATGTGCGTCACATCACGGTCGAGCGGGGTCTGTCCGAGCACACCGTCGGGGCCTACCGCCGCGACCTGGTCGGCTACGTCGAGTGGCTCGCGGCGCACGGAGCGGAGGATATGGATGACGTCACGCCGGCGCTCGTGGCGGAGTTCGCCGCCGAGCGGGCCTCCGCACAGCCCGCGCCCGCGGCATCCAGCCTCGCCCGGCTGCAGTCCTCGGTGCGGGGCCTGCACCGCTTCCTCGTCCGCGAGGGAATGGCGGCCGACGACCCGACCGGGCGTCTGCGACCGCCCAAGCAGGCCAGCCGCCTGCCCCAGGCGCTGACGATCGACCAGGTCGCCGCCCTTCTGGCGACGCCTGACGACAGCATCACCGGGCTGCGCGATGCGGCCCTGCTCGAGCTGCTCTATGCCACCGGAGCCCGGGTGTCCGAGGCCGTGGGCCTCGACGTCGACGACGTCGCCCACGGCGACGTGCTGCGGCTGCGGGGCAAGGGAGCCAAGGAGCGCATCGTGCCGGTCGGCTCCTATGCCCGGGCGGCCCTGGACGCGTATCTCACCCGTGCTCGCCCCGAGCTCAGCCGGCGGGGCAGGTCGACGCCGCGGCTGTTCCTCGGCGCACGCGGTGCGCCCCTGTCGCGGCAGAGCGCCTGGCTGATCATCCGATCCGCTGCGGAGGGCGCGCACCTGACCGCGCACGTCTCGCCGCACACGCTGCGGCACTCGTTCGCGACCCACCTGCTGCAGGGCGGCGCCGACGTGCGCGTCGTCCAGGAGCTGCTCGGGCATGCCTCGGTGGCCACCACGCAGATCTACACGCACGTCAGCGTCGACGCGCTGCGCGATGTGTATGCCACATCGCACCCGCGGGCGCGCTGACATCGCGCGTCCCGACTCGGGCTCACGCCCGCCTGCGGGCTCACCCCCCCCGGGCTCACCCCCCCCGGGGCTCACCCCCTGCATCCCCGGGCCCCGTGGCGTGCCCAGGCCCCGTGGCGTGCCCGTGACCGCAGGAAATGCTCGCATGTCGCTGGATTCGAGCAGTTTCCGCGGTCGCGGCGGTCGGCGGCGGGTTCCGGTCGCATCCCGAGGGCCAACCCACCGCGGCGCGACGTGGCAGAGCGACCCTGCATGGCTAGAATCAGTGCACATATGGTGAGGGCAGGAGAGTCCGTGGCGGGCAGCGCGACGAAGGGCAAGGCCAAGACGGCCAAGAAGGACGAGACCCCGATCGGGCCGACTGGCCGTCCCTATCAGGGCTTTCCGACTCCTCCGGCTCTCGTCGGACACGGTCCTGCGCGCATCATCTCGCTGTGCAACCAGAAGGGCGGCGTGGGCAAGACCACCACGACGATCAATCTGGCGGCGGCCCTGGCCGACTACGGTCGCAAGGTGCTTGCGGTCGACTTCGACCCGCAGGGCGCGCTTTCGGCGGGCCTGGGGATCCAGACACACGATGTGACGACGATCTACGACCTGCTCATGGACGGCAGGCGCGATCCGCACGAGGCGATCGTGCCCACCACGATCGAGAACCTCGACGTCATGCCCGCGAACATCGACCTGTCAGCCGCCGAGGTGCAGCTGGTCAACGAGGTGGCCCGCGAGTCGATCCTCTCTCGCGTGCTGCGCAAGATCGCGCCCGAGTACGACGTCATCCTCATCGACTGCCAGCCGTCGCTCGGCCTTCTCACCGTCAATGCGCTGACCGCCAGCCACGGCGTGATCATCCCGCTGGAGTGCGAGTTCTTCGCCCTGCGCGGGGTCGCGATGCTGGTCGAGACGATCGACAAGGTGCGCGACCGGCTCAACCCGAGCCTCGAGCTCGACGGGCTGCTGGCCACCATGTACGACTCGCGCACGCTGCATTCCCGTGAGGTGCTCGAGCGCGTTGTCGAGACCTTCGGCGACGATGTTCTGGAGACCGTCATCGGCCGCACCGTGAAGTTCCCGGACGCGTCGGTGTCGGGCGTTCCCATCACCGAGTTCGCCCCCGGGCATGCGGCCGCCCAGGCCTACCGGCGCCTGGCGCGGGAGCTGGTCGCCCGTGGCGCCGTCGCCTGACCCCGGCCCCGCACCGGTCCCCGAGCCTGTCGAGGGGTTCCGCGTCTCGGTCGGCGTGTTCGACGGACCGTTCGACCTGCTGCTGACGCTGCTGTCCAAGCACGAGCTCGACATCACCGACGTCGCACTGTCGCAGGTGACGGGCGAGTTCATCGCCTACCTGAAGGAGCTGGGCCCCGATGAGGAGCTGGAGGAGGCATCCGAGTTCCTCGTCGTGGCCGCGACCCTCCTCGACATGAAGGTCGCGGGCCTGCTGCCGCAGGGCGAACTCGTCGATGCCGAATCGGTGGCGCTGCTCGAAGCCCGTGATCTGCTGTTCGCACGTCTGCTGCAGTACCGCGCGTTCAAGGAGGTGTCGGGCTGGTTCGCCGGCCACCTCGCGGGGGAGGAGAACCGCCACACCCGCTCGGTGCCGCTGGAGGAGAAGCACCGGCGGGCGATCCCCGAGCTGACCTGGACGCTGACCCCCGAGGACTTCGCCGCGCTCGCGCTGCTGGCGCTGACGCCCAAGGAGATCCCGCACGTGGGCCTGGATCACCTGCATGCGCCGCTGGTGAGCATCCGCGAGCAGGCCGCGATCGTTGTGACCCTGCTGCGCGGCGCCGACGGGATGACCTTCCGCGAGCTGGTCGCCGGGGTCGACCAGCCCGGTGTCGTGGTTGCCCGGTTCCTGTCGATCCTGGAGCTGTACCGGCACGCGGCGATCTCGTTCGAGCAGCTCGAGCCGCTCGGCGAGCTCACGCTGCGCTGGACCGCCGAGCACTGGTCGACCGAGACGCTCGCTACGCTGGGTGCCGACTATGACAGCTGAACTCTCCGCAAGCTCCGGCAGCGAGGCGACAAGCTCTTCCGACGTCGCCCGCAGGCTCGAGGCGATCCTGCTGATCGTGGACGAGCCGCAGAGCCTGGTCTCCCTCGCCGCCGCCGTGGGAGCGCCGGTCGCCGCCGTCCGCCAGGCGATCGAGGGCCTCGTCGAGGACTACGACGGCCGCACCGGCGGTCCGCGACGCGGGTTCGAGCTGCGCGAGGTCGGGGGCGGGTGGCGCATCTACGTGCGCGCCGACCACGACGAGCTCGTCGCCGAGTTCGTCGGGTCGCAGGCGCCGTCCCGCCTGTCGCAGGCCGCGCTGGAGACACTGGCCGTCATCGCGTACAAGCAGCCGATCACCCGCGGTCAGGTGGCATCGATCCGGGCGGTGAACGTCGACTCCGTCGTGCGCACCCTGCTGTCGCGCGGGCTGATCACCGAGCTGTTCACCGACTCCGAGACCGGCGCCATCAACTACGGCACCACCGATCAGCTGCTCGTGCACCTGGGCATCAACTCCCTCGAGGAGCTGCCGAAGATCTCGCCGCTGCTGGACGGCGCCGACGAAGTGGCCGACGGGCTGGGCGAGGGGATCGGCCTGTGAGCGATCCGTCGGCGGGCTCGGGAAGCGCGGCGGGCTCGGGAAGCGCGGCAGGCCCGGGAAGCGCGGCAGGCCCGGGAAGCGAGCGCGTGCGGCTGCAGAAGGTGCTCGCGAACGCCGGCGTCGCCTCGCGCCGCGTCGCCGAGCAGTACATCGTGGCCGGGCGGGTGCGCGTCAACGGCGTGGTCGTCTCCGAGCTGGGCGCCCGGGTCGACCCGGCGACCGACCTCGTCGACGTGGACGGCACGGCCGTGCAGCTGGATGCCACCAAGCGCTACGTCATCCTCAACAAGCCGACCGGAGTCGTCTCGTCCATGAAGGACGACCGCGGGCGGCGCGACCTGCGCGAGTTCACCCGCGAGTGGCCGGAGCGGCTCTTCAACGTCGGGCGGCTGGACGCCGACACGAGCGGACTGCTCGTGCTCACCAACGACGGCGAGCTGGCCCACGTGCTCGCCCACCCCTCGTTCGGGGTCGCCAAGGTCTACATCGCGAAGGTCGAAGGACGCGTGACGGCGCAGACGATCGCGCGGCTGACCAAGGGCGTCGAGCTGGAGGACGGCCCGATCGCGGCGGATCGGGCGCGGCTGCGGGATGCCTCGGCCACGGCCAGCCTCATCGAGCTGACGCTGCACTCGGGCCGCAACCGCATCGTTCGGCGCATGATGGCCGCCGTCGGGCATCCGGTCACAGAACTGGTCCGCCGGCAGTTCGGACCGCTCCACCTGGGAGCCCTGCCAGCGGGCGCGGCACGCGAGTTGACTAAAGTGGAACGCGGCGCGCTGCTGACCCTGGCACGCCACGAGGCGGGTGATCAAGACCCGCCGGCATCCCAGGAGACCGAGTGAGCGATTCGACCGATCCGCGCGCGAGCGCGCTGGCCGGACGCACGTCGGGCACAGTGCGCATCGTGGGCGCGGGACTGCTGGGGGCCAGCATCGGCCACGCGCTGGTGGCGCTCGGGGTCGATGTCGCCCTCGCCGACTCCTCGCCCGCGCAGCTGCGCCTGGCCGTCGACTACGGGGCCGGCCGCGCCGCGCGCCCGGACGACGAGCCCGGCCTGGTCGTGGTGGCGGTGCCGCCGGATGTGGCCGCCGACGTCATCGAGGCCGAGCTCACCGCCCATCCGGGCGCCGTGGTCACCGATGTCACCAGCGTGAAGCTCGAGCCGCTGCATGCGCTGCGCGCGCGGGGGGTCGACATCACGCACTACATCGGGTCGCATCCTCTCGCCGGCCGCGAGCGCGGCGGTGCCGTCTCGGCCCGCGCCGACATCTTCGTGGGGCGACCCTGGGTCATCTGCCGCGACGGCCAGACTCCGGCATCCGATCTTGCCGTGGTCGAAGACCTCGCTCTCGATCTCGGGGCCATGCCCGT
The DNA here is from genome assembly GCA_035703465.1 of Microbacterium sp. GTDB lineage: Bacteria > Actinomycetota > Actinomycetes > Actinomycetales > Microbacteriaceae > Microbacterium. The sequence goes on along the minus strand of DASSYC010000144.1, from coordinate 3,019 downwards.
CGAGCTCACCCCCGAAGAGCACGATCGCGCGGTCGCGCTCACCTCGCACGTTCCCCAGCTGGTGGCGAGCCTGCTCGCCGGTCGATTCGTCGAGGTCGACGAGGGCGCGCTCGAGCTGGCCGGTCAGGGTGTGCGCGACACGACGCGCATCGCGGCATCCGCCCCCGAGCTGTGGGTGCAGATCCTCGGGGCCAACTCGGCACCTGTGGTCGAGGTGCTCGACGCCCTCGCCGCCGACCTGGCGTCGGTCGCGGCCGCCCTGCGGGAGCCGGATGCCGCGGGTTCGCGCCGCATGGTCGCCGACATGATCCGGCGCGGCAACGAGGGCGTGCTGCGACTGCCGGGAAAGCACGGTCAGCTGCGGCGGCGGTTCGAGACCGTCGTGGTCATGGTCGACGACACCCCTGGCCAGCTCGGGCGCCTGTTCGGCGAGCTGGGTGAGCTCGAGGTGAATGTGGAGGACCTGCGCCTGGAGCACTCGCCCGGCGCTCAGTTCGGCTTCGCCGAGATCAGTGTGGCCCCCGGCGCGGCGCCACGCGCCCGCGAGGGACTCGAACAGCGCGGTTGGCGGATTGCGAGCATGAATGACTGACCCTTCGACAAGCTCAGGACGGCGCGTGATCGTCGCGATGGACGGCCCTGCCGGCAGCGGCAAGTCCAGCATCTCCAAGGAGGTGGCGCGCCGGCTCGGCTTCGGCTACCTCGACACCGGCGCCGTGTACCGGGCGCTGGCCTGGCATGTGCTGGCGCACGATGCGGACACCTCCGATGCGGCTGCGGTGCTGGATGCCTCCGGCGACTTCGACTGGGCCATCTCGCTCGACCCCGATGCGTTCTGGGTGCGGGTGGGCCAGAGCGATGTGACCGACGCGATCCGCGAGCAGCGGGTGTCGGATGCGGTCAGCGGCGTGGCACGAGTGCCCGCTGTGCGCCAGGCCGTCAACTCCGCGTTCCGCGCGCTGGCTGCCGGGACCGACAAGCCGGGCATCGTCATCGAGGGTCGCGACATCACCACGGTGGTCGCCCCCGATGCCCCGGTGCGCATCCTGCTGACCGCCGCCCCGGATGTGCGCGCCGCCCGCCGCAGCAAAGAGCTCGCAGAGGTGGATGCCGTCACCGTGGCCACTGCGCTGCACCGGCGAGACGCATCCGATTCGCAGGTCGTCGACTTCCTGTCGGCGGCCCCCGGGGTGGACGTCGTCGACTCGACCGACCTCGATCTCGAGCAGACGGTGCAGGCCGTGCTCGCCGTGATCCGTGCGGTCTCCGGGCCCGCCGACACGATCTCCGAGCCCGCCGACACGATCTCCGAGCCCGCCGAGGAGAGCTCATGACCGACGCCGAGTACGACGCCGCACCGGACGACCTCGAGGAGACGCTCGCGAACCTCGATGACGAGCTGGTCGAGCAGCGCGCGGCCGCTCTGCGGAAGGGGCTGGAGGACTACGAGCTCGACGAGGACGACGCCGACCTGCTGGCCGGGCTTGTCCACGGCGAGGACGGCATCGAGTTCCTGCCGGCGCTGCCGGTCGTGGCGATCGTCGGTCGGCCCAACGTGGGCAAGTCGGCCCTGGTGAACCGGATCCTCGGGCGCCGCGAGGCCGTCGTCGAGGACACGCCCGGGGTCACCCGCGACCGCGTTACCTACAAGGCCGAGTGGCTGGGGCGGCGGTTCTCCGTCGTCGACACCGGCGGGTGGGAGCCGGATGCGCGCGGCATCGACCGGTCGGTGGCCGCCCAGGCCGAGATCGCGATCGACCTGTCTGACGTCGTGCTGTTCGTCGTGGACGCGATGGTCGGCGCCACCTCTACCGACGAGCACGTCGTCAAGCTCCTGCGCCGCAGCGGCAAGCCGGTGTTCCTCGTCGCGAACAAGATCGACGACACCCGGCAGGAGCCGGAGGCCGCGGCGCTGTGGAACCTGGGCCTCGGCGAGCCGCACCCGGTCTCGGCGATCCACGGTCGCGGCGTGGCCGATCTGCTGGACGCGGTCATGGAGGTGCTGCCCGAGATCTCGGCGGTCGCGAAGCAGGAGGTCGGCGGTCCGCGCCGCGTGGCGATCCTCGGCCGGCCCAACGTCGGCAAGTCGTCGCTGCTGAACAAGGCTGCCGGCGAGGAGCGCGTCGTGGTCAACGAGCTGGCCGGCACCACTCGCGACCCGGTCGACGAGCTCGTCGAGGTCGGGGGACGCCTCTGGCGCTTCGTGGACACCGCCGGCATCCGCCGCCGCGTGCACCTGCAGCAGGGCGCCGACTTCTACGCGTCGCTGCGCACCTCGACCGCGCTGGAGAAGGCGGAGGTCGCCGTCGTCGTGTTCGACGTCACCGAGCCGATCAGCGAGCAGGATGTGCGCATCGTCGACCTCGTGCTGGAATCGGGCCGCGCGCTCGTGCTGGCGTTCAACAAGTGGGATCGGCTGAACGACCCCGACATGGAGAACATCGAGCGCCGCCGATACCTGGAACGTGAGATCGAGCAGGACCTCGCGCATGTGGCCTGGGCGCCGCGGGTGAACCTGTCCGCGCGCACCGGCCGGCACCTCGACAGGCTCGTGCCGGCGCTGGAGACCGCGCTCGATTCGTGGGACACCCGCATCCCGACCGGCAAGTTCAACGCCTTCCTCACCGAGCTGGTCGCCGAGCACCCGCACCCGGTGCGCGGCGGAAAGCAGCCCCGCATCCTGTTCGGCACCCAGGCCGCCACCCGTCCGCCCACGTTCGTGCTGTTCACGACCGGATTCCTCGACCCCGGCTACCGGCGGTTCATCCAGCGGCGCCTGCGCGAGCTGTTCGGCTTCGAGGGCACGCCGATCGTGGTCAACATGCGCGTTCGCGAGCGGCGCAGGCGGTAGCACGTGACCATCGTCCCGCCGAGCCCCGGCGAGCCGCGCCGGCCGTTCGGGCCGCGCGACCCGGGCGACGCGTGGGTGGTCGCCGGGTCGGGGGAGCGGTACTGGGGGCGGTTCGGCGCGGCCGGGCTGCTCGCCTTCGACCCGGCCCGCGGCGTGCTCCTGCAGCAC
>DASSYC010000064.1:0-6224 GCA_035703465.1 Microbacterium sp. | reverse complement strand
GTGTACGCGCCGTGGAATCCGGTCGGGAAGATGTCGGAGAGCATCGTCAGGTCGAGGATCTTCTCCAGCGCCTGGTCTCTGTCGGGGAAGACCAGCAGGTTCCAGTCGGCGTACGGCACGAGCACGTACTCGGCCTGGCCGCCGACCCACCCGCCCATGTCGACGTAGCCGTAGGCGCTGCCGGGGCGGTCGGGGTTGACGTTCAGGCAGATGCCGGTCTTGCCCTCCTTGCAGTTGCGGCACCGTCCGCACGCGATGTTGAACGGCACCGAGACGATGTCGCCGACCTTGACGAACTCCACGTCGGGGCCCACCTCGACCACCTCGCCGGTGATCTCGTGCCCGAGCACAAGGCCCACGGGCGCTGTGGTGCGGCCGCGCACCATGTGCTGATCCGACCCGCAGATGTTCGTCGCCACCGTGCGCAGGATCGCGCCGTGCCGCACCTGGCGGCCGACATTGGCCGGGTTCACCCCAGGGCCGTCCTTGAGCTCGAACTCGGGGTACGGGGTGTCGATGACCTCGACGACTCCCGAACCCTTGTACGCGACTGCGCGATTGCCAGGCATCCTTCGCTCCATCTCCGGGCGTCTTCGCCCGAACTCGACGAACGGGCCGGTTCGGCCCAGTTCCAGCATCCATCGTCCGTTCGAGTGGCACCATCGCCCTGTGGAACCGTCTTGCCCACCCCAACGGGTGGGTGGCAGGGTGGGAGCATGCCCGATGGCGGACCCGACTGCACGAGAACGACCCTGCGACAGCTCGCCGAGACGGTGACCGCGCCAGCCGCCGCCCTGCCGTCCCGGCTCTCACAGCTTCTGTCGCCGTTCGTCGCCCACGACGCGCTGCTGCTGCTGGCGGCCGACGTGTCGGGCGCGCATCGCGGGGGAGCGGGCGACAGGCGCTTCGTCGACGACATCCCGCTCATCGAACTCGACGAGCTGCGCCGCTCTGCTCAGCCGGGCACCTCGCGGATGCTGTCGCTCACGGTGGCGGGCGAAGAGGTGGACGCCTTGCAGGTCACCTCGCGCAACGGCGCCTTGCTGCTGCTGGCCTCACCGCACATCGGGCACGACGGCGAATCGACCGTGCTCGATCTGTGGAACATCGTCGCGCTGCGCGTGCAGGAGCTCGCCGACGCCGCCCCGCCCGGCTACCTGCAGCTGGCCCGCGCCACCTCGAGCGAGCGCATGGGCGCGCTCACCGAGCTGGCCGACGAGTACTCCACGACACTCGAGTCGGTGCTCGCCGCCCTACGGTCGAAGACGCTCGACGACCCCGTGGCGCGCGCGTCGGCGACCGCCGTCGCCGCGGCGGGCCTGGTGCACCTGCGCACCGCGAGCGATCGGGTGCGCACCTTCACGGAAGAGCCGGTGACCACGGCATTCCAGCGCCTGCGCGACGACCTGCGGCCGCTCGTGCGGTATCGCGAGCTCGAGGTGCAGTTCGTGGAGCCCCCGGCCGACGGCCGACCGCTGCCGAGCGAGGTCGCCCACGGCGCTCGGGCGGTGGTGCGCGGGTCGATCCTCGCCCTCATCGACACGCCCGGCGTGAATCGCGTGCGCGTGCAGTGGGACTGCGACGGCGACAACCTGCTCATCGATCTGCGCGACGACGGACCGGGCGACTCGGGCGACGGTTCGAACCAGCACGAGCTCGTGCGCCACCGGGTGAGCGCTCTCGGCGGGCGGCTCACCACGCAGGCGACGCCAGGGTGGGGCACCGAGATGTCGATCGTGATTCCGCTCGATCCGCCGCAGCCGCCCGCACACGAGGCGACCGTCGTGTGGAGCCTGCGCCCCCGCGAAGCCGATGTCCTGCAGCGCCTGGCCGCCGGGCGGCGCAACCGCGAGATCGCCGCCGAACTGTCGATCAGCGAGAACACCGTGAAGTTCCACGTCGCGAGCATCTACCGCAAGCTCGGTGCCCGCAGCCGCGCCGAGGCCACGGCGCTGTACCACTCCCGGGTGGGGGTCGCTGGGGTCTGAGCGCGGCCGATCCCGCGAGACGTGCCCTATGCACGTACGGTACGCGCGTTGCCGGCAGCCGAGGATCGGTTCAGCGCGCCGGCAGCAGCCGTCGCGGCGGACCTTCGAGTCGGGCGATCCCGATCTTCACCTCGACCAGCTCGCGCCCGACGGCATCGATGCGTGCGGTGAGCTTTTCATCGGCCGCGTCGATGCGCGCTGTGACGTTCTCGCTGACCGCGTCGATGCGAGCACTGAGCTTCTGGTCGACTGCATCAATGCGTGCGGTCAGTTTGTCATCGACTGTGTCGATGCGGGCGCCGAGTGCCTTGCCCAGTGCGTCGATCCGGTTCACCAGCCAGCCGATCACACCGGCGAACGTCAGCAGCAGCGTTGCGGTGCTGATGACGACGGTGAGCGTCTCGAGGGACATGTACACCCCTCCATTGTGGATCCGGATGCCTCGATATTGCCAGGCCTCAGCGATGCGCCGCCGCACGCCTCCCGCAGAAGGCACGTCCTCCGACCTCAGCGTGCGGAAAGCAGCCGCCGCGGCGGCCCTTCCAGCCGCGCGAGCCCGACCTTGACCTCGACGAGCTCGCGTTCGACCGCGTCGATGCGATTTGTGAGCTTGTCTCCGACCGCGTGGATGCGGTTTGTCAGTCTTTCGTCGGACGCGTCGATGCGTGTGGTCAGCCGCTGCTCGAGATTCTTGAACTGCGCGTCCATCCGGGTCACGAGCCAGCCGATCACGCCGAAGAACGCCAGCACCATCGTTGCGGCACTGATCACGATCGTGAGCGTTTCGGCGGACAAGTACACCCTCCCATTGTGGATCCGGATGCTTCGACCGTGCCAGTCCTGTCAGCTCAGCGTGTCGGAACGGCGCATATTGTGGAGAAGCTGCGGCGGTCCGCATCCTGTGGAGGAGCACCAAGCGCGCAGGCCACCCGGAGGTGACCGGGGCTCAGCGCACCGGCAGCAGTCGTCGCGGTGGGCGCTCGAGGCGGGCCAGCCCGATCTTCACCTCGATGAGCTCGCGCTCGACCCCGTCGATGCGGCCACTGAGCTTCTTGCCCAGCGAGTCGATACGCTTCGTGAGCATGTCGTCCATCGTGTCGATGCGGGCGCTCAGCTTCTGGTCACCGGCATAGATGCGGGCCGCGAGCCAGCCGACCACACCGAAGAACGCCAGCAGCATCGTGACGATGCTGATGATCACGGCGATCGTCTCGACGGACATGTACACCCTCCCATTGTGAACCTGGATGCCTCGACCGTGCCACGGTTGCGGGTTCGCGCAGCGATGCTGCGTGCAGTCCTGGGGAATCCGAGCTCTGCCGCCCGCTTGTGAAGGAGAGGACCAGGCAGCATCCGACGGACGAGATCGCACCGATCTTGCGGTCTTTCCCCAGCGTTTCCCCCTACGCTCGATGACGATGGCCGACGAAGAATCACCCGACCTGCCGGTCCCTCCCGACGGCGAGCCCGAAGCGCTCAGCCGCGCCGAGCGCCGCGCCGCGATCGCGCGCGCAATGGCGACATCGCAGTCGGATGACCAGAGGCGGGATGCTGCGCCCGACCCGAGCCTCGATGTCCTCTTCACCCCCGAGCCCGACGCCCCCAAGAAGACCAAGCGCAGACGCCGCGGGACCGGCTGGATCATCGCGGCATGCATCGTCATTCCGATCTTGGCGATCGCCGCGTTCGGGGTCCTGCTCGGCCTGCGTGCCCTCGAGGTGAAGGACGAGCTGACCGCGGCGCAGCAGCTCGTTCCCGCGGCGGCCGCGGCCGCGAAGAGCCTCGACGTCGACAAGGCGACGGCCGACTTCGACAAGATCTCCGTGCACACGGAGAAAGCCGTCGAACTCACCAGCGACCCGCTGTGGGGCATTGCGGAGAAGCTGCCGTGGGTGGGCACCTCCGCGCGGGCGGTGACCGAGATCACCGCCGTCACCGACGACGCCATAGCCGCGGTGCGTCCGATGCTCGCCATCGCCCCGAACCTTCTGCCCGAGAACCTCGTGCCGGTCGATGGCGCGTTCCCGGTCGCGACGCTTACCGAGGCGGCGCCGATCGTGCAGACTCTGGCAACCGACATCACACGGCTGCAGTCGCGTCTCGCGAAGGTCGACGTCGAGGGCACCCCCGACATGCTCGTCGACGGCAAGGCGAAGCTCACCGCAGCACTCACGGAGGCAGGCACCGCGCTCGAGACGGCCGACACGCTGCTGGCTGTCGCCCCCGACCTGCTCGGTGCCAACGGCGAGCGTCGCTATCTGCTGGTCTTCCAGAACAACGCCGAGGCCCTGAACCTCGGCGGAAGTGCTGCTTCGCAGACACTGGTCGGCGCGACCGACGGCAAGCTCGCCGTGCTCGACCAGGCCGGCAGTGGCGACTTCGACAACGGAAAAGCGGTCGATGTGCCGATCCCTGCCGCCCAGCGCGCCCTTTACGGCAACCGATACGGCTCGTGGGTCAACCTGCTGTCGTCGGTGCCGGACTGGCCGACCGCTGCCCAGCAGGCGAAGGCGTTCTGGCAGCGTGACATCAACGCGGGCGCCGTCGACGGCGTCGCCTCGATCGACCCACTGGCGCTTCAGCGCATCCTCGGCGCGACCGGCCCGATCACGGTCGACGGCCGCAAGATCTCGGCGGACAACGCCGTGAAGGTCCTGCTGCACGACGTGTACACGTGGTGGCCACCGTCCATCATGGGGAAGGAGTCCGACGACTTCTTCGCCAACGTCGCTGAGGCGGTCTTCAACAAGGTCGCCAGCGGCCAGTTCGACTTCACCAAGATGATGTCCGCCATCGAGCAGAGCATCGACGCCGGCAGCATCATGTACTGGACCGACAATGAGGCAGTAGCCGACATCTTCGCCGGCCTGCCGATCACCGGCGCAATGCCGACCGACAACGCTGACTCGACCACGGTGGGCGTCTTCTTCCGCGACACGAGCGCATCGAAGATCGACTACTACGTCGACACAACGGCGGGTGCCTCGGCGGTCTGCTCCGACGGAGCGATGACGCTGACAACGTCGGCGTCGGTCACCTACAGCGCGACGCCCGATGAGCTGAGAGGACTGCCCAAGTACATCATCGGCTCGTGGAACGGCACGAAGATCCGCACCCAGGTCTTCATCTATGCCCCGCCCGGCATGACCGTCGACAGCATCAACGTCGACGGTCGCGAGGTGCGCCCGTTCCGGCAGGGCCAGACAGACCTCGGGCGCGTGGTGGCTCCGTTCGAGATGTACCTTCGGCCCGGCGAGACCGCGGCCGTGACGGCGACCTTCACCGGCACCGGCGACTTCGGCCCGCTCGCGGTGCGGACGACCCCGATGATCCGTCCCACGACGGTCACGGTCGACGATCAGTGCGGCTGATCGTCTGACGGGCCGTGCTCAGTACGCGCCGTCCGAGCGGATGACCGCGCGGATCGTGCGCCACATGATGATGAGATCGGCCGTCAGCGACCAGTTCTCCACGTAGTACAGGTCGAGGCGCACACTGTCGTCCCACGAGAGGTTGCTGCGACCGCTGACCTGCCACAGTCCCGTGATGCCGGGCTTGACCAGCAGCCGGCGATGCACCCAGCGCTCGTACGACCGCACTTCGCTGGCCAGCGGCGGGCGGGGGCCGACCAGCGACATGTCGCCCTTGATCACGTTCCACAGCTGTGGCAGCTCGTCGATGCTGTACCGCCGCAGGAAGCGGCCGAACCGGGTGATGCGGGGGTCGCTGCGCATCTTGAACAGCACGCCGTTGCCCTCGGACGCGTCAAGCAGTGAAGACAGCTGCTGCTCGGCATCCACCACCATCGTCCGGAACTTGAGCATGCGGAAGGGCCTGCCATGCATCCCGACCCGCTCTTGGCGGTAGATGGCTGGACCCGTGCTCGTCGACCAGATGGTGAGCGCGATGACGAGGAAGACCGGCGACAGGATGATCAGGCCGAGGAGACTCGCTACCAGATCGGAGGTGCGCTTGAGCGCCAGCTTCACACCGGTGAACTCGGGGTAGTCGACGTGGATCAGCGGCAGGCCCGCAACCGGCGTCGAGTGGATGCGCGGACCGGCGATGTCAGTGAGCGCCGGCGCGACGATGAGGTTCGCCTTGCGCTCTTCGAGGCCCCAGCCGAGCTCGCGCAGCTGGCGAGGGGTGAGCGGGTGGTTCCCGGTGACGATGACGGTGTCGGCGCCAGCCTGGTCGATGCGGCCGAGCAGGTCGGACCAGTCGCCGAGGACCGGG
>DASSYC010000222.1:0-6894 GCA_035703465.1 Microbacterium sp. | reverse complement strand
GGCATGCCCTGCTCCTTCGCGACCCCGGCGCGCCAGGTGCGCAGAGCCTCGAACAGCGGGCGGTCGGCGTCGTCGAGGGAGGCGGATGCCGCGGCCTGCCTGCGCACGCGACCGGCACCGCTGCGCCCCAGCGCGTCGCGGCGCAGCGGCACCTCGCGCTCGCCCTTCAGCACATCGGCTGCGCCGTCGCCGAGGGCCAGCGTGCCGTACTCGCCGCGTGGGACGAGCAGTCCGCCGGCCAGGAGCTGCCGCACCACTCCGCGCCAATCCTGGTCGCCGAGGTCGGCGCCGATGCCGTAGGTGGCCAGCTCGTCGTGACCCTGCTGCCGGATGCGCTCGGTGCCCGCACCGCGGAGGATGTCGATGAGGTGCCCGGCGCCGAACGCCTGGCCGCGCTCGCGCTGCAGCCGCACGATCGTCGACATGAGCTTCTGTGCCGGCACGGTCCCGTCCCACGTCTCGGGCGGCTCGAGGCATGTGTCGCAGTTTCCGCAGGGGCCCGAGTCCTGACCGAAGTAGGCGAGCAGGTTCTGCCTGCGGCATCCCACCGTCTCGCACAGGGCGAGCATCGCATCCAGGTGCTGGCCCAGGCGCATCTTGAACGACCGGTCGCCCTCGGAGGCATCGATCAGCCGCCGCTGCTGGACCACGTCGCCCAGGCCGTAGGCCAGCCAGGCGACCGCGGGCTCGCCGTCGCGCCCCGCACGGCCGGTCTCCTGGTAGTAGCCCTCGACGGACTTGGGCAGGTCGATGTGGGCGACGAAGCGCACGTCGGGCTTGTCGATGCCCATGCCGAAGGCGATGGTCGCGACCATGACGACGCCGTCCTCGCGCAGGAAGCGGGCTTGGTTCGCGGCGCGGACCTCGGCGGGGAGTCCAGCGTGGTACGGCAGCGCGTCGATGCCCTGGGTGCGCAGATGCTCGGCGGTCTGCTCGACCGACTTGCGGCTCAGGGCGTAGACGATGCCCGCGGCGGCGCTCCCCGAGCCCGTCGACGGGTGCGAGCGGATGAACTGCACGAGCTGGCGGCGCGGCTCGGTCTTCGCCTCGATGCGGTACTGGATGTTGGGCCGGTCGAAGCTCTCCACGAAGTGGCGCGCCTCCGGCAGGCGCAGGCGCTCCGTGAGCTCACGGTGCGTCTCGCGGGTCGCCGTGGCGGTGAGCGCCATCCGCGGCACCCCGGGGAACCGCTCGCCGAGATCGCCCAGCGCCAGATAGTCGGGACGGAAGTCGTGCCCCCACTGCGAGACGCAGTGGGCCTCGTCGATGGCGATGACGCTGAGCCGGCCCCGCTGCAGCAGCTTTGTCGTCTGCAGGGCGGAGAGACGCTCGGGCGCCACGTAGAGCAGGTCGAGCCGACCGGCGAGGTACGCCTGCTCGACGGCCTGGCGCTCGTGGGGCAGCTGGGTGGAGTTGAGGTAGGCGGCGCGCACGCCGTTGGCCACCAGCGCGTCGACCTGGTCGTGCATGAGGGCGATCAGCGGTGAGATCACCAGACCCGTGCCCGGGCGCACGAGTGCCGGCACCTGGTAGGTGATCGACTTGCCGGCGCCGGTCGGCATGAGGACGACCGCGTCGCCGCCCGCGACGACATGGTCGACGATGGCGGTCTGCTCACCGCGGAAGGCCTCGTACCCGAAGACCTCGTGCAGCACATCGCCGGGCTCGGAAGCAGTGAAGTCGCGCCCCTCGGGCATCGGCGGCGCCGGCTCAAGGTCGTCTTCGAACGGCGGCGCCTCGAAGTCGTCCGGCGGGATCAGGTCGTCCACCGGCGCGAGGTCGGCGTAAGGGTCGGCATTCCAGCCCGAGGTCGACATCACCCGATCACCCTAACCGCGACCGCAGACGCTCTGGCCGCGCTGGCGGAAGCATTCGTGCCCCCGTACGTTGGAGAAGGCGAAGAAGGGATCCGCATGGACGACATACTCACCGTCACCCGCAACGACGTGGCCGGCCGCTACGAGATCCACGTCGGAGACGTGCTCGGGGGGTTCACCGAGTTCGAGATCGAGCCCAATGGCGAGCTCATCTTCCCGCACACGCAGGTCGATCCCGCGTTCAAGGGCCGCGGACTGGGCACCACGCTCATCGAAGGGGCGATGGCCGATGTCGCGAGCCGCGGCGAGCGCGTCGTGCCTCTCTGCCCGTTCGTGCGGCGCTACCTCAAGGAGAACGACGTGCCCGGGCTCGACGTCGACTGGTCGGCGGCCTCGCAGCGCGGAGCGTCGGGGTGACCAGGCTCGACCGGGACGACACCGAGCTCGTCTCCCCGCACCGGACCCGTGAGCCGGAGCAGGACGGCGGGCAGCGGGCGATCCTGCTGGCCTCGCGCGAGGTGCCGCTGGGCGGTATCCGGGCGATGCAGGTGCACCGCACTTTGCCGCAGCGTGATCTGCCGCTCGTGGGCGCGTGGTGCTTCCTCGACCGGTTCGGCCCGCAGGAGGCGCGCATGCGCGTCGAGCCCCACCCGCACATCGGGCTGCAGACGGTGACCTGGCCGTTCGTCGGCGAGGTGCACCACCGCGACTCGATCGGCAGCGATGTCGTGGTCCGCAGCGGCGCCCTCAACCTGATGACCAGCGGCGCGGGCATCTCGCATTCCGAGTACTCCGTCGGCGACGACCCCGTGCCGCTGGACGCCCTGCAGCTGTGGGTGGCGCTGCCCGATTCGCGCCGCCACGGCCCGCCGGGATTCGAACGGCACGAAGACCTTCCGGTCGTGGAGCTCGACGAGGCGGCCGCCATCGTGGTCATGGGCGAGTTCGCCGGGGTGAGCTCACCGGCATCCGTGTTCACCCCCATCGTCGGGGCGGAGGTGAGCCTGCCCGCCGGCTCGCGGGTCCGTCTGCCGCTGCGTCCCGAGTGGGAGCACGCGATCCTCGGAGTCGACGGAGAGCTGGATGCCGCGACCGCCGCCGACGCGACCGCCGATGCGCAGGGCACCGTGGTCGCGCCGCAGCGGCTGCTCTATCTCGGCGTCGACCGCGACGGCATCGAGGTCGGCAGTGCGGCCGGCGCCACCTTCTTCCTGCTCGGCGGCGAGCCGTTCGAGGACGACATCGTGATGTGGTGGAACTTCGTCGGCCGCACCCACGAGGAGATCGTCGAGGCGCGCGAGGAGTGGGAAGCGCACTCGCTGCGCTTCGGCTCGGTCGCCGGTCACGGCGATGTGCGCACCCCCGCTCCGCCGATGCCCGGGGTGCGTCTCACCAGCCGACGGCGGCGACTCTAGGCATCCGCGCACCGCACTACGCTTGATGTGTGACCCCCACCCGCACCGTCCTTTCGACGCGCGTGCTGCTCGTGTGCGCGGCGATCGGCGTCGCGACGGGGCTGCTCACTGCGATCGCCGGGTGGATCAGCGTGCCGATCTGGGCCATCTACCCGCTGGCCGTGACCTACGGCCTCGTGCTCGGCGTGCACGTCATCCCGGGCATCATCGCGCAGGAGCTGCTGCGCCTGCCGTGGGTCGCGCTCATCTCGCACGTGATCGCGGCGCTGGTCGCCACCGCGTTCTCACCGCAGTGGATCGCCCGGTACATCGGCATGGCGATCCTCATCGGCGGCCTGCAGGAGGGCATCGCCGCCCTCACTCGCTACCGCCTGTGGCAGTGGTGGCGCTTCATGATCTCGGGCGTGATCGTCGGCGTGGTCATCGCCGTCATCATGGGCTTCGTCTTCGACCTGCAGCGGTTCGAGCCGTGGGCCCAGGTCGCCTTCGTGGGAGTGCTGTTCATCGGCCCGATCGCGTGGACCGGCATCGCGCTGGCGATCGGGGCGGGACTGCGTCGCGCCGGCGTCGCCCGTGGAGTGGGCCGGCCCTGACGATTCGCGGCCGGCGCGAGTACGCTTGGGGTTAGGACAGGCTAAGCTCCCTCCCCGAAAGAGACTGTGACGACCGTCGACCGCGACTCCGCCGCCGCGCCCCCGGCAGCAGCAGCCCCCGAGGCACTCCTCGCGGTGCGCGACCTTGCGATCACGCATGAGGGGGCCGATGTCGCCACCCCCCGCGCGATGACGTTCACCGTCGAACCCGGAGAGGTGGTGCTGATCCTCGGCCCGAGCGGATCGGGAAAGTCCACGCTCGCACTCGCGCTGAACGGCCTGATCCCGCACGCCATCCCCGCGCGGGTCGAGGGTCAGGTGACCGTCGCCGGGATCGACGCGTCCACCGCCACGGTCGCCCAGCTGAGCACCCGGGTCGGCATGGTGTTCCAGGACCCGGACGCGCAGCTGATCACCGGCACCCTGCTGGACGAGGTGGCCTTCGGCGTCGAGAACCTGTGTCTGCCCGCGGACGAGGTGATGCGCCGTGCGGAGGATGCGCTGCGCCGCGTCGGGCTGTGGGACCGCCGCGTCGAGAACCCCGACCGGCTCTCCGGCGGCGCCCGCCAGAGGCTCGCGATCGCCTGCGCCCTCGCGATGGGCTCACCGCTGCTGGTGCTGGACGAGCCCACCGCCAACCTCGACCCGGTCGGCATCGAAGAGGTCTACGCGGCACTGGGCGACGTCGTGGCCGCAGGCGACCGCGCGATCGTGCTGATCGAGCACAACCTGGGTGCTGCGATCGAGTTCGTCGACCGCGTGGTGGTCATGGACGGTGCGGGATGCCTCGTGCACGACGGCCCCGTCGGCTCGGTGCTGCGCGAGCACGCCGCCGAGCTCCACGCGCTCGGCGTGTGGCTGCCGGTGGCGACGCTGGCCGCCCTGCGGCTGCGCCGCGCCGGCTGCGCGCTGGACCCGCTGCCTCTGACCCCCGGTGAGCTGCGGGCGGCCCTGGAGGCATCCCCTCCGCCTCCCGCGGCAGCGCGTTCCGGGAACGGTCACCGCGTTTCGGCTCCCTCGCTTCGCCCGGTCGCTCGACGACCAGAGGGGAAGCCATTGATCACCGTGCGCGGGCTGCGGGTCAGCCGCAGGCGCCACGAGGTGCTGCACGGCATCGATCTCGACATCGCCCAGGGTGACTTCCTCGCCGTGGTCGGCGAGAACGGCGCGGGCAAGACCACGCTCGTGCAGGCGATCGCCGGGGTGGTGCCTCCGCCGCGCGGGCACGTGCTCGTGGACGGCGTGGACACCGGCCGCGCATCCGCGCGCGAGCTCGTGAGGCACGTCGGCTTCGTGTTCCAGAACCCGGAGAACCAGTTCATCGCCGCCACCGTCCATGACGAGCTCGCCCACGCCCTGCGGCTGCGCCGCGTGCCCGAGGACGAGGTGCGCGCCCGCGTCGACGACATGCTCGAGCGGTTCGGACTGACCGACAAGGCCGCGACGCATCCGTTCCTGCTCTCCGGCGGCCAGAAGCGGCGCCTCTCGGTCGGCACCGCGCTCATCGCCGGTCCCCCGGTGCTGGCCCTGGACGAGCCGACCTTCGGACAGGATCGGGCGCGCGCAGACGAGCTGCTCGGCATCCTCGACGGCTTGCACCGCGAGGGCCGCACGCTCATGGTCGTCACCCACGACATGCAGCTGGTCGCCGAGCACGCCACCCACGTCGCCGTGCTCTCGCGCGGACGGCTGCTCGCCCACGGGCGGACGGCCGACGTCTTCGCCGACCGTGCGCTCATCGAGTCGGCGGGGCTGCGGGTGCCGGCGCTGGCGGCGGCGCTGCGCGGCATCCCCTCCCACCCCGAGCTCGACGGCATCGTGCGCCTGCGCGATCTCCCGGGGAGCGCGGCATGACGACCGAGACCCTCGCCACGCCGCAGCGGGCGGCCTTCGACCCTTATGCGCCCGCGCCGCCGACGGCGCCGGTGCACTTCCTCTACCGGCTCAACCCGCTCGCCAAGCTCGCCGGCCCGGTGCCGGCGATGGTGCTGCTCGTGTTCGTCCGCGACCTCGCCACGCCGCTCGCGTTCCTCGCCCTCGCCTACGTTCTCCTGCTCATCGGCGCCCGCGTGACGTGGCGCACCGTGGGCCTGCTGGCCCTGGGCATCCCCATCGCCGTCTTGGTCCTGGGGTTCAGCCTCTCGCTGTGGACGGACGTCTCGCGCATCGACCACTCGGTCGTCGTGCTGCAGGTGGGCGGCTGGGCGCTCTACGGCGAGGCCCTCGCCACCGGCTTCGCGACCGCGCTGCGGCTGGCGGCCATCCTCGCGCTGTCGCTGATCCCCGGGCTCACCACGACCGGCCCCGACCTCGTTCGGTCGATGATCCAGCAGCTGCGGGTGCCGTACCGCATCGGCTACACGGCGATGACGGCCTTCCGGTTCGTCCCGAGGTTCCGCCACGAGCTGGAGACGATCCGCGCGGCGCACCGCGTGCGCGGAGCGTTCGGCGGCCGCGGACCGTTCTCGGCGATCGCCCGGGGGTTCGGGTACGTCGTGCCGCTGCTGGCCGGGGCGATCCGCCACGCCGAGCGGGTGGCGCTGGCGATGGATGCCCGCGCCTTCGGCGCCCACCCGACCCGGACCGAGCGGTACGCCGTGCCGTTCCGCACCCGCGACGCGGTGTTCATCGCGCTGTTCTGGGTGGCATCCGCGACGCTGTTCGCGCTCTGGTTCCCCTGGGGCCTCACCTGACGGACCCCCCGCGGTTCGCCCGCGAATCCGTGCGGTCGCCTCGGCCCCCCATGACATTCACGCTCTGATCTCCAGCGCGATCAGAGCGTGAATGTTCCGAGGGTGTCGACGCGCAGCGCCCTCAGCGCTTGCCGACGATGTCGCGCGAGACGATGTCGCGCATGATCTCGTTCGTCCCGCCGTAGATGCGGTGCACGCGGGCATCCAGGAACGCGCGGGCGATCGGGTACTCGGTGATGTAGCCGTAGCCGCCGTGCAGCTGCACGCCGATGTCGAGCAGCTCCCACTCGCGGTCGGTGGCCCAGAACTTCACCTTCGCGGCCTCTTCGGCGGACAGCTTGCCGTCCTTGTAGAGCATCATGGCGCGGTCGATGTA
>DASSYC010000180.1:0-5625 GCA_035703465.1 Microbacterium sp. | reverse complement strand
ACCCGGCACCTGAGCCGGTGCAGGGGCACCGTCGCGCTCGCTGATCGCGCTGCGCAGGATGCTCTGTGCCAGAGTGCCGAGCATCGGCGAGCCGACCTGCTGCCCGGCGGCGGTGACGATGATTGCGAGACCGTGGTCCGGGGCCAGCATGAATGACGCGTGATAATCGACCGTGTCGCCGCCCTTTGCCCAGCCCCGCACGCCCATCGCTGCGAGACCGGGTTCGGTGACGGTGTCCCAGCCGAGACCGTACTGGAAGGCGGGCACGACGACGGGCTCCAGGGTGCCGACGATCTGATCGCGCCCCATCTCCTCCACAGCCGCGGCCGAGAGCATCTCGACCCCCTGACGAGTCCCGTCGCCCAGCAGGGCGGCGGCCAGACGTGCGAGGTCCTCGGGGTTGGAGAGCAGACCACCCGCCGCGTTGATGTTGAGGTACTCGAAAGGGTCAGGCACACCGTCCACGATCACGGGTGCGTACTCGCCCGGCTCGAGCGGAGCGGTGGCGTACATCGACCGCGTCATGCCGAGCGGCTCGAGCACGTGGGTCCGCACATACTCGGTGAAGGGCATGCCGCTGACCCGCTCGACGACGAGGCCTGCCAGCGTGAAGCAGTCGTTGCAGTAGACGGCGAGCGAGCCCGGCGTGCTCTTGAGGTGAGATTGCGCGAGCTGGGCGAGCATCTGCTCCGGATAGCCTGCGTACGGCTCGGTGGTCCGGCCGTCCGCGTAATCGGTCCCCGGCACGCCGGCGGAGTGGCTCAGGAGCATGCGCACGGTGATGCGGGTGTATTCGGGATCGAGCATACGAAAGTCGGTGACGTAGTCTGCAACGGGCGCATCCAGGTCCACGAGACCCTCGTCCACGAGCTGCATGACGGCGATCGCCGTGACCACTTTGCTGACAGAGCCGACGCCGTACATGGTCTCCCCCGTGGGCGCGGTGCCGGCGGCATCCACCGCGCCGAACGTCCCGGACCACGCGACCTCGTCGCCGGCGACCAGTGCCACCGAGAGCGAGGATGCATCGTGCGCGTCGAGCAGGGCCTGCGCCTCCGCACGGGCGAGGGCTTCGGTCTGCGTGAAGCCCGACGATGCCGGGACGACGGTGGTGGCCACGGCCACCCCCGCGATGGCGACCGCGAGCACCGCGAACACCGCATAGACGCGCAGCGCTGCCTTCATTGACGCACTCCCCTTGAACCGACGGATGAAACGGTGCCGACGGATGTGAGAGAGCGACCGCGCGACCTGTCGATGATCATCCTCTGTGCGGGCACCCCGGCGCAATCACCGCGCCACCCCGGCCTGGGAACTCCCCCCGAACCGGAGCCTGCGAGCCGTGCCGCGAGTAGTCTGAACCCAAGGATGTCCCGGACCCCGACATTCACGGTCTGCATCGTGCGCGACCGCATCGGGGGCTGAGAGATGACCGACCAACTGGCTCACGGAGTGCGCGCGACCAAGCCGCGCGACCGTGGAACCAACGACTACACCGAGCTGTCTCGGCACATCACCGCGAGCGGCCTGATGCGCCGACGGTACGGCTACTACTGGGCCAAGCTCGTCGGGGCGGCCGTCGTGCTGGGTGCGGCGATCGCGGGCTTCGTGCTCATCGGCGACAGCTGGTGGCAGCTGTTCATCGGGGCGGGGCTGGCAATCGTCTTCGCGCAGATCGCGATGCTCGGCCACGACGCAGCCCATCGCCAGATCTTCGCCTCCGGGCGATGGAACGACTGGACCTCGCTGGTGCTCGGCAATCTGCTCGTGGGCATGAGCTACGGGTGGTGGCAGCACAAGCACACCCGCCACCATGCCAATCCGAACAAGATCGGCACAGATCCGGACATCGAGCTGCCGGTCATCGCGTTCACCCCCGACCAGGTCGACGCGCGGGCGCAGCGCAGCGGCGCGATCGCCTGGCTGATGGCCCACCAGGGCATCCTGTTCTTCCCGATCCTGCTGCTCGAGGGCCTCTCGCTGCACGCGTCCAGCATCCGCCGGGTGGTCTCGCCCGCGCCCCTTCGCCACCGCACGGTCGAGATCTCCTTCCTCGCGATCCGGATCGGCGGATATCTGGCGCTCGTGTTCCTGGTGCTCTCGCCCGGCATCGCCGCAGTGTTCCTGGCCGTGCAGCTCGGCCTGTTCGGCCTGTACATGGGTCTGAGCTTCGCGCCGAACCACAAGGGGATGCCGCTGGTCCCCGCCGACGCGAAGATCGACTTCCTTCGGCGCCAGGTGCTGATGAGCCGGAACGTCCGCGGCAGCCGGCTGCTCGATGTCGCCATGGGCGGGTTGAACTACCAGATCGAGCACCACCTGTTCCCCTCGATGCCGCGCCCGCACCTGCGTGAGGCCTCCGGCGCGATCCGGGCCTATTGCGACAGGCTCGGCGTCCGCTACACCGAGACGTCGCTGTGGGAGTCGTACGGCATCGTCGCGCGCTACATCAACCGCGTCGGACTCGGCGAGCGCGACCCGTTCGAGTGCCCGCTGCTGCTGCAGCGCCAGACTGTCTGATCCTGCTTAACATCAGGCCGCGATCGCCCTAGAATCGCGGTCGATGGAGCACAGCCGCGTGGAAGAACTCGTCGACGCGTTCGTGAATCTGGCCGACACGCTCGTCGCCGATTACGACGTCGTCGATCTGCTCAGCACGCTCACCCAGCAGAGCAGCGAGCTGCTGGGTGCGGCGGATGCCGGCATCCTGCTCGCCCGCGACGACGGCCGCCTCGAGGTGCTCGCCGCCTCGAGCGAACGCAGCCATCTCATCGGGCTGATGCAGCTCGCCGCCGACGAGGGTCCGTGCGTGGAGGCCTACCGGTCGGGGACGATCATCGCCGTGCACGGGTGGGCGGCGATCTACGCGCGGTGGCCGGAGTTCGCCACCTCGGTGCGCGAGGTCGGCTACGAGTCGGTGCTGGCGGTGCCGATGCGGCTGCGGGCCGATCGCCTGGGCTCGCTGAACCTCTTCTTCGACGGCGACACCGTCCTCTCCCCTGGCGATCAGAAGGCCGCGCAGGGTCTTGCGGATGTGGCGACCATCAGCATCCTGCACGAGCGCGCACTCGAGGATCAGGCGATCGCACGCGCGCAGCTCCAGCGGGCGCTGGACAGCCGGGTCCTGATCGAGCAGGCGAAGGGCGTCATCGCCCACGCCGAGAACGTCGACATGGACGAGGCGTTCCGCCGCCTGCGCGCCCTCGCGCGCGACAGCCGTGCCCGCATCTCTGAGGTCGCGCGCGACCTGATCTCCCGCTCGGGCGGGGACGAGCGGGGCAGGCCGCAGCTGCCGGCCTCGTAGTTCACCCGCGGGGGATGTTGACGTGCGCGCGCGCACCTGATGCAGTGGCGGACATGACGTCGCGGATGAGGGCAGCCGGGAAGCTCCGCCGCGGAACCCTTGCCAAGGCGGTGATCGTCGTCGTTCTGCTCTTCGCTGCCGGGGCCGCCGGATCCGCACCCGCGTGGGCCTCGGCGGCGGATGCCACGCCCAGCCCCGCGCCGGTCGAGGACACCAGCGCGCCGTCGCCGACGCCGACCGACGACGAGCCGACGGACGAGCCGGCCACGGAGGAACCGGCCCCGCCGCCGCCGACCCCCGAACCCACGCCCGACGAGCCGACCGCGTCGCCGAGCCCGACGGCCACCGCCACCCCCACGCCGACGCCCACGCCGTCGGTGACGGGGATCCCCGCGGTGCCCCCGTCGTTCACGACCGCGACCATCGACATCCCCACGCTGATCATCGCGGCGCTGACGCTCATCGCCGGCGGCCTCCTGCTGTGGGCGCTGCTGCGGCGGGAGCACGCTCCGCGGCCGGTCGCCCCCGGCCCGCCGCGCACGGCGGAGCCGGTGCCGTTGGTCCTGGATGCCATGGCGTCACTGGGTGCCGCGATGATCGACAGCAGCTACCCCGTCGGGCCGACGCGCCGGGCGCTGGAGGAGATGGCGCAGAACCACGGCGTGCGCGCCGCGCAGGCGGTGATCTTCCCGACATCCATCATGGTCTCCTCGGGCGCGGACGACCCTGCCGTCTCCACCGACCCTGCCGTCTCCACCGAACCTGCCATCTCCGCCAAGTCCGTGCAGACGAGAGTCGTCTCGGCGGGCGACACGTCCTCGCTGCTGTACCAGATCGACGCGGTCGATCGCATCGCCGGGGTGGCCAGGACCCGTGACAGCACCGCGGCCGGGGTGATGCGCGCGCTGGGTCGGCTGCACACCCTGCCCGCTCCGTTCTCACGCCCGCAGCGCATCGCCGCATACGCCCTCCTCTCGGCGGCGCTGGCGGTCCTGCTCGGCTCGTCGTGGCCGGGCGTCGCGCTGGCCGCAGCCCTCGGAGTCTGGGTCGGGGCGCTGCTGCTGATGTCGGACCGGCTCGACACCGTCCGCCGCGCGCTGATCGTCGTCGCAGCGGCCCTCAGCGTCGGAATCATCGTCCTCCTGGTGGCGCGCTACCTCGACCCGGGCGTCCTGCCCGCCATCATCGCGCCGCTGGTGATGCTGCTTCCCGGAGCGCTGCTCACGATCGGGGTGATCGAGCTGGCGACCGGAGACATCATCTCCGGCGCCGCCCGGGTGGCGGCGGGCGCGATGCGGCTGCTCCTGCTGTCGGCGGGGCTGGTCGCCGCCGGTGCGCTGGTCGGGGTGCCTGCGGTCGCGACCACCGCGTGGCCGTTCGGTCCGATCGTGCCGTGGGTGGCCGTGGCCGCATTCGGCGTGGGCATGGGCATCTATCAGTGCGCCCGGCCCGCGTCGATCGGCTGGATCATCGTGGTGCTCTTCGTCGCGTACGCGGCACAGGTGATCGGCGATGTGTTCTTCGACGGGGTGCTCTCGGCACTGGTCGGCGCTGCCGCGATGACCCCGGTGGCGGTGGTGGTGGGGCGCCTGCGCACGGGCCCACCTGCATTCGTGAGCTTCCTTCCGGCCTTCTGGCTGCTCGTGCCCGGTGCGCTCGGCCTGATCGGCGCGGCGGGGGTGCTGGAAGGCGACTCGTCGGGCATGGGGACGCTGATCACCACGCTCGCGACGATGGTGTCGGTGGCCCTGGGCGTGCTGATCGGCCTGGCCACCACCGGCTCCGTGCACGGGCTGCGCCACGCGGCCCCCGACGAGTGGCTGCGCGGGCAGTTGGACGAAGAGGATGCGGAACCGGGATGACTGGACGAGACGTGAGGAGATTGCAACCTATGAGCACTGCGCTGACCGCCGACGACATCCGGAGCATGCTCGACCTCACTCCGAATGCCACCTGCGGATTCGTGCGGGTCACCTACACCAGCGCTCTGACGGTTGCTGCCGGAGGCCTGCCCGCGCCGTTCGCCGAGGGTCAACCCCTGGGCTCTGCCCTGTACTTCCTGGTGACGCCGGAGGCACCCGTTCGGCTGCACCGGATTCAGAACGATCAGCTGTACCACTACTACATGGGTGACCCGCTCGAACTCTTTCTGCTGCATGCCGACGGCAGCCACGAGCGAGTGGTGGTCGGTCCGGATCTGCGCGACGGGCAGCGCGTGCAGGTGCTGATCCCGGGCGGCACGTTCCACACCGCCCGCGTGATCTCGCACGGCGCGTGGTTCCTGGGGGCCAGCACGGAATGGCCCGCGGTGGTTCCGGGCG
>DASSYC010000152.1:0-13764 GCA_035703465.1 Microbacterium sp. | reverse complement strand
TGGTGGATCGGGAACCAGACCTTCACGTCCTTGCCCTCGACCACCACCGGGGCGTCCGCCGCCACCGGCTCGATGGTCGGGCGCCCGCCGCGGTCGTCGCGGTCCAGGCGCGGGATCGCGGCCAGCAGGGCGCGGGTGTAGTCGGTCTGGGGGTTGCGGAAGATGTCCTCGACCGAACCTTCCTCCACATAGGCGCCGTCCTTCATCACGCAGACGCGGTCGGCGAGCCGGGCGATGACCCCCATGTCGTGGGTGATCAGCACCATGGCGGTGCCGGTTTCGCGGCCCAGCTCGGCCATCAGGTCGAGGATCTCGGCCTGGACGGTGACATCGAGCGCCGTGGTGGGCTCGTCGGCGATGAGCACGCGCGGATCCAGGCAGATCGACTGCGCGACCATCGCGCGCTGACGCTGACCGCCCGACAGCTGATGCGGGTACGAGTTGTAGGCCTTCGGCGGGTCGGGCATCTCCACCAGGCCCAGCAGCTCGATCGCCCGCTCCTTGGCCTGCTTGCGCGTCATGTGGGGCCGATGCGTCAGCAGGGTCTCGGAGATCTGGAACCCGATCGTGTACACCGGGTTCAGCGCCGTCATCGGCTCCTGGAAGATCACCGAGATGCCCTCGCCGCGCACCTTGCGCAGCACGTCGTCCGGTGCGCCGATCAGCTCACGACCGGCCAGCTTCGCGCTTCCGGTGATGCGGGCGTTCTTGGGCAGCAGTCCCATGATCGCCATCGAGCTCGTGCTCTTGCCCGAGCCGGACTCGCCCACGATGGCCAGCACCTCACCGGGCATGAGGTCGTAGGTGACGTGCTTGGCCGCAGCGGCCCACTTCTCGCCGACCCAGAACTCCACGCTGAGGCCCTTCACCGAGAGGACGGGGCCCTCTGTGGTGTCGGCGCTCTCGGCGTCCCCGTGCTCGCGCAGGCCTTCTTTCGAGCTCATCGGTCCGTCTCCCGTGTCAGGATGGGCGAGTGCCACATCCGGTCGTCTTCCGTCCGCGCGCGGGCATGGTCCTCGCCGCGATCGCCATCGTGCTGTGCGTCGTCGGCATCGTCTCGCTCGTCGTCTGGAACGGCGTCGGCGCCCTCCTGTCGTGGGGCGCGCCGATCGTCGCGTTCGGCTGGCTCTGCTACGCCGTCTACATCCAGCCCAGTGTGCGGATGACAGATGGCTTCATCGACATCCGCAACGTCTTCCGCAGCCACCGGGTGCCGTGGGGCGACGTGGACAGCGTGGACTCGCGCTATGCCCTCACGGTGCACACCGTCGACGGCCGGCACATCCGCGCCTGGGCGGCACCGGCGCCGGCCGCGCGCCGCGCCCTCGGCATGCGGCGCGAGGAGGTGACCGGCACACCCGGCGAAGGCGATGTGCGACGCCCGTCGGACGCGGTGGGCACCGAGTCGGGCGACGCCACCGCGCTGGCCATGGCCGCTCTCGCGCGCTACCGCCGTGAGGGCGGCCCGGCGCTGCCCGGAGGCACCGTCACGACCTGGCACCTGTGGACGATCGCCGTGACGGCCGTGCTGGTGGCGGCCGCGCTCGCCGGCCTGACGCAGGCCGCCGCTCACGGCTGACGCCCCCGATCGTCCTCAGGCCCGGGGAGCGCTTCGAACTCGTCGATGGTGGGTCCGTCGTCCTCGCTGGTCGGGCCGGTCTCGATGAGAACGCCCTGGATCGACGGCACAGCGCCGACGGCGCGCGTCGCGCGGCGCTTGCTCACCTTGGACTGCTGACGCGGATCGAAGGCGTCGCGCATTCCGTCGCCGATGAAGTTGATGCACAGCGCCAGCGTGATGATGAACAGACCCGGCCACCAGAACAGCCACGGCCGCGTGCGGAACGCCTCTTGGTATTCCGAGATGATCTGACCCAATGACACGTCCGGTGGTGAGATCCCGAAGCCGAGGAAGCTCAGCGCCGCCTCGGTGAGCACCGCCGCGCTCATCAGCAGTGTCGTGTTGACGATGATGATGCCGACGGCGTTGGGCAGGATGTGCCGGAAGATGATCCGGCCGCTGCTGGCGCCTGCGACGCGCGCGGCATCGACGAACTCGCGTTCTCGAAGCGCCAGGAAGTCGCCGCGCACCAGTCGGGCCAGCCCCGTCCAGCTGAGGATCCCGAGGAACAGGCCGAAGACGATCGCGTTTCCGCCGAAGAGCTTTCCGAAGATGGCGCCGATGACGATGATCGGGATGATGATGACCACGTCGGTGAAGCGCATGATGAGCGAGTCGATCCAGCCGCGGTAGAACCCCGACAGCGCACCGAGCAGCACGCCGACGATGAGCGAGACGGTGCCGACGAGCACCATCACGGTGATCGACTGCTGCGTGCCGCGCATCACCTGAGCGAACGCGTCCTTGCCGAGCGTGTCCTGCCCGAACGGATGCTCACCGAGGCTGAATGGCCACAAGGTGATCGTCGGCATGCCGCCGTTGACGATCGGGTAAGCCGTATACCAGTTCAGCGGCCACCATCCCTCGATGCGCCATCCGTTGATCGACAGGGTCCCCGTCGCGTCGGCCTGAAGCTTGCCTGTGCCGCCGACCACGGTGCCCACCGAGGTGAACGCCAGGAGCATCACCAGCAGCAGCACCACGAGCGCGATCATCGCCCCGCGGTGGCGGAAGAACCGGCGACGGACGAGCTGCCCTTGGCTGAGGCCGGCGACGGCCTTCTGCTCGATGGACTGCTCGTCGCCGCGGTCGTCGACGACATCGGCAGGGGAAAGAGGTGTCGTAGTCATGTCAGCTCACCCTGATCCGTGGGTCGAGCGCGGAATATGTGAGGTCCGCGAGGAGGTTGAAGACGACCGCGAGCACACCCGTGACGACGAAGAACCCCATGACGAGGTTCACGTCACCTCTTCGCAGGCCGTCGACGAAGAGCGATCCCATGCCCTTCCAGGCGAAGATCGTCTCGGTGATGACCGCGCCGCCGATGAGCGCGCCGACGTCGAACGCGACGATGGTGGCGATCGGGATGAGGGAGTTTCGCATGGCGTGTCGCACGACGACCGTGCGCTCGGTCAGGCCCTTGGCCCGGGCGGTGCGCACGTAGTCCTGGTTCATGACCTCGAGCAGGCTTGCACGCGCGTACCGTGTGTAGGCGGCGATCGAGACGAGCGAGAGCGCGATCGTGGGCAGGATGAGGTGCGCGAAGCCGTCGAGGATCTGGAACCACATGTCGCCCTGCAGGCCGGGCGTCTGCGAACCGATCGTGGCGATCACGCCGCTCTGCGGTATCCGCTGCAGGTAGTCCGGGTAGACCAGCAGCACGCGGTCGACGACGACGACGAGGAACGTGACGAAGCTCACGATCGCCGCCGTGCGAGCGACCTGCTTCTTGTCGTCGCCGCCTATGACGACTCCCACGCCGATGCCCAGCCCGATCGCGACCACGTACATGATCAGCAGCATCCAGCCCTCGGGCACGTAGAGGAACAGGTACTGCAGCGGGTACCAGGCGGCCACCCAGATCGCCACGACGATGAAAGAGGCCAGCAGCGCCCGGCGGTTCGACAGCCCTGTCGAGATCGCCGTGGTGATGACGGCCGCCGCCGCACCGGTGATGATGATGCCGATGATGCCGACCGTGGGGTGGGCGAACCAGTCGGTCACCGCGAGGATGGTGAGCAGGCCCGCGCCCACGACGAACCCCGAGCCGAAGGTGATGAGGCGTCTTCGCCAGTTGCCGCCGAGCATGCTCATCAGCACGACGCCGGCGATCAGCCCTACCAGCAGTATCACCCACACGGATATCTGCGGATCGGCGAGGAACTCGTTGAACTGGATCGCGCCGAACTCCTTGAGCAGCACGGCGATCCAGAAGATGGGGAGCGAGTAGACGACGAAGGTGAGGAAGGTCGTCGTGTAGTCGAAGCCGCTGTACTGCCGCAGCGCGGTGAGGATTCCGACGGTGAGGCCGACGATGATCGCGATGATCGTCGCCGCAGTCACGAGCTGGATCGTGGACGTCGCCGCCGCACCGACGGCTTCGGTCACCGGCTGGTCGCTGCGGCTGAACGAGATGCCCAGGTCGCACTGGAACACGAGGCATTTGGCCGCGCCGCCCAGCCACGTGAAGTAGCGCAGGACCGGCGGGATGTCCAGGTGCAGCTGCTCGGTCCGCTGCTGGATGCGCTCCTCGCGGTTGGCGGCATTGCTCTGCTTGAGGTCGGCAAGCGGGTCGGTGCCGATAGAGCTCAGGGTGTAGACGATGAACGACGCGACGATGAGCACGAGCACGGTCGCACCGAGGCGTCTGAGGATGAATGTCAGCACGAGAGGTCCCGGCTGTCGATGGCTGATGTCATATCGGTTCCATTCGCGGGCGACGATGCACGCGAGCCCAAGCTACTACGTAGCCGACCTCGCAGCGCGAGGATGTGCGCAGCGGCGGGTTCGCCGGCCCCTGACATGACTGTGGGTGCCGAGGGTTCGCCTCGGCACCCGCAGTCACATCCGGTTGAAGCCGATCGGGTGGGCGGAAGCCGTCCACCCGATCGATGGATTACTCGGCCGCGGCGTCAGCCGGGGCCCACTCCCAGAAGTTCCAGAAGTAGTCCGGGCTCAGCGGCATGGCCTTGACACCGGTCACCTTGTCGCTCGAGACCGTGAGGCCCGGGAACTGGAAGATCGGCAGCGTCACAGCGTCAGCCCAGATTCCCTGCTCGGCCTGGTTCAGCAGGTCGGTCTGCTCGTCGGCGTCGGCAGTCACGTTGAGCGTGTGCAGGAGGTCGGTGACGTCCTCGTTGCAGTAGCCCATGTAGTTGCCGCCCTTGGCTGCCGGGTCGTCGTAGCAGGCGTAGATCTGGTCGGATCCACCCACGGCAAGCGAGGTCTGCGACCACGCGAAGATCACCGCGTCGTGCGGGTTGATCGGGAACTGCGACGGGTCGGTGAACGCCCAGTTCGGCTCGCTCTGGTCGATCAGGTTGAAGCCGGCCTTCGCCGCCGAGGAGGCGATGAGCTCGAACTCCTGACCACGGCGGACGTTGCCCTCCGGGTACCAGAAGCCCACGTCGATCGGAGTGGTGACACCGGCCTGCGCGAGCAGATCGATCGCACCCTGGATGTCGACATCGGTGTAGTCCGCCGAGCCGTTGTCCGCGGTGAGGATCGGGTAGCGCACGGTGTCGGCGGCGCTGACCAGGTTGGCGTTGCGCACGACCGCGTCGGACTGCAGCGGCACGATGATCTTGTCGACGATCTCCTGACGCGGGATCGTCTTCAGGAACGCCTGACGCACAGCCAGAGCCTTCGCCTCGTCGCCGCCGTAGGCGGCCGCGTCGAACAGACCGCCGTTGTTGACGGTGAGGTCGACGTGCTCGTGCGAGGCCTGGATGCCCTGCTGGACCTCTGCATTGGAGATGCCCTGCGCGAACTCCAGGATGTCGGCCGTCGGCTGACCCGACCAGATGTCGAGCTCACCGGACTGCAGCGCCTGCAGCGCCGTCGTCGAGTCGGCGATCGCACGGACCGTGATCTTCTCGTACTTCGGCGACTCGCCCCACGTGAACAGCGGGTTCGCCACGATCGTCGTGTACTCGTCCTCCTTGGTCTCCAGGAGGTTGTACTGGCCGGCCGTCAGGAACGCGGCGGGGCTGTCCGGCATCGTGGTGTAGACGTAGGCGTCGTTCCACGCGGTGGCGAGCTTGGTCAGGACCTCGGTGTCGCCGTTGGTGATCGCGTCGATGACCTTCTGCTTGGCCGTCTCGGCGAACTTCTTGGCGGCATCCGAGTACTTCGTGAAGTCGTCGTCGCTCTGCGAGCCCTTGTAGGTGTCCCACGCGGCCTGCACGTCGGCGTACTCGTCCGGGTAGGCAAGGGCGTAGGTGCCGTGTGCGGAGACGCCCAGAGGCTGGACGAGCTCCCAGTCCACATACGCCTCGTCATAGACGAGCGTGATCTCTTTGTCATCGACCTCGGGGGTCTTCGTGATGAGGTTCCAGCCGGTCGTCGCAGCCGGCGACCAGCCGCCCTCGACGTTGCCCGACATGGCCGCCCAATGCATGAGCATGTCGGCCTCGTCGATCGGAACGCCGTCAGACCACACGGCGTCGGCGGTGATCTTGTAATCCACCGTCAGCGGGTCGTCGCTGCTCTTCTCGTACGTGCCGAAGTCGGTGTTCTTCACCAGCTCGGGGGTGTTGTCGTAGTACGCCCACGACGATGCCATGTCCGTCATGTACTTGACGTTCGAGTTCGCGGTGTTGTTGCCCGCGCTGCTGTTCGAGTTGAAGGCCATGAAGCCTTCGTTGTAGGCGACGTTGATCTCGGTGCCTTCAACGACTTCCGACTGGTACGGGTTACCGCAGCCGGAGAGCACGAGGCCCCCGACGGCGACAGCGCCCACGCCCGCCAATAGACGTGAGATCTTCACATTTCCTCCTGTGCAAGGGGTGGAGCATCCAGCATGCACTGCACTGGACACGGATACGTCACACCTTAAGCACGTGCGGCGGAAGTGACAAAACACCTGCGGCAAACGTTACATATCCTTAACTCAAATTCGCCGCCGTGTGTCATCCTGACAAGGTGTCCGCCCCCGCCGCCGCGAGCAGATCCCGCCTGTGGTGGGAGATCGGCATCGTCCTCGCCCTGTCGGTGGGCAGATCGGCGATCTACTCCCTGCTCGCGCTCGTTCAGGCCCTCCAGCGCGAGGTCTCGCTGGGCGATCAGCAGACCTCCCTGAACCCCTCCGCGGATGCCGCCGGGTTCTGGGATGTGCTGTACCAGTTCCTCGGCCAGGTCTTCGCGCTCGCGCCCGTGGCGCTGGCGATCTACCTGCTGTGGGAGCCGGGCGTCTCGGCGTTCCGCCGCATCGGGCTGGACTTCCGCCGCTTCGCCGGCGATCTCGGCCGCGGGCTGCTCCTGGTGGTCGTCATCGGAGTGCCCGGGCTCGCCCTCTACGCGGCCGGTCGCGCGCTGGGCATCACCGTGCAGGTGGCTGCCGCGCCCTTGGACCCCTCCTGGTGGACGATCCCCGCCCTCCTGCTCGCGGCGCTGCGCGCCGGGCTGACGGAGGAGGTGATCTTCATCGGCTACCTCTTCGACCGCCTCAAGCGCCTCGGCTGGGCGACGTGGACCATCATCCTCTCGACGGCCGCGCTGCGCGGGGCGTACCACGCGTATCAGGGGTTCGGGGCGATCGTGGGCAACGTCGCGATGGGGATCGTGTTCGCCTGGTGCTACCGGCGCTGGGGACGGGTCATGCCGCTGGTGATCGCCCACGTGGTCATCGACATCGTGGCCTTCATCGGCTACCCGATCGCGGCGTCGCTGTGGCCGGGGCTGTTCGCGCCCGGGCCGGTGCTCACCCCCACCCCGACGCCGACGCCCAGCGCGACCGCGTGAGTCAGTCGCCGCTGACGAGCTTCAGTCCCACGATGCAGCCGACGAGCCCGAGGATCAGCAGCATCTTGATGATCGAGAACGACTCGTCGCCGGTGACCCACCCGTAGACGACGGCAAGCGAGGCGCCCACGCCCACCCACACCGCATAGGCGGTGCCGGTCGGGATCTCGCGCATGGCCCAGGCGAGGCCCCCCATGCTCACGATGAGCGCGGCGCCGAAGATGACGCTCGGCCACAGCCGGGTGAACCCCTCGGACTTGCCGAGCGCGACCGCCCAGACCGCCTCGAACACTCCGGACACGATGAGGATGACCCACGACACAGCACTCGCCTCCATGGCCAGTCTTGTCGCGCACCGGGTACTGATCCCTCGTCCGGGGGCCCTGTCGGGACCCGGATCGAGGCTATCCGACCACCCTGGGCGACCTCTGGGCAGTCTCAGGGCGAGACGAGGAAGAATCCGCTGAGCAGCCCCGGATTGTGCGCGTGCACGAGCACGGCGAACACCACCGCGTCGAAGAGCAGGTGCACGGTGACCACGTACGCGAGCGAGTGCGTCCTCATGAAGATGAACCCCTGCAGCAGCGCGAACGGGATGGTCAGCAACGGCCCCCAGGCGCGGTAACCGAGTTCCCAAAGGAACGACACGAAGACGATGGCCTGCAGCACGTTGGCCAGACCGTCCGGGAAATGGCGGCGCAGCAGCACGAAGCACGTGCAGATGAAGAACAGCTCGTCCCAGATCCCGACCGCGCCGACGCCGACGAACAGCCGGGCGATGAGCTCGGGGCTGTCGACGACCGGCCAGTTCTGGTACACCCCGGAGCTGATGAAGTAGAACGGCAGGATCAGCCAGCCGAGAACGAGGACGGCGACCAGCCAGCTCCAGTGCAGCCGGCCCCACCGGCCACCGCCGCGCCACGGGAAGCCGATCGCGCGATCGCGGTAGACCCAGCGCGACACCACGTACGGCACCGCGACCGCGCCTCCGAGCGCGAGCGTGAATCGCAGCATCGCGGCGTTGTCCAGCTGCGCTGCCAGGGGGATCGAGCTCACGATCAGCAGCCCGATCGCGATGAGCGACAGGTCGCGCAGCAGGGACGCGCGGCCCGGCAGGAGCGCGGCAAGGCCCAGGCCCGCCGCCAGCAGCAGCCAGCCCAGCCACGGGAGCAGGGCGACGAAGAACGCCGGTGCAGCGGCGCACACCAGCAGCGCCGGCACGATCTCGATCGACACCAGCGGGCGCATGACCGGCATCGTGGCGCGCGCGGTCACGTCCTGGCCCTCCGCCGGTAGGCGAGATCCTGGATGATCCGGGCGGCGGCCGCGCCCTTGCGCTCGAATGCCGTGACGACCCGGCCGTCGAAGCGCGGCGCCCACTCCCCCGCGAAAGCGCGCTCGAAGTCCGGCTCGGCGTCGAGCACGTCGCGCATCTCCAGCGCGTAGTCCTCCCAGTCGGTGGCGAGCCGCAGCATCCCGCCGTCTTCCAGTGCGCGCGCCGCGAGGGCGCCGAAGCCGGCCTTGACCAGGCGGCGCTTGTGATGGCGCGCCTTGTGCCAGGGATCGGGGAAGAACACCCAGAGCTCACGGACGGATGCCTCGGGCAGCAGATGCCCGAGCACCTCCGGGGCGTTCGCCTCGACGAGCCGCAGATTCCGCGCGCCGGCCCGGTGGGCGTCGAGCATGGTGCGGGCCAGCCCCGCGAGGTAGACCTCGACGGCGAGGAAGTCGTCCTCCGGGCGGGTGGATGCCGCGTGCACGATCGCGTGCCCCTGGCCGGAGCCGATCTCCACGATCAGAGCTGCGGTGCGCCCGTACGCGGCGACGGGATCCAGCCGCGCATCCGGATGCACCGAGGTCGCCGCCAGGTCGCGCGGGAACTCGAGCAGGTAATGCGGAGCCAGCTCCGCGAGCGCACGCTGCTGCGCGTCCGACATGCGTCCGCCGCGACGCACGAACGACACCGGGGAGTCGCGGAAGGCGCGGGGCGCGTCGGGCGGCTGCGGCATCCGACCAGGCTATCGATGCTTCGCTTCAGTCCTCGGTCACGAAGTCGATCAGCTGCTCCACCCGGCCCAGCAGCGCGGGCTCGAGGTCGCGATAGCCGGACACCGCCCCTCGCACGCGCTGCCAGGCACGGGCGAGGTCGGCCGGAGTCTCGGCGGGCCAGCCGAGTGCCCGGCACACCCCGGTCTTCCAGTCGACCGATCGCGGCACCTCCGGCCAGCGCGCGATGCCGAGGGCAGCAGGCGTGACGCACTGCCACACGTCCACGAACGGGTGGCCCACGATCAGCACGTGGGCGCCGAAGGGACCCGCGGCGACCTCCGCGGCGATGCGCGACTCCTTCGAGCCGGGTACGAGGTGATCGACGAGAACCCCGCAGCGCCGGCCGGGCGACGGCGGGTCGTCGCGCAGCGCGGCATCCAGGAGGTCGACGCCCTGAAGGTACTCGACGACGACCCCCTCGACCCGCAGGTCGTCGCCCCACACCTTCTCGATCAGCTCGGCGTCGTGGCGGCCCTCCACCAGGATGCGACCGGGCCGCGCCACCCGGGCTCGCGACTGCTCGACGGCGAACGATCCCGAGGCCGTGCGGCGCCTGCCGGTCGCGGCATCCGCGGCTTCCGGCGGGATGAGCCGGACCAGCTCCCCTTCCAGGAGGAAGCCCGCGTCCAGCGGGAAGAGGCGTCGCCTGCCGTGCCGATCCTCCAGCTCCAGCTCGCGCGGCCAGACCCGCGTCACCTCGCCGACGAAGCCGTCGCCGGCCAGCTCCAGCACGAGGCCGGGAGACGCCGGCAGTTCTGCGATGGCCGGCGACATGCGCGCGCGCCAGCCCGGGGCGAGCACATCCTGCCCATAGCGGTCGTCCATAGCATCCCTCCGCCGCAGAACGCTACCGGGGCGGCGGGCCTACCGCCGCGCACCGGGCCATCAATAGAGTGGAACTCGGCCATCAATAGAGTGGAACTCGGACTCGCAACGGACACGGATCAAGAGGGGGCGCGGATGCGGAGAGGCTGGGCGGCTGCTGTGGCGCTGCTGACGCTGCTGGCGGCGGGCCCGGCGGCAGCGGCGGTGGGTGCCGTCCCCAGCACCGATCCCGTCAAGCTGGGCTCGGGCTACGTGCTGGATGACGCGGGTGTGCTCTCCGGCGCAGAGGAGTCCAGCGCGCAGGAGCGCCTGGAGCAGCTGCGTGCCCAGACCGACCTCGACTTGTGGGTGGTCTTCGTCGACGACTTCACCAACCCCTCCAGCTCGGAGCAGTGGGCCAACGAGGTCGCCACGGCCAACGGTCTGGGCCCGACCCAGTACCTGCTGGCCGTCGCCGTCGAGGGGCGCCAGTTCTATCTTTCGGGCGACACCTCGGGCCCCGTCACCGATGAGCAGCTGGGCACCATCGAGCAGCAGCTCATCCAGCCGCAGCTGGCGTCGGAGAACTGGCTGGGAGCCGTTGACGCCGCCGCGAACGGCCTCGCCGACGCCGCAGCGGGCGGCAGCGGCGGCGGAACCGGAGGCGACCCCGGCGGCGGAGTCGTGACGGTTGTCGTCATCGTCATCGTCGTGCTCGTCGTCATCGGCATCATCATCTGGCTCATCGTGCGCAGCCGTCGCAGGGGCGGCGCCGGTGCCGAGGCGACCCCGGTGGAACAGCTCTCCACCAAGGATCTCGAGCGCCAGGCGGGCTCGGCCCTGGTCGAGATGGACGACGCGATCAAGACCAGCGAGGAGGAGCTCGGCTTCGCGCGCGCGCAGTTCGGCGACGCCGCCGCAGCCGAGTTCGAGGAGGCCCTGGAGGCCGCCAAGGCCAAGCTGGACCAGGCGTTCCACCTCAAGCAGAACCTCGACGATGCCGTTCCGGACACCGAGACGGAGGTCCGTGACTGGAACGCGCAGATCGTGCAGCTGTGCCGGGACGCGAGTGCGATGCTCGACGAGAAGGCCGCCGCCTTCGACGAGCTGCGCAAACTCGAGCAGAACGCGCCGGAGGCGCTGGCCAAGGTGCAGGAGCTGCGCACGGCGGTCCAGCCGCGGATCGCCCAGGCCGAGGCATCCCTGGCCGCACTCGGCGGCCGCTACGCGCCCACCGCCCTGGCGACCATCGCCGACAACCCCGATCAGGCGCGGCAGCGGCTCGCCTTCGCCGACGAGCAGCTCGCGCAGGCCCAGCAGGCCATCGGCGCCGGCAAGGGGGGCGAGGCGGCCGTCGGCATCCGCGCCGCGGAGGAGGCCGTCGATCAGGCGGGGCTGCTCAGCGATGCGGTGGGCAATCTCGGCGACGACCTGGCCAAGGCGGAGATCTCGATCAAGGAGCTCGTCGCGAACCTGCAGCAGGATGTCGCCGCCGCCTCCGCGATGCCCGACGCCGACGGCCGGCTCGCGCCGGTCATCGCCTCGACGCAGCAGGCAATCGCATCGGCCACCGCGGCCGCCGGGGCCGCGCAGCTGGCGCCGCTGCGGGTGCTGGAGTCGCTGGATGCCGCCAACACCCAGATCGACACCCTCGTCGCCGGCGTGCGCGACCAGCAGGAGGCCGCGCGGCGTGCCCAGCAGCAGCTCGGTCAGCTCGTCATGCAGGCCCAGGCGCAGGTCTCGGCGGCAGAGGATTACATCACCGCCCGCCGTGGGGCGGTCGGAGCCGAGGCGCGCACCCGACTGGCCGAGGCCGGCGCATCGCTCGTGCAGGCACGCCAGCTGCAGGCATCCGATCCGCAGCAGGCGCTCGCCTACGCGCAGCGCGCCAATCAGCTGGCCGGACAGGCGATCCAGTTCGCGCAGAACGACGTCGGCGCCTTCTCGGGCGGCGGCATGTTCGGCGGAGGCGGCGGCGGCGGCGGGGGCGGGGGCGGCAACATCCTCGGCGCGGTGCTGGGCGGGATCGTCATCAACTCGATGCTCGGCGGAGGCGGCGGCCGCAGGTCTTCGGGCGGCGGCATGTTCGGCGGAGGCGGCGGCTTCGGCGGCGGCGGGCGCAGCTCGGGAAGCTTCGGCGGCGGGGGAACCCGCGGCCGCAGGGGAGGCGGCCGCTTCTAGGCCGCAGAGACAACTTCGGAAGGGAAGGAACACACGATGGCAAAGCAGTCCATCTTCGGGCGAATCTCAACGCTCGTGAGAGCCAACATCAACGCGCTGATCGACCAGGCGGAGGATCCTCAGAAGATGCTCGACCAGCTGGTCCGCGATTACACGAACAACATCGCGGACGCGGAGTCGGCCATCGCCGAGACCATCGGGAATCTGCGGCTGCTCGAGCGCGACCACCAGGAGGACGTGCAGGCAGGCGGCGAATGGGGCCAGAAGGCTCTCGCGGCCAGCCGCAAGGCCGACGAGCTGCGCACGGCCGGAAGCACGGCGGATGCCGACAAGTTCGACAATCTCGCGAAGATCGCCCTGCAGCGTCAGATCTCCGCCGAGAACGAGGCGAAGAGCTCTGAGCCGACGATCGCCGCCCAGAACGAGGTGGTCGACAAGCTCAAGGACGGCCTCAACGGCATGAAGCAGAAGCTGGAGCAGCTGAAGTCGAAGCGCACCGAGCTGCTGGCGCGTGCCAAGGTCGCCGAAGCGCAGAACAAGGTGCACGACGCGGTCAAGTCGATCGACGTGCTCGACCCGACCAGTGATCTGGGCCGCTTCGAGGACAAGGTCCGCCGCCAGGAGGCGCTGGCCCAGGGCAAGCAGGAGCTGGCGGCGTCGAGTCTCGACTCGCAGTTCAACTCGCTCGACGATCTGGGTGAGCTGACCGAGGTCGAGGCGCGGCTGGCCGCGCTGAAGGCGGGCTCGCCCGCCGTCGGGTCAGCGCCGGCACCGGCCGCGATCGACGCGTCCGCGGACTGAGCGCGCACGACGGGCGCCGCGGTTCCCTCCGGGTTTGCGGCGCCCGTCCCGCGCGTGCGGAAGGATGGTCGTATGGCCCGGTTCGTGATCGTCCCGCAGTGGCAGGGGTCGCCGTCTGCGCGCGCCATGATGCTGGTCGACGGCGCGCAGGCGATCTCCGGCGATCTGCCGCGCGCCGCGTGCGTCACCCTGGATCTGCCGCTGGAGGCCGGTGAGGCTCTCGAGACCGGCGTGCGCCGCTACAGCGCGCTCGCCCGCATCCGGACACAGCTCGATGAGGTGCTCGCGGGGCGCGCCGACCCGGTCGTCGTCATCGGCGGGGACTGTGCGGTGTCGGTGGCCGCCATCGGCGCCGCCGCCGTGCGCTCGCCCGGCCTCGCCGTCGTCTGGCTCGACGCCCACCCCGACCTCAACACCCCGGCCACCTCGCCGTCCGGCGCCTTCGCCGGCATGGCGCTGTCCGCCGTGCTCGGCGAGGGACCGGACGACCTCGCGATCGCCGCGGGCACGATTCCGCCGTCACGGGTGGTGCTCGCGGGAGCGCGCGCCTTCGACGACGAGGAGGT
>DASSYC010000108.1:0-18569 GCA_035703465.1 Microbacterium sp. | reverse complement strand
GCCCCTTCTGCCAAGGCCACCACACCGTCAAACACCACGGCGGATGGACCATCCACCAACTCCCCGACAGCGGCGGCGCCATCGAATGGACCTCCCCCACCGGCAGACGCTACATCGTCAAACCCGAACGACACGTCCCCGCCTTCCAACCCGCCGACCAAAACACCCCACCCTTCTGAACGCCGCCCGGTGGGCGACACCGCAGAACGCTGCCGCGTGCCGCGGAGTCGGTCCGGGCCTTCGCGGGTCGTCGAGGTCGAGTCCGGATTCACGCTTCGAGGGGCGTCACCGCGGCGAGCTCCTCGTCCTGCGTCGTGGCGACGAGCTGGCCGCACGCACCGTCGATCTCTTTGCCGCGGGTGTCGCGGAGGGTGGTGGGGATGCCTCGGGCCTCCAGCCTGCGCACGAACTCGTCCTGCGCGGCGCGCGTCGAGGCGGTCCAGATCGAACCGGGAGTCGGGTTCAGCGGGATCGGATTCACATGCACCCAGCCGCGCCCGCGCGCGTTGAGCTTGTCGCCGAGCAGGTCGGCGCGCCAGCCGTGGTCGTTCATGTCCTTGATGAGCGCGTACTCGATCGAGACCCGGCGGCCGGTCGCGTCGAAGTAGGCGCGCGCGGCATCCAGCGCCTCGTCCACCTTCCAGCGGGAATTGACCGGGATGAGCTCGTCGCGCAGTTCGTCGTCGGGCGCATGCAGCGAGAGCGCGAAGGTGACGGGGATGCCTTCGCCGGCGAGCTTCGTGATCGCCGGCACGAGCCCCACCGTCGAGACGGTGATGCCTCGGGCGCTCATGCCGATGCCGTGCTTCCTGTCCGTCATCACCCGAACTGCCTGCATGACACGTGCGTAGTTGGCGAGCGGCTCGCCCATGCCCATGAAGACGATGTTCGAGACCCGTTCGTCGCGGTGTTCTGCCGCCCCCAGTCCACCGGCGCGGATCAACGCGTTGGCGCGGACGACCTGCTCGACGATCTCGGCCGCCGACATGTTTCGGGTGAGACCGGCCTGGCCAGTGGCGCAGAACGGGCAGTTCATGCCGCAGCCGGCCTGGCTCGACACGCACAGGGTGATCCGGCCGGGGTAGCGCATGAGCACCGATTCGACCAGCGCGCCGTCATGCAGCTTGTATAGGAACTTGATGGTGTCGCCGCTGTCGGTCTGCAGGCGCCGGACCTCGGTCAGCAGCGGCGGCAGCATGCCGTGGACGAACTCCTCGCGGCCGGCGGCGGGCAGGTCGGTCATGGCGGCCGGGTCGTGGGTGAAGTGCTGGAAGAAGTGCTTCTCGAGCTGTCGAGCCCGGAAGCCCGGCATCCCGAGTTCGGTGACCTTCTCCACCCGCTGCTCGGGCGTGAGGTCGGCCAGGTGCACCGGCGGCTTGCCGCGACGCGGCGACGCGAACTGCAGCAGCGGTCGGCCCGAGGCATCCGTCTTCTGGGTCCAGCCCTCTGCTCGAGGCCGCACCTGCGGTGCGGCAGAGGACCCGGGCGCAGTCCGAGGGCGGATCTGTCGGTCGGGCGTGGCCTCGGTCATGCACTCAGGGTAGGCGACAGACCTGCACGAGCCGGGCGAGAGGGCGGCGGGGGAGAATGGATGCCGTGAGCCCCCGACTGCTGCCCGGCCGCCGCGTCGTGTTCCTCGACATCGACGGAACGATCCTCGAGCACGGCCTGCACATCGACCCGTCAACGCCGGAGGCCATTCGCGCGGCACGTGCGGCAGGCCACCTCGTGCTGCTGAGCACGGGTCGATCGGCCGCGCAGCTGCCCGACGGCGTCACCGGCATCGGGTTCGACGGCGCGATCACCGATAGCGGTGCGCGCGCGACGCTGGGCCAAGAGGTGGTCGTCGATCGGCCGCTGCCGCGGCGGGCGGCGGATCACCTCATTGAGGAGCTGACGCGCCTGGGCATCCATTTCTTCCTCCAATCGAATGACGGCGTGTATGCCAGCGACGGCATGCGGTCGGTGCTCGCGGAGTTCCTGCGCGTGCTCCGGGAACGCGACCACGACGGTCCAGAGGATGCGATGGCTGGACTGGCCTTCACCGACCCCCCGGGACTCGCTGCGGCCGATCTCGACCGGCTGAACAAGGCCTTCTTCGTCAGCGAGCGGGCCGACGGGCACGAGCTGCTCAGCGCTGCTCTGGGCGCGGACTTCCACGTCGTGCTCGGCAGCCTGCTGCTCCCGGGCGGCGCGAACGGCGAGGTCAATCAATCGGGGACGACGAAGGGGTCGGCCATCGAGCTGGTGCTCGACCGACTCGGCGTCGACGCGGCGCGCGCGGTCGGGGTCGGCGACAGCTGGAACGACGTCGAGATGTTCGAGGTGTGCGGCACGGCCGTCGCGATGGGGAATGCACCCGACGAGCTCAAGGCGGGCGCCGACCTGGTGACGACCTCGGTGCTGGAGGCGGGCATCCACAACGCCTTCGTGCGCCTCGGGCTCATCGCCGGGTGACGCGGGGCGCGGGCGGCCTGAGGGAGCAATGGATGCCATGGACCGCGACGCGGAGGAGCGGGAGCTCGCTGTCCTCCGCCGGCGCGCCTACGGGCCCGACGCTGACATCGACAGCGACCCCGCGGCACGTGCACAGCTCATCGCGCTGGAGGATCAGCTGCGCGGGCGGGACGCCGGTGCGGATGGCGGTGAGCCCGTCGCCTCGCCGAATGCGAACGCACCGGGGCCTGCGGCATCCCGGCGCCCCGCCTGGCACACCGCACTCCTGGCCTCGTGTGCCGCGGCGGCGCTCCTGCTCGGGGCGCTCGCGTGGGCGAGCATGTACGCGCGCGATGCATCCGAGTCCGTCGTGCATCTCGACGCCCGGACGGGCCTCGAGATCGCCGACCCGGCCGTCGCGGCGTTCGTGATGGCGCCGCAGACCAGGCTGCTGCTGTCGATTCCCCTGGACGGCTCCTTCGGCGACTACGTCGACCTGCCGGCCAGAGCCGTGCCCGACCTGCCGGATGCGAGTCCGGCGCAATGGCTCGATCGACTCGGCAGCTACTACGTCGACCAGTTGTGGATCGGCCGGGCCGAAGCGGGCAGCGCATGCCTGGTCGTCGAGATCGGCGACAGCACACGAGGGCGATGCACCGAGCCCGCCGACTTCGACGAGGGCAGCCTGCTCCTCGCCGTTTCGCACGCCGAGCTGAGCAAGCGCCCGGACGGAATGGGTCCCAGCGACAGCCTCGGGTTCTGGTGGCGTCCGGGTGGACACGTCGACGTGCTCGTGGGGCCGCACCTCGACGGCGGGTGATGTCGTTCGGCCCCGTGCGACTCAGTCGAGGAAGATGTCGGGGAACAGCTGGTCGTCCGGCGTGCCAGGCAGGGCGGCGTAGCCCGAGAAGTCGGTGATGCCGGCCTCGGCCAGCACGTCCTCGACGATGAGCGTCTGGCCCGTGAGTTCACTCGCCGGGCGCGTGAGCACGGCGTGGGCGGCGTCGGCGTAGATCTCCGGCGTGCGGCTGACCTTCATCATGGCGTCGCCGCCGAGTGCGAACTGCACCGCGGCGGTCGCGATGGTGGTGCGCGGCCACAGGGTGTTCGCGGCGATGCCGTGGCGCGCGAACTCGGCCGCCAGCCCCAGTGTGGCCATCGTCATCCCGTACTTCGCCAGTGTGTAGCCGGTGTGCGCGCCGAGCCATTTCGGCGACAGGTTCAGCGGCGGGGACAGCGACAGGATGTGCGGGTTCTCGGCGTCCTTGAGCATCGGGATCGCGGCGCGCGAGAGCATGAACGTTCCGCGCACGTTGACGTCCTGCATGAGGTCGTACTTCTTCGCCGCGAGGTCGAGCGAGCGCGACAGGTCGATGACCGAGGCGTTGTTGACGACGATGTCGATGCCGCCGAACTCGCCCTGAGTCTTGAGCACCGCCTCGGTGATGTCGTCGTCGCTGCGCACATCGCCGACGAGTGGAAGCGCGGCACCCCCCGCGGCGCGGATCGCCTCGGCCGCCGTGTGAACGGTTCCCTCGAGCTTCGGATGCGGGGTGTCGGTCTTCGCCAGCAGCGCGACGTTCGCCCCGTCACGCGCCGCACGCAGCGCGATCGCGAGTCCGATGCCGCGGCTGCCGCCCGACATGAGGATGGTCTTGCCGGCGAGCGATGTCATGAGTTCTCCTGCGAGGGTGCGGGGCGAGACGCACGGCGAGCGGATGCCTCGGCGAACGCCGCGATCCGCGCCTGCGCGTCCGCGGTCTCGTACGCGGCGCCGATCGTGCGGGCCTCCTCGGCGAGCTGCTCGGCGAACGAGCGCGCCGGCTCCGAGCGCACGAGCCGTTTGGCCTGTCCGTACGCGCGATGCGCTCCGGCGAGCCAGAACCGGGCGATCTCGTCCGCGCGGGCACGGACGGCATCGGCGGTGGCGGCGGCATCCGCGCCCGCGACGACCTCCGCGACCAGCCCCCAGTCCAGCGCCTGCTGCGCGGTGAGCATGTGGTCCTGCAGCACGAGCTGGAGCGCCCGGCGCTCGCCGATGGCGCGGGCCAGCTGCGCGGTCACCGACAGGTCGGGCGTGAGGCCGATGTTGGCGTAACGGCTGCCGATCCTCGAGTCCGCGCCCACGATCGCATAGTCGGAGCACATCAGGATGCCGAGCCCGCCGCCGGCGGTCGTGCCGTGGGCTGCGGCCACCACGGGGATCGCCGATTCGGTGAGGGCGCGAATGCCGAGGTTGATCACCTCCGCAAGCGCCGTGATCTCCGTGCCCGAACCCAGGCCGTGCGACATGGCGAGCACGTCCCCGCCGGCGCAGAACGCCGTGCCCGCGGCATCCAGCACGATCGCACCCACATCGTCGCGCGCGACAACCTCGGCGGTCACTCGGGCCCACTCGTGCGCGAGCTCGGCGTCGAAGGCGTTCAGTCGATCCGGCCGGTTCAGGGTCAGGCGGGCAAGGCCGTCCGTGACGGAGACGAGGATCGGCCCGTTCATCGCGGCGCCATTCTGATCGCACCGTCGAGTCGGATCGTCTCGCCGTTGAGGTAGCCGTTCTCGATGATGTGCATGACCAGGCCCGCATACTCGTCGGGCCGGCCGAGGCGCGACGGGTACGGCACCTGCTCTCCGAGCGAGGCCTGGGCCGCCTCGGGCAGGCCTTTGAGCATCGGGGTCTCCATGATGCCCGGCGCGATCGTGCAGACCCGGATGCCGTATCGAGCCAGCTCGCGCGCGATCGGCAGCGTCATCGCGTGCACGCCGCCCTTGCTCGCCGAGTACGCGGGCTGGCCGATCTGGCCGTCGAAGGCCGCGACGCTGGCCGTGCTGACGATGACTCCGCGGTCGCCGCTGACCGGGTCGGGCTCGGTGACGGCCATGGCTGCCGCCGCCTGTGAGGTGACATTGAACGTGCCGACGAGGTTGATGCGGATGATCTTCTCGAAGTCCGCGAGGTTCGCCGGATTGCCCTCGCGGTCGAGCACCTTCGCCGGCGGGGCGATGCCCGCGCAGTTCACGACCACGCGCAGCGGACCGTGCGCGGCGGCCGCTGCGACGGCTGCGCGCACCTGCTCTTCGCTCGTGACATCGGCCGGTTGGAAGATCCCGCCCAGCTCGGCGGCGATCTCGGCCCCCGCCGAGTTCGGCAGGTCGACGATCGTGACGACGGCGCCGGCCGCGGCCAGGCGTCGTGCGGTGGCCAGACCCAGTCCGCTGGCGCCGCCGGTGACCAGGGCGACCGCTCTGTCGATGTGCATGTGCTCTCCTTCGAATCAGCGCTTCAAGGCTACCGGGCCCGTCTGCGCGGATCGGGGGCAGACTGGCGTCATGGACATCCGGATCAAGCGGGTCTACGACGAGGCGGACAAGGACGACGGGTTCCGCGTGCTGGTGGATCGCCTGTGGCCGCGCGGTGTCTCGAAGGAGCACGCGAGGCTCGATCTGTGGGCGAAGGAGATCGCGCCCTCCCCCGACCTGCGGGTTGCCTTCCACCACGACGGCATGAGCTGGCCCGATTTCGAGTCGGCGTATCGCAAGGAGCTTGGCTCGAACCCCGCGCTGGGAGAGCTGCGCGACGATCTGGCGAAGCATCCCGTCGTCACCCTGCTGTATGGGTCGCACGACGAGGAGCACAACGGGGCCAGGATCCTCCGCGACGAGCTGCTCGGCTGAGCCAGACTCGCCGCCCTCAGGCGGTCAGCACCGGATTCCACGCGCCGACGGCCACGGCCACCGCGATCGCGGTGCCCGAGATGGCGGCGCCGGCGAGCAGCAGCAGCACGTCGCCCCCACCGAACCGCGATTGGCGGGCCCAGGTGCGATGGCGGGATGCCCCGAGCCCCCGCGCCTCCATGGCCACCGCGAGCGCCGACCCCCGCCGGATCGAGAGCACCAGCAGCGCGAAGGCCATGCCGAGCAGGCGGCGCACGCGGCCGCGATCGGCGACGCCGCGCGCGCGCCGGGCGAGGGCGAGGGCGCGCCAGTCGTCGGCGAGCAGGCCCAGCAGCCGCATCCCCGCGAGCGCACCGAGCACGAACCGCGCCGGCAGATGCACGAGCTGCGCCAGCCCGTCGGCCAGGTCGGTGGGGTCGACGGTCGCGAACAGCACCACCGCCGGCAGCCCGATCGCCAGCACGCGGAACATCGTCGCGAGCGCGAGCACCAGCGAGCCCTCGCTGATCCGCACCACGAACCACTCGAAGTACACCGTGCCCGCCGGCGTGCCGTACAGCGCGATCGTGATCCCCGCCAGCGGCGCCGCAACCCACACCGGCAGGGTGCGCAGCCAGAACTGCCGCGGCGTGAGCCCGGCAAGCAGCAGCAGGGGCAGCTCGAGCACCAGGGCCACGGCCGCCGAGACCGGGTCGATCGTGAACACGAGCGGCACGGCGATCAGCAGCGAAGCCGCCAGCTTCGCCACCGGATTCAGGCGCGCGACCACGCCGCGCCCGACCGGGGTCACCGCTCCCCCAGCACGAGCCGGCGCGCGTGCAGCGCGTCGAGCACCTGCGCATCGTGGCTGATCGCGACCACGGCGGCGCCATCGCCATCCGCACCGTCGCGCAGCGACGCGATGATGGCGACCAGCTGCGCCCAGGTCGCCGCATCCTGCCCGAACGTCGGCTCGTCGAGCACCATCACCTTCGGTCTGGTCGCGAGCATCGCCGCGACCGTCAGCCGGCGCTTCTCCCCGCCTGACAGCGTGAAGGGGTTCGCTTCGGCGAGCGCGGCGAGCCGGAGCCGCTCAAGCAGCTCGTCGACTCGCGCGGTGATCTCGCCGGCATCCAGTCCCAGCGCTTGCGGTCCCACCTCCAGCTCTGCGCGCACGGTGGTGGCCAGCAGCTGATGCTCCGGCTCCTGGAAGACGGTGCCGATGCGGGTGAGCAGAGCCCGCGCCGGCCACGAGATCGGGTCGCCGGCCAGCCCGGCCGACAGCGCGGCGGATGCCTCGACCCGCCCAGCCTCGGGCGGCGGCAGTCCCGCGAGCGTCAGGCCGAGCGTGGACTTCCCCGACCCGTTGGGGCCGACGATGCCGAGCACCTCCGCCGCGCGCACGTCGACGCCCAGTGGCCCGGCGACCGGGTCGCCGCGCCGACGCGCGACCACGAGATCCGCCCCGCGCAGCAGCGTCTCGCCGGGCGGTGCGGCCGGCGGCGGCGGCGGGGCCGGGGGGATGCCAGGCACCCACACTCCGGCCGCGGCGAGCTCGGCGCCGCGCTCTGACAGCACCCGGTCGGCGGGACCGTCGGCGAGCACGCCGCCCGCTCCGAGCACGATGACGCGGTCCACCACCGGCAGCCACACGTCCAGCCGGTGCTCGATGACCACGAGGGTGGCCCCGGTGGCCGCGATCGAGCGGGCCACGGCATCCCGCACCTCGGTGACGCCGTCCGGATCGAGGTTCGCGGTCGGCTCGTCGAGCAGAATCGCACCCGGCCGCATGGCCAGCACACCGGCCAGCGCGAGGCGCTGCTTCTGCCCGCCCGACAGGGCCGAAGTCGACCGGTCCAGCGCCACGTCGAGGCCGACGGCATCCAGCGCCTCGCGCACCCGCTGCCAGATCTCGGCCCGCGGCACGCCCAGGTTCTCGCACCCGAACGCGACATCGTCGCCGACGCGTGCGAGGATCGCCTGGCTGTCGGGGTCCTGCAGGACGAGTCCGACGCGGCCGCGCAGGGATGCCGCGGGCATGCCGTCCAGCAGCAGCTCGCCCTCCTGCTCCCCCTCGTCGGCGCCGCCCAGCACACCCGCGAGGCCGTGCAGCAGCGTCGACTTGCCCGAACCCGAGGCGCCCAGCAGCAGCACGCGCTCACCCGGCTCGATGCGCAGATCCACGCCGCGCACCGCCCACGCGCGGCGGGTCGCGTAGCGCCAGCCCCAGCCGCGGGCCTCCAGCAGCGCCGGCCGGGTCACGGCGGCAGCATCGGTCACGTCAGACGCGACGAGAAACGTCGCGACCGGCCGCGAAACGGCTG
Source organism: Microbacterium sp. (assembly GCA_035703465.1). Lineage (GTDB taxonomy): Bacteria > Actinomycetota > Actinomycetes > Actinomycetales > Microbacteriaceae > Microbacterium. The sequence continues at coordinate 10,158 of DASSYC010000108.1, read as the reverse complement.
AGCGCCCCGGTCGCGGCGAGCCCGCGCACGAGATACCAGCCGCCGATGCCGGCGATCACGATGCCCGAGACCGTGGTCGACGCGATGTACACGACGGTGAACAGCGTGTCGGCGCCCGGGTACCACAGCACGCGGTCGTTGATGCCGCACGCAAGGCCCGCACCGGCACCGGCGAGCATCGCCACGGGCAGGCGCCAGACCCCGTAGAGGAAGGCGAGGAAGACGAGCTCGGCCCCGAGCCCCTGCACCAGGCCCGAGACCATGGTGAGCGGGCCCCACTGGTTGCCGATGAGTGCCGACACCGTCGCCGCCACGAGCTCGGTGTACAGCGCGGCGCCCGGCTTGCGGATCACCAGCCCCCCGATGACACCGGCGATCAGCCAGGGCCCGGCCAGCAGTCCCTGAAGCCCCGGAAGCAGCGGCTTGAGCACCGCACCCGGTGCCTCATAGCCGAAGTTCCACACATAGAACAGGAAGCCGCAGGCCACCGCGATGACGCTGGCCACGACGATGTCGACGACCCGCCAGCGCAGGCGACGGACGGATGCCTGAGCATTCGCGGATGCGGACGTGGATACGTGCATTCTTTCTCCTCCCTGCGCCGGCATGATCCGGATCAGGTTCGACGGTCGAAGCGAGTCGCTTCCTCTCAGCCCGGCACACCGGACTCCCGTGTTGATGCGTCGATTATATCCGCGATCCACGATGTACCGTAGGCGAGTGGCAATCGACGACGCGACGACCGACCCCGCGCCGCCGACGCGGCGCACTCGGCGCGCATCGACGGGCGAGGTCTCGGTCGCCACGACGGCGGTCGCCGAGGCCGCGACACGGGCCGCGGTCTTGAGCACGATGACGCCCGAAGCGCTTGCGCCGCCGGCCGCCGCCCACCCGGCGCTGGCCTGGGTCGACACCAGCGCGATCGCACACGGAGCGTATGCGAATACCGGCATGGATGTCTCTCCAATGCCCGAGCCGGTGGCCGCCGACCTCCTCGGCGGAAAGGGGATGCCGTCGGCGGTCCGCCCCGCCACGGTGCTGCCGGTCGCGCTGGTCCTGCTGGTGGTGGCCGCCTACGCGATCACGACCCTGCTCTGGCCGCTGAACGCGGTCACCCCGCAGCTTGCCGCGGTGCAGGTGCAGCCTGCGGCAGCGGCCGCGGCCGCCCCGACCTGGCCCGGCGACGGCAGCGCGGCGGTCGCCGTCCAGGGCATCGGAGGCGCACTGGCATCCGCGGACGGCTCGGCCCCGATGGCCAGCATCACCAAGCTGGTCACCGCGCTGCTCGTGCTCGAAGAGCTGCCGCTGAAGGTCGGCGAGACCGGGCCGGACTACTCGTTCACCTTCCGCGACCGCGCCGAGTACTACGACTATCTGGCCAGCGGCCAGTCGGCGCTGAACGTGCCCGTCGGCGGATCGCTGACCGAGTACCAGATGCTGCAGGCCATGCTCATCGGGTCTGCCAACAACTACGCCGACCGCCTCGCGGCGGGGCTGTGGCCCAACGACGCCGTGTTCGCGTCCGCCGCCGAGCGCTACCTGACGCGGTACGGGCTCACCGGCATCCGGGTCGTCGACCCGAGCGGGTTCGATCCCGACAACACGGCCACACCGGCCGCGCTCGTCCCCCTCGCCCAGCGCGCCCTCGCCCACCCCGTCATCGCCGAGATCGTCGCGACCCCGTCCGTCAAGCTGCCCGGCGCCGGGACGGTGGAGAACACGAACGCGCTGCTGGCCGACCCCGGTGTGGTCGGGCTGAAGACCGGCACCCTCAAGACCTACACGCTGCTGGCCGCAAAGGACGTCGCCATCGGCGACACGACGGTGCGGCTGTATGCGGCGGTGCTGGGCCAGAAGAGCGCGAAGGCGCGCTTCGCCGCGACCCGCGACCTGTTCGCCCAGCTGCAGTCCGAGGTGCAGGTGGTGCCCGCCATCACGGCGGGGACCACCGCGGGGCGGGTGACCACGGCGTGGGGCGAGCAGGTGGACGTCGTGGCGGCGGCGGATGCCTCGGTGGTGCTGTGGAACGGCTCGGCGCCGGCCGCGACGATGGACCTCGCTCTCGGCGGCAAGGCGGACAAGGGCGATGTCGTGGGGGCGCTCACGGTGACCGGCCCGCTGGACGCACAGACCGTCGACCTGAGGCTCGCCGACGATGTGGAAGGCCCCAGCCCCTGGTGGCGCCTGACCCACCCCGTGGAGCTGTTCGGCCTCGGCGGCTGACTGCCGAGGGTGCGTCAGACGAACCGCACGGTCTGCTGCAGCCGCGCGCGGATGTCGAACAGCTCGTTCCCCCCGATGTCGCGTGCGCCGGGCACCCCCTGACGCAGCACCATACCCAGCGCGCTGCGGCGCACGACCACCACCGGCGTGCCGCGCACGGTGCCCAGCGGTGTCACCGCCTGGGCGAGGTCGTCGTCGGGAAGCACCACGACGGCGCCGCCGAAGCGCACCCGCGCCGCACGCGCGAGTGTGCGGGTGCGCCCGAGCAGCGACGTGACGGGGGCGGAGCGCCCGATGCCGTTGCCGGTGATCTCACCTCGGCGGAAGCCCACCGGGCCCCCGAAGTCCTCGGACATCACGCCGTACAGCCCTGATGGGCTCAGCACGACGTGGTCGAGCTTGTCCTCGGGGTCGCGGTCGATCGCGACGTCGTGCCACACCGTGAACCCCATGCCGAGATCGGCGACGGTGCGCGCCGTCTCCTCTTCGGCGAGCGCGTCGGCCAGCATCCGCCGCAGCTCGCGCGGCGCCGTGCGCACCAGGGCGGGGTCGTACGGGTCGGGAACCTCGACACCGCGCCCCGCCCACTCGCGGATGAGCACGAGATACCGCTCGCGGCGCCACCCGCCCGGGTGGCCGTATGAGCGCGCCCGCGGCCGGGAGTCGCGCGCCGGTCCTGCCGGCCGCCAGCCGGCGAGATCGTCGGCGCCGGGCGCGGACAGGCTCCCGCTCGAGAACCCGTGGCCGCGGTCGTACGCGGCACGCGATTCCGGCGTGCCGACGAGCTCCCACGCCCGCTGCACCAGCACGAACACGGCGGCGTCGCCGCCGGTGTCGGGGTGCGTCTCGCGCAGCCGCAGACGATAGGCGCGGCGCAGCTCGACGTGCTCGGCGGTGGCGACGACACCGAGGATCTCGTAGGCCGAGGCGGACAGCGGGCTGTCGAACATCACACTCCCCGGACCCGCTGGTTCCGGCGCGCATACGCGGCGGCGCTGCGGCTGGACAGCGCGAGCAGCACGAGGATGTCGAAGGCGAGCGAGATGAAGCTCGTGCGCAGCGTCACCTCCTGGCCCTGCACCCACCACGCGGTGAACACCGACGAGATCGAGAGCGCGGAGAACGCCATCACGACCACGCGCGGCCAGTTGCGGCCGAGGAAGATCAGCACGGCGAGGATCACCTCGATCAGCAGCACGATCCCGACGGTCACGAGCAGGGTCGTCAGGCCCGCCGCCCTGTCGTCCGCCTCCAGCCCGAGATCGCCCACGATGGACGAGGCACCCTCGGGATCGGAATCCCATCGCACTGCCACCTCGATGAGCAGCGCGATGCTCGCGAGCACGCTCAGCAGAACGAGCACGACGCCGGCCACCGTCGAGGCGGGGCGCTTCATCTTCTGATCGCCGGTCACCGGCTGGAGCAGCCGCTGGGGCGGCTCGAACGCGGGGCGCTTGTGCGGCTCGGTCACGGGGTCACCGCCTGCACGTCGATGATCGGCAGGTCGCCGTCGGTGCGGATCGAGTCCCCACCGCCGTTGCGCGCGTGGTAGCCGGTGGAGAAGTCCTCGATGACCGTGAGTGTCACCGCGGGCTCGGCAGCCGTCACCGTCTGCACGATGTGATCGCGCTCCACGTCCGTGTCCGCGTCGATCCGGTGCGTGATCTGCAGCGTGAACAGGGAGAGGCCGACGCTGGTGTCGAAGGTGCCGGCCGCCAGCCAGTCGACGCGCGTGCCCCCGGGCAGCAGCCATCCGTCCGGGCACTTCCAGAACCGCACGTGATGGCGCTGGGCGGGGTTGCCGTCGACCTCCTGCTGGTAGGCGAAGTCCTGCTGCCGGCCGAACAGGAACAGCGGGCTGACGGGTGCCTCGGAGTAGCTGCGGCGGGTGAGCGTCGAGGTGATGATGCGCCACGACGAGCCGAGGGTCACGTCGTCGGCGCGCGTCCAGTCGGCCGCCTGCAGGGCCGCCTCGATCTGCTCGCGGGTGCCCCGGAAGGCGAGATTCACCGGATCGCCGAGCAGCCCGTCGCTCGTGCGGGCGCGGCCGATGAAGTAGTCGGGCACATAGATCGTGGTGAGGATGCGGTGCAGACGCGGCAGCACCAGGTAGGCCAGCAGCGCCCAGAACAGGATCGCGGCGATGATGCCCCACCAGCCGAGCGTGAACGTCTCGGTCAAGCTCAGATAGGCGAGCCAGATCGCGGCGAGGCCGGCGAAGACGAAGAAGAACCAGTCCAGCGCGACACCGAGGGACCAGCGCCGTCGGCGCCGGTCGGTGGAGACGGCGGATTCCACGTCAGCCCCAGAGCGGCACGGACGGCCGGTAGGCCAGCGCGGATGCCGCGACCTCCGGCCCCACGTCGGCGATCGCCGGCGGGTTCCATCGCGGAGTGCGGTCCTTGTCGACGAGCTGGGCGCGGATGCCCTCCACGAGGTCGGGCTGACTGGTCGCGAACCACATCACCACCGAGTACTCCTGCGCCAGCGCGGAGTGCAGGTCGGGCAGCTGCCGGGCGCGGCGCACCGCGGCGAGGGTGGCGGCGAGCCCGGTGGGTGACAGCGTCTCGAGGGTGTCGGCGACATTCGAAGCCTGGGGCACATGCAGCGCCCGCAGCCGCGCGACGATCTCGGCGACCGAGTCGGCGGCGAACGCCTCGTCGATCCATGCCCGGGCGCCCTTGAGGTCGGAGGCATCGGGCCGCATGCCCCACCGGGCGTCGACCTCGGTGCGCAGCGACGAAGGCTCAATCTCAGCGAGGCCCATGGCGAGATGGTCGAGCCGCTCCGACGGCACGACGATGTCAGCGAATCCGGTGTAGACGGCATCCGCCGCGTTCATCGTGGCGCCGGTGAGGCCGAGATACTCCCCAAGACGGCCCGGCGCGTGCGCGAGCAGCCAGGTACCGCCGACATCCGGGGCGAAGCCGATCCGCGTCTCGGGCATCGCGAGCCGCGAGCGCTCGGTGACCACCCGGATCGATGCGTGGCCGGCGAGCCCGATGCCGCCGCCCATCGTGATGCCGTCGGCGATCGCGACGACGGGCTTCGGGAAGTCGGAGATGAGCGCGTTGAGCCGGTACTCCTCACGGAAGAAGATCCCGGTCTCCTCGGGGCGCCCCGCCACGATCTCGTCGTAGAGGGTCCGCACGTCACCGCCCGCGCACAGGCCGCGCTCTCCCGCTCCGTCGAGCAGGATCACCCGCACCTCCGGGTCGTGGCGCCAGCCCTCCAGCGCCGCCGTGAGATCGCGGATCATGCCGAGGTCGAGCGCGTTGAGCGCACCTGGACGGTTGAGCGTCAGATGACCGACACCGGCTCGCGTGCGGGCCAGAATCCGTGATTCCGTCATGACAGCAACCGTACCCGCGGGATCGGCCGTGTGCCGCGCCGACCGGGCTGTCGTGTCCCGCACGAAGGATCGGCAAAGATAGGGGGAACTGCTCCGACGACGAGAGGTTCGGCAGATGCCCGAAGGACAGGTGCTGGAATTCTCCCGGGTCACCAAGCGCTTCGGCGCCATCACCGCGGTGTCGGAATTCTCAGCCAGGGTCGAGCCCGGCGTGGTGACCGGCTTCCTCGGCCCCAACGGTGCGGGCAAGACGACCTCGCTGCGCATCCTGCTGGGGCTCATCGGCGCCACCGAAGGCACGGCGACCATCGGCGGCGTGCCCTACGCCAAGCTGCGGCAGCCACTGCAGACGGTGGGCGCGGTGCTCGAGGCATCCAGCTTCCACCCGGGCCGCACGGCCGCGAACCACCTGAAGGTGTACGCGCAGGCCGCCGGCATCCCGACATCGCGTGTCGACGAGACCCTGGCGACGGTCGGGCTGGGGGCGGTGGGCGACCGCAAGGTGGGCGGCTTCTCCCTCGGGATGCGGCAGCGCCTCGGGCTCGCCTATGCCCTGCTCGGCGACCCCGGCGTGCTCGTGCTCGACGAGCCCTCGAACGGCCTCGACCCTGAGGGCATCAAGTGGATGCGCGGGCTGCTGCGCCAGCTCGCGCGACAGGGTCGCACGGTGCTGGTCTCATCGCACCTGCTCTCGGAGGTGCAGCAGACCGTCGACGCGCTGCTGATCATCTCGCAGGGACGGCTGGTGTTCCAGGGCGGCCTGCAGGAGCTCGTCGACCCCGCGGAATACGCCACGGTGGTCGACGCCCCCGACCGTGCGGCGCTCGCGCAGGCGCTGGAGGCGGCGGGCATGGACTTCGAGGTGCTGCGTTCGGGACTGACCGTGCGCAGCGTCGACACCGCCCAGGTCGGTGAGGCCGCTGCGGCGGCGGGAGTGGCCCTGTCGACGCTCCAGCGCCGCGGGCCCGGGCTGGAGGAGGTCTTCCTCGACCTGGTGAACGGCGTCCGCGTGCACGCGAGCGCGCCCGGGCTGAGCCCGGTCACGGACGGGCAGCCGCCCGTCGAGGAGCCGGTGGGCGACGTGTCCGAGGCGGTGCCTGCGGAGGCAGTGGACCAGGCGGTGGACGCAGAGCCGACGGAAGCAGAGCCGGCGGACGCAGAGCCCGCGCAGGCGGAGCCGGAGCCGGAGCCGGCAGAGCCGGAGCCGGCGGAGCCGGAGCCGGCAGAGGCTGGGCAGCCGGTGCAGGAGGATGCCGCCGCGACGGACGCCGCACCCGAGGAAGCAGCCCCCGAGACCGGCGTGGCCGCCGGCTTCGCCGTGGCGAGCACCGGCATCATCGAGGTCATTCGCCCAGCGGACATGGACGACGAACCCGAGCCGGCCGCCGCGCCGGAACCCGATTCCGAACGCGAGCCAACAGCAGAGGACGCCGGCGACCGCGTGTGGGCGATGCCCGCTGCCGCGCCGCACGACGAGCAGCTGACGAACACCGTCGACGAGCCTGCACAGGACACCGTCGACGAGCCTGCACAGGACTCCGCCGACGAGCCTGCACAGGACTCCGCCGACGAGGAGGACGACCGGATGAAGTCGGACATCGAGGCGGACCGGTTCTTCGCGGCGTTCGACGCCCACGACGAATCTGAGGATTCGCACGAGTCCGAGGGGCCCGCGGAATCCGGCGAGGCCCCGGAACCCGGCGAGGCCCCGGAATCCGGCGAGGCCGCCGAGTCCGATGGGCTGGAGGCATCCGATCCCCCCGGCCCTGAGCCCGCCCCCGAACCCGAACCCGAACCCGAACCCGAGGCTGACGATGCGCCCGGCGAGTCCGGCGACGAGCACGACGGAGGTGAGCAGCGATGAGCCTGGCAGCTGCAACCCGCTCCGAGGTCACCAAGACCTTCACCACCGCGGGGTGGTGGATCCTCGCGATCGTGCTCGTCGTCTACGTGGGCAGCAGTGCGGGCGGCCTCGGCTTCGTGTTCGCCGCGACCGCGACCGGCAGCATGAGCGGCACCGGGGCCGAGATGCCCGGCGTCGACGCGTCGGTGGTGAGCGGCTTGATCTACAGCCTCGCCGCCTCGCTCGGGTACGTCTTCCCGCTGCTGATCGGCACGCTGATGGTGACGGCCGAGTTCCGCCACGAGACGCTCACGCCGACGTTCCTGGCCACGCCCGCGCGCGGAAGAGTCCTGTCGGCGAAGGTGCTGGTCGGCATCCTGATCGGCGCGATCTTCGCGCTCCTCGCGCTGATCTCCGCGGTCGGCCCGGGTGCCGCCTTCCTCGCCGTGTTCGGTCTCGACACCGCGCTGGGGTCATCCGACACCTGGGCGATGTTCGGCCGCATCGCGATCGCCCTGATCCTGTGGACGCTTGTGGGCGTGGGGGTGGGCACGCTCGTGCGCAACCAGGTCGCCGCGATCGTCATCGTGCTGGCCTTCACCCAGTTCGTCGAGCCGATCGCCCGGGTGGCCGGCAACTTCGTGGACGGGCTGCGTGACGTGACGCACTACCTCCCCGGCGCGGCCAGCGACGCACTGGTGGGGTTCAGCATCTTCAGCACCATGGGCTCCGACCCCAGCGTGACCACCGGCATCCAATGGTGGGTGGGCGGGCTCGTCCTGGCCGGCTACGCGCTGGTGCTGCTGATCCTGGGGCACCTGTTCAGCTGGCGCCGCGACGTCAGCTGAGCGCTACGCCGTCGCGGGCTTGGCGGCGGGCCGCTTGCGCGGCTTGGCCGGCGCAGGCTCCGCCTCGGCGAGCTCGGCCACATCGGCCGCCACGTCGTCGACCTCATCCAGCCGCAGGGCCTTGACCAGCGCGACCCCGTGTGCAGTGGTCAGCACGACCCGCCCGAAGTCCGGGTGCCCCTCGAGGTCGATGACGACCGCCGGACGTCCGCGCCGGATCACCGCGAAGTCGCTGCCGCTCGCCGATTCCCACGTGCCCATCGCGATGAAGCCCGGAAGATGGGTGCCAGGACTGGGCACGCCGCGCAGCCAGGTCCACGCATCATCGGTGAGCTGCACCTTCGTGATGTCGGCGCGCTCGATGAAGACATTCTTCTTGTGGAATGCGAGCGCGCGCTCGCTGAACGACAGCGCGACCTCGAGGCGCGTCGAGTCCAGCAGCAGCGTCACCATGGCATACAGTCTGCCAGCGGCATCCGATTCCCGGCGGTGCGAATGCTTACAGACCGGCAACGATCGGGTCGAGCCGCGACCTCGTGCGGGTGACAGACTGGTTGGATGACCCTGCTCGATCGGGCCACCGCGGGAGTCGGCGCCCGCACGACCGCTGAGGCGCTCGCGCGCGCCGCGGCCGGCGAGCGCCTGGACGCCGGCGACGCCCACGCGCTGCTGACGGCGGAGGGCGAGGATGTCGAGCGGATGCTGGTGCTCGCCGCCGCTGCGCGCGACGAGGGGCTGCGGCTCGCGGGGCGCCCGGGCGTCATCACCTACTCGCGCAAGGTGTTCGTGCCGCTGACCACGCTGTGCCGCGACCGGTGCCACTACTGCGTCTTCGTCGACACGCCCGGTCAGCTGCGACGCAAGGGCGAGTCGATGTACATGTCGGCCGAGCGGGTGCTCGCCGTCGCGCGGCAGGGTGAGGCGCTCGGCTGCAAGGAGGCGCTGCTCACCCTCGGCGACCGGCCCGAGGACCGCTGGCCCGAAGCGCGAGCCTGGCTCGATGAGCACGGCTACGCCTCGACGCTCGACTACGTCGGCGCGATGGCCCGGCTGATCACCGCAGAGACGGGGCTGCTGGCTCATCTGAACCCGGGTGCGATGTCGCACGACGAGCTCGTCGCACTGCGGCCGGTCGCCCCCTCGATGGGCATGATGCTGGAGACCACCTCGCGGCGGCTGTTCGAAGAGCCCGGCCAGGTGCACTACGGCTCGCCGGACAAGGACCCCGCGCTGCGACTGCAGGTCATCGAGGATGCGGGGCGCTCCGCCATCCCGTTCACCACCGGCATCCTCGTCGGGATCGGCGAGACCCTCCGCGACCGGGCCGAGTCACTCGTCGCCCTGCGCGACGCGCACGAGCGCCACGGTCACGTGCAGGAGGTGATCGTGCAGAACTTCCGCGCGAAGCCGCAGACGGCGATGCAGGGGGCAGCCGACGCCGATCTGCACGAGTACATCGCCACGGTCGCCGTCGCGCGGCTCGTGTTCGGGCCGCGGATGCGCATCCAGGTGCCGCCGAATCTCTCCGACGCCGCCGAGCTCGAGCTGCTCGTCCGTGCTGGCGCGGATGACTGGGGCGGCGTCTCTCCACTGACGGCCGACCACGTCAACCCCGAGCGGCCGTGGCCGCATCTGGGCGAACTGACCGAACGGACCGCCGAGCTCGGGTTCACGCTGCAGGAGCGGCTGACCGCGCACCCGGAGTACGTGCGCGACCCGGATGCCTGGCTCGATCCCGCGATGCGCGCTCCCGTCGCGCGGCTCGCCGACCCGGAGTCAGGACTGGCGGCGCTGCACAACTCCTCCGATTCGCACCGCTCGGCGCCGGAATCGCCCTCTGAGGGCGCCGACGGTGAATTCTTGAGGAGTTCTGCAGACGCTGCCGTCGTGTC
>DASSYC010000031.1:0-24243 GCA_035703465.1 Microbacterium sp. | reverse complement strand
CTGACCGGATCGTCCGCCGAGCTCAAGGGCATGGACGAGATCCGCCGAGCCTACTTGGGAGGGTGAGTGGATACCTTCATCCAGCTGGTGATCGACGGCCTGTCGACCGGGTCGATCTATGCCGCGCTCGCCCTGGCGATCGTGCTGGTGAACCAGTCGACCGGTCTGATCAACTTCGCCCAGGGCGCCATGGCAGTGTTCTCCGCCTACATCGCCTACGTGTTCATCGGCTGGGGAGTGCCCACGATCCTCGCGATCCTCGGGTCACTGGTCGTCTCGTTCGTGATCGGCGCCATCGTGGAGCGGCTGCTGATCCGCCGCTTCGAGGGCGGAGATCCCGACACCGCCGTGGTCGTCACGATCGGTCTGCTCACGCTGTTCACCGGCATCTGCGGCTGGCTGTGGGGCTACAACAACCGCCAGTTCCCGTCGCTGTTCCCTCTGGACACGATCAACGTGCTGGGCGCCGTGATCAGCGTGCGCTCGCTCGGCACGATCGCGGTGCTCATCGCCATCATGCTCGTGCTGCAGCTGCTGTTCATCGGCACCAAGCTCGGCCTGGCGCTGCGCGCCGTCTCGTTCAACCCGACCTCTGCCGCGCTCTCAGGTCTGCCGGTCGGCCGTCTTCTCATGGTCGGCTGGGGTCTGGCCGCCGCCCTCGGCGCTGTCGCCGGCGCCCTGGTCGCCCCTCAGCTGACCCTGACCCCGACGATGATGGACACCTCGCTCGTGTACGCGCTGGCCGCGGTGATGATCGGCGGGATCAACAGCCCGATCGGCGCGGTCATCGCCGCGTGGGGCATCGGCATCCTCGAGAACCTCGGTGCCGTGTACGTGCCCTTCATCGGCCACGATCTGAAGATCGCAGTGCCGTTCATCATCCTGTTCGTGGTCCTCCTGCTGCGACCACAGGGCCTCTTCGGCAGGAAGGTCGTGGTGCGCGTCTGATGAGCCAGATCTCCGTCCTCCTCCGCCGGCCCTGGGTGCGCTGGCTGATCCTGCTCGTCGTGGCAGTCGTGCTCGCCGTGCTGCCGCTGATGCTTCCGGTGTTCGCCAACCAGACCCTGACCCGCGTCGGCGTCTACGCCGTCGCCGTCCTCGGGCTGAACATCATCATGGGCTACACGGGCCAGATCATGCTGGGCCAGATCTTCTTCCTCGGCGTGGGCGCATATGTGACCGCGTACGGGGTCGCCAACGACTGGAACATCATCCTGATCTTCGTCGCGGCGTGCGTCATCCCGGCGATCCTCGGCCTGATCATCGCCTTCGCCGCGGCCCGCCTGGGCGGGCTGGCGATCGCCATGGTCACCATCGCGCTGCCGATCATCGGCGTGCCGCTGGCCAAGCGCCTGTCCGATTTCACGGGCGGCTCGCAGGGCACGTCGGCGCGCTTCTCCTCAGCGCCGGACTGGTCCGGGCTCGCCGACGACCAATGGCAGTACTACGTCGTCATCATCATCGCCGCGGTCGCATTCGTGCTGGCCTACAACCTCGTGCGCGGCAAGTTCGGCCGCGCCATGCGCATCGTCAAGGAGAACGAGTCCGTCGCACGCTCGATGGGCATCTCCCCGTACCGCTACAAGGTGATGGCGTTCACGATCGCGTCGATCTTCGGCGGCGCGAGCGGCTTCCTCTACATGGTGGCGGTGCAGTACACCTCGCCCGAGACGATGGCGTTCCACCACTCGATCAGCCTGCTGGCAGCGATGGTCGTCGGCGGTGCCGCCAGCATCGCGGGCTCGCTCATCGGCGGCATCTACTACGTGCTCGTCCCGCAGGTGACCAACGCCATCGATCCCACGATCACCGCGATCAGCCAGGGCATCATCCTGGTGGCGGTGCTCTTCCTGCTCCCCGGCGGACTGGTATCGCTCCCCCGCGTGGTGCGAAGACTCACCCGCCGCCGCGGCGGCGATTCCGACCAGACCCCACCCCCACAGACCACTCCGCCGCCGGCGACGCCGGCGGAGGGACCCGAAAGAGAGAGGCAAGATCAAGCATGAACATGCGCAAGAACGTGAAGGGCGCTGTCGGCCTCCTGGCCATGGCATCCGCAGTCGCGCTCATCCTCAGCGGATGCGCGCGCGGCGGCGAGCCCAGCGACAACGGCACCAGCGGTGAGCCGGCGGCCAGCCCCGGCATCACCGACACCACGCTCACCTTCGGCATCACGACCCCACTGACCGGCGCGACCGCCGGGCCGGGCAACTGCACCGCCGACGGTGCGCTCGCGTACTTCGGCGTCAAGAACGCCGAGGGCGGCATCACCTTCGGCGACGGCAAGACCCGCACGGTGGAGATCAAGACGTACGACGACCAGTACGACCCGCAGAAGGCGCTCGCGAACTTCCAGCAGATGGTCGCCGAGGGCGTCTTCGCCGGCGGCATCGGACTGGGCACGCCCACCAACCGCGCGTGGCGCGAGGCCGCCATCGACGAGCAGTTCCCGCAGGTGCTCGTCCAGACCGGCGACCCGCTGTTCAGCAACCGGCAGGAGAGCCCGTGGCAGCTCGGCTTCGTGGCCACCTACCCGCAGGAGGGCGAGGCGTTCGGCAAGGCGCTCGTCGCGTCCGGTGAGCCCCACAAGGTGGCGATCCTGTCGCAGAACGACGACTACGGCGAGGGCTACGTCGACGGCTTCAAGCAGGCCATCGCCGACAGCCCGGACATCGAGATCGTCGGCGAGCTGACCTACGAGGCCACCGACACCAGCGTCGACGCACAGCTCACCGAGCTCGCCGGCACCGGTGCCGACGTGATGTTCAACGCGATGTCGATCACCCCGCTGGTGATCGCGGCGCTGCAGAAGTCGCAGCAGCTCGGCTGGCTGCCCAGCTGGTTCCTGCCGTCGAACACCGCGAGCCCCACGGCGATCCTCGAGCCCGGTGGCGGGGCGGCGTTCCCCGGCATCTACTCGGTCGCGTTCTCCCAGGCCGCCGCAAGCCCGGCCTTCCAGGACAGCGATGAGGGCAAGGCCTTCATGGAGGCGCTCGGCGAGTACACCAACCAGGACGGCATCCCCGGCTTCCCGCACTGCGTGTGGAGCTGGATCGCCGCGGCCACGCTCGACCAGGCGTTCCAGAAGATGGAGCAGCCGACGCGCGAGAGCTTCATGGAGGCGCTGCTGAACATCAGCAGCTTCGATGCGCCGTTCATGCTGCCCGGTGCCGCGATCGATACGACCGAGGACGGCATCCCCGCCGTGTCGCAGGTCGTGGTGCAGAAGTACAACGGCAAGGGCTACGACACGGTCGAAGCCTTCGGCTGATCCGACACAAGAAAGGGGGATGTCGCGGCGATCCGCGGCATCCCCCTTCGTCGTCTCCTCATTGCTGGCGGACTCGTGCCGGGCGTAGCCTGAGCGGAAAGTCTGGGGACGGCTGAGCGGAGAGGGGCGAGATGTCCTCGGCCCTCTATGCTCTGGGGAGACGGGCCTTCCGCGCGCGCCGGATCGTGCTGCTGGTCTGGATCGGCATCCTCGCCGTGCTGTTCACCGGCGCCGGCCTGCTCAGCGTCGGCACGGACAACACCTACACGATCCCCGGCACCGAGTCGCAGGAGGCCCTCGACTCCCTCGCACGCACGTTTCCGCAGGTGAGCGGGTCATCGGCGCAGCTGGTCGCCGTCGCCCCGCCGGGGGCAAGCGTGCAGGACCCTGCGTTCGAGAGCGCGGTGACCGACGCCGCGTCCTCGATCGCGCAGATCCCCCAGGTGACCTCGGCGACGTCGCCGTACACGTCGGCTTCGAGTGCCAACATCGCCGCCGACGACTCCGCCGTCATCGTGCCGATCCAGCTGTCGGTCGGCACGACGTCCGTGCTGCCCGCCACGTCGGAGGCGCTCCAGCAGAGCGGCTCCGACCTGCAGACGGCCCTTCCCGACGGCTCGCAGGTCGCCGTGGGCGGTCAGCTGTTCTCCCAGGATGCGGCCGGCATCAGCATCACCGAGCTGCTCGGCATCGCGATCGCCTTCGTGGTGCTGTTCCTCACGCTGGGCTCGCTGATCGCGGCGGGCCTGCCGCTGATCACCGCCCTGCTGGGAGTCGGCGCCTCGCTCTCGCTGGTCATGATGGCGACGCCGGTGATCACCGTCACCTCGACGACGCCGCTGCTGGCGCTCATGCTCGGCCTCGCCGTCGGCATCGACTACGGGCTGTTCATCCTCGCGCGCCATCAGGACCAGGTCCGCGACGGCATGGAGCCGGAGGAGTCAGCCGCCCTCGCGGTGGCGACCTCCGGCTCGGCGGTCGCGTTCGCGGCGATCACGGTGATCATCGCGCTGCTCGGGCTCGCGGTCGCCGGCATCCCGTTCCTGACGACGATGGGCGTCGCGGCGGCGCTCGCCGTGGCGATGGCGGTCTGCATCTCGCTGACGCTCACGCCGGCACTGCTCGGCTTCGCCGGCTGGCGGATCGTGCAGAAGCGGTATCGGCCCTCCCCCGCCGGGGCGGCGACAGCGGATGCCGACGAGGATGCCGAGCCCGTCGAGCAGGACGACGATGATGCCGAGACGGCGCCACCCCCGGCCCCGGCGCCGGCCGGACCGGGATTCTTCGGGCACTGGGTCCGCGTCGTCACCCGGTGGCCCATCGTCTCGATCGTGCTCATCGTGGCGGCGCTGGGCGCGCTCGCAGTGCCGGCGATGCACCTGCGGCTCGCCCTGCCGGATGCGGGGTCGCTCGACGAGCACGCGCCGGGCCGCATCGCGTACGACCTCGTCGCCGAGCACTTCGGTCCCGGGTACAACGGACCGCTGCTGGTGACCGGGTCCGTCATCGAGAGCACCGACCCCGTCGGGCTCATGGACGACCTCAGCGCCGAGATCGCCACGGTGCCGGGCGTGGCATCCGTCCCGCTCTCGACGCCGAACGAGACCGGCGACACCGGCATCGTGCAGGTGATCCCCGAGGGCGCACCGTCATCCGAGGCCACAAAGGACCTCGTCGTCGTGCTGCGGTCGATGCACGACCACTTCGAGCGGGAGTTCGGAGTCGACCTCTCCGTCACCGGATACACGGCGGCCGGCGTGGACATCTCCGACCGACTCGCCGGCGCACTGCTGCCGTTCGGGCTGCTCGTGGTGGGGCTGTCGCTGGTGCTGCTGGCGATGGTTTTCCGCTCGATCGTCGTGCCGGTGACCGCCGCGCTCGGCTTCGTGCTGTCGGTGGGGGCGGCGTTCGGCATCACGACGCTCGTGTTCGTGGACGGATTCCTCGCGGGCCCGCTGAACGTCGCGGCCGTGGGCTCGGCGGTCAGCTTCATGCCCATCATCCTCATGGGGGTCCTCTTCGGCCTTGCCATGGACTACGAGGTGTTCCTGGTCAGTCGCATGCGGGAGGCGTATGTCCACAGCGAAGCCTCGCCCGACCGGGCGACCCGCGCGGTGCACGACGGGTTCGCCACCTCGGGGAGGGTGGTCACCGCCGCGGCACTGATCATGTTCGCGGTGTTCGCGGCGTTCGTGCCCGAGGGCGACGCCAACATCCAGCCCATCGCGCTGAGCCTCGCGGTCGGCGTGGTCATCGACGCGTTCGTCGTGCGGATGGCCCTGATCCCCGCCGTCCTGGTGCTGTTCGGAGACCGCACGTGGAAGATGCCGGCGTGGCTGGACCGCGTGCTGCCGAGCTTCGATGTGGAAGGCGAAGGGATCGCGGAAGAGCTCGCGCTCGCCGACTGGCCGCCGGAGGAGGCGGAGCTCGTCATCGCCGGCGACGACGTGCGCACGTCGTTCACGCCGGCCGGCGCCACCGGCGCCGAGATCCGGCTCGGTGCGGGCGAGGTGCTCGTGGTGACCGGCGGGGATGCCGCCGAGCGCACCGCGCTGCTGCTGTCGCTGGGCGGACGGGCGCCGGCGACGGCTGAGCGACTGAAGGTGAGGGGGCTCGTGCTGGCCGTGCGGGCCGCCGCCGTGCGCGCCCAGAGCGCCTACGTGTCGGTGCGCGGCACGGATGCCGTGACCACACTCGCCGGCGCGGTCGCGGGGCATCCGCCGCTGCTCATGATCGATGGGCTCGATGCGCTGGGTGACCCCGTCGAGCATGCGGGTGTGCGCCATGCCCTCACCGCCACAGGCGCCGCGCTCGTCATCGCCGCCCGCGATCGGGTCAGCGTCGCCGACATGCTGCCGGCGGCATCCGTCGTGCGCGCCCTCGAGCTGGCAGCGCCGGCTCCGGCGGCGCTGGCGACGGAGAGGTGACGGATGCCTCGACGTGACTTCTCGGCGACCTCCGGCGCGGAGCTGCCCGGCCGTCTGGCGCTGGTGGGCCTCGTCGTCGTGCCGCTGCTGGTCAGCGGCCTGCTGGCGTGGGCGCTGGCCACCCCCGCATCGGACCTGGATCGGGTCACAGCGGCGATCGTGAACGACGACGTCCCGGTGACGGTCGACGGCCAGACCGTGCCGCTCGGGCGCCAGTTCGCCGCGGGGCTCATGGCCGCGCAGGAGCCCGCGCAGCCGGTCGCCGGGGCCACCCCCGCGCCCGGGCAGGCCGCGCCGGCGACGTTCACGTGGGTGCTCACGAACGGCGACGATGCGGCAGCCGGCCTGGCGGCGGGCCGGTACGCGGCGGTGGTGACGGTGCCGGCGACCTTCTCGGCAGATGCGACCTCCTACAGCGGCCCGGCGGCGAGCGCGCGCCAGGCGACCCTGCGGGTGCAGACCACCCCGGCATCGGCATGGCTGGATCCGGCCATCACCGCTGTGGTCACCCAGCAGGCCGCCGCGGCGCTCAACCGCGGTCTGATCACCAGCTACCTCGGCGGCGTCTACGACGGCTTCAACACGATCTCCGACCAGATCGGGGATGCCGCCGACGGCGCTGCGCAGCTGTCGACCGGCGCATCGCAGGCGGCGGACGGCACGGCCCAGGTCGCCTCGGGCGCGGCGGATCTGGCCGCGGGGCTGCAGGATCTGGCATCCGGGGCCGCCGATCTCGCCGCCGGACTGGGCCGGCTGTCGTCATCGAGCGCGGGCCTGCCCACCGACACCGAGGCGCTTGCACGCGGCTCGGCCGCCGTCTCGACCGGCGTCGAGGACATCGCCCGGCGCATCGACCGGGCGACGGCGCAGCTGACGGTCGTGGTCGACCTCCTCTGCGACACACCCGGACCGCTGTGCACGCGGGCGCAGACGGCTCTGGATCAACTGGACTCGGCCGACGAGAAGGTGTCGGCGCTGTCGGTCGGGGCCAGGGCCGTCAAGGACGGCAACGCGGCGCTGGCCCGTGCGATGCCGCCGCTGGTGGCGGGGATCGACGACGCGGCCGCCGGCGGACAGGGAGTCTCGAGCGGGGCGGATGCCTCCCAGACCGGCGCCGAGACACTCAGCGCCGGCGCAGCCGAAGCCGCCGACGGCAGCGCCCAGGTCGACGACGGTGCGCAGCAGCTGGCGTCCGGACTGGGCGACGCGTCGCAGCAGATTCCGACGTACAGCGCCTCCGACATCGCGACCCTGTCGTCGGTCGTCGCGCAGCCGGTGCTCGTCGACCAGGATGCGTCCGGTCCTGGGCTGCAGTCGGCGCCGCTGTTCGCCGCTCTCGCGCTGTGGGCCGGCGGGTTCGCCTCGGCGCTCGCATTCCAGGCGGTGCCGTCGCGCCGGCTGATGAGCGGGGTGTCGTCCGGGCGCATCGCCGGGGCGGCGCTGCGCCCGGTCGTGCTGCTGGGCGCCGTGCAGGGGCTGATCGTGGCGCCGGTCGTGCTGGGCAGCGTGTCCGCGGGCCCTGCAGAGTGGCTGGCCTTCACGGCATCGGCCATCGGCATCGGCGTCGTCTTCGCCACAGTCAACCTCGGCCTGGCTGCCCTGCTCGGAGGACTCGGGCGCCTCATCGCCGTCGTGTTCGGCCTGCTGACCCTCGCGGTCGGACTGTCGGGGACCGTCCCGCCGGTGGTCTCGGCGATCGCTGGGCCCCTGCCGTCCACGCACGGGCTGGCGCTGCTGCGCGCGACCCTCACCGGCGACGCGGCGACCGGATGGACGATGATCGGACTGCTGGTGCTCGCCGGTGCCCTGGCATTCGGGCTCGTGTGGGGCGCCGTCGGATCGCGCCGTAGCGTGCCACTGCATCGGCTCACTGAGTGAGCCGTGGTGGGCAGCTCGCTTGCCTTTGCATTCGCTTGGATGCACTCTGGAATGAGAAGCCAGCATACAGAGAGGTGGCGGTCAAGATGACGGACGCAGCAGTGGACACGACGGTGCGCACGGGACTGTTCATAGGAGGTGCGGAGCGGTTCACGGATGAGACGCTCGCGGTCGCCGATCCCGGCAAGCCGGGAGTTGTGGTCGGGTATGCGGCATCCGCCTCCGCCCAGGACGTGGCCGACGCGGTGGCGGCGGCGAATGCGGCCTACCCGGCATGGTCGGCGCTGTCGGCGAAGGAGCGCGCCTCGAAGATGGCGGACGCCATCGCGGGCATCGCGGACGACCGAGACACCGATGCGGCGATCCTCTCGCAGGAGAACGGCAAGATCCGCATGGAGGCGTGGATCGACGCGCTCGTGTTCGAGCTGCGCTGGAATCTCGCGCTGATGGTGGCCGACGAGGTGGACGCGACGCACACGCTCCCGGTGGTGCCGGGGGCCATCCCGGTGTCGACGGAGGTGTCGTTCCAGTCGCTGGGCGCGGTGACGATCATCGTGCCGTTCAACTGGCCGATCGCGATTCTGGGCGCGTCGCTGCCGCACGCGCTGCTGGCGGGCAACACCGTCAACGTGAAGGTGCCGCCGACGACGCCGCTGGCGATCGCGCGGGTGGTGCAGCGGGTCGCCGAGAAGCTGCCTGCGGGCGTGCTGAATGTGATCAGCGGCAAGGACGAGAACATGTCCGGGCTGATCCAGGACCGCGGTGTCGCCAAGGTGTGCTTCACCGGATCGGTCAACGGGGGCAAGCGCATGATGGAGATGGCCTCGAAGAACCTCGCCCGGGTGACGCTGGAACTCGGCGGCAACGACCCGGCGGTCTTCCTGGAGGACGCGATCCTCGACGACGAGCACCTGGACCGGCTGTTCGCGGGCATCTACGACACCACCGGGCAGATCTGCATGAACGCCAAGCGCGTGTACGTGCACCGCTCCCGCATGGACGAGCTCGTCGCCGGGCTGGTGACGCGTCTGGAGAAGGTCGTCATCGGATACGGGCTGGACGAGGGCACCACGATGGGTCCGCTGAACCAGCCGGCGCAGAAGGCGTTCGTCGACGAGATCATCCAGGAGGCCAAGGATGCCGGCGCCGACGTGCGCGAGTACGGCACCCTGCCCGGCGGTGACATGGCCGGCGGCAACTTCGTGCGGCCCACGATCGTGGTCGACCCCGATCCGTCGCTGCGCGTGGTCACCCAGGAGCAGTTCGGCCCTGTCATCCCGGTGGTCCCGTTCGACACCGAGGAGGAGGCCGTGCGCATGGCCAACGACAGCTGGGGCGGACTGTGCGGGTCGGTGTGGACCGCATCCCCGGAGACGGCCCAGCGCGTCGGATCGCAGATCGTGTGCGGATACGTCTGGATCAACGACCACGGCGCCCCGCGCCTGGACCTGCGGGCTCCGTTCGGCGGGATGAAGCAGTCCGGCTTCGGTCGCGAGCAGGGCATCGAGGGCGTCCGCGCCTTCCAGGACACCTTCTCGATCGCCACGATCGACCCGGAGGCCCTGGCCGCGATGGCGCACTGAGCCGACAGGCGCGCGGGTGCGCGGCCCACCGGGCATCACTCGCCAGGCCGTTCACAAGGGATACGGACGAAGATGGAGTCCATGTCCGCTGACACCACCGCGCCCCCGCGCGCCCGGGGATTCCGCCGCCCACCGAAGGACGACGGCCCCCGCGCGAGCCTGAAGCAGCTGCTGCCGTTCCTGTTCGAGCACAAGCGGGTGCTCGTCATCGTCGCGGTGCTGAGCATCATCGGCGCCGTCGCCACTCTCGCCCAGCCGCTCGTCGTCGGCGAGGTCATCGCGCGCGTGCAGGCGAACCAGGGCCTCGGGATGCTCGTGTGGGCGATCGTGGGTCTGGTGGTGGCGGCATCCCTCATCTCGGGCTATCAGCACTACCTGCTGCAGCGCACCGGCACCGCCGTCGTGTACTCGAGCCGCCGCAAGCTCATCGGCCGCATCCTGCATCTGCCGATCTCGGAGTTCGATGCGCGGCGCACCGGGGACCTCGTGTCGCGGGTGGGCACCGACACGACGCTGCTGTATGCGGTTCTCACTCAGGGGCTGGCCGATGCCGTGGGCAACAGCCTCATCTTCCTCGGTGCGATCATCGCGATGGCCATCATCGACCCGCTCCTGCTCCTGCTCATCGTGGTGGTCATCGGCGCGTCGGTGACCGTCGTCGTGGCACTCAGCGGCCGCATCCGCCGCCACACGCGCGTGCAGCAGGACAAGGTGGGCGAGCTCGCATCCGGCGTCGAGCGCGCGGTGACTTCGATCCGCACGGTGCGCGCCTCGGGCGCCGAAGGGCGCGAGCAGGCGGCTGTCACCTCCCTCGCCTCCGACGCGTACGACGTGGGCGTGCGCATCGCCAAGATCTCGGCGCTCGTGGTGCCCGTCGCCGGCATCGCCCTGCAGGTGTCGCTGCTGGTCGTGCTCGGCGTCGGCGGGCTGCGCGTCGCCTCGGATGCACTCACCGTCGCAGGACTGATCACCTTCGTGATGTTCCTGTTCCTGCTCGTCGGCCCGCTCGGCTCATTCTTCGGTGCGATCACGTCAGTGAACCAGGCGCTCGGGGCGCTCGGGCGCATCCAGGAGGTGCTCGATCTGCCCACCGAGACGCAGGACGACACGGCAGTCGTCACCGCGGCCCGCGACGAATCCGCCCCCGCCATCGAGTTCCGCGAAGTCCGCTTCCGCTACCCGGAGAACGTCGTCGCGGCGCGGCGCAAGGCCGAGACCGAGGCCCTGCAGCTTCTGGAGAGCGCCCGGGTCGACACATCCGGGCTGGATCTGGAGCTGGATGCCTCGGGCCCGGCGCCGGCTGAGGACGGTGTGCTGCGCGGAGTCTCCTTCTCCGTGCCGCGCGGGGCCCGGGTCGCGCTCGTCGGCCCCTCGGGGGCGGGCAAGAGCACCACCCTGGCGCTCATCGAGCGGTTCTACGACCCGACCGGCGGAACGATCCTGCTGGGGGGCCAGGACATCCGCGCCCTCGACCGCCGGGCGCTGCGCGCGCAGCTGGGCTACGTCGAGCAGGACGCGCCGACACTCGCGGGAACCCTCGCCGAGAACCTGCGGCTGGCAGCGCCGCAAGCCACCGATGCCGACTGCGAGCGGGTGCTGCGCCACGTGAACCTGACCGACGTGCTGGAGCGGTCGCCCCTGGGCATCGAGGCCCCGGTGGGCGAGAGCGGCGTCATGCTCTCTGGCGGCGAGCGTCAGCGGCTCGCGATCGCCCGGACGCTGCTGGCGGCCGCCCCGATCCTGCTGCTGGACGAGTCGACGTCATCGCTGGACGGGCTCAACGAGCGGCTCATGCGCGAGGCCATCGACGCCGTCGCCCAGGGCCGCACCCTCATCGTGATCGCGCACCGGCTGTCGACCGTCGTCGACAGCGACCACATCGTGGTGCTCGACCACGGACGCGTCGTGGGCCAGGGCACGCACGACGAACTGCTCGACTCGACCCCGCTGTACCGCGAGCTCGCCCGTCACCAGCTCCTGGTCTGAGACCGGCGCGGCGCGGGGACGTCGAATCAGACGGCGGCCTTGGCCAAGCGGTAGCGCAGCGCCTCGAGCTCGGCCTGGAGGGCCGCGGGCACACGGCCGTCGAAGGTGCCGAAGAACTCCTGAGTCAGATCGGCCTCGCGGCTCCACGACTTCGGGTCGATCGCGAAGAGCTCGGTGAGGTCCTCGTCGGTGATCTCCAGGCCGTCCAGATCGAGGTCCTCCGTGCGCGGCAGTCGGCCGATCGGGCTGTCCACGGCGCCGGCTTCACCCTCGACGCGACGGACGATCCACTCCAGAACGCGCGAGTTGTCGCCGAAGCCCGGCCACAGGAAGCGGCCGTCGGCGCCCTTGCGGAACCAGTTGACCTGGAAGATGCGCGGCGCGCGGTCGAAGCGCAGCTTCTGACCGACGGTGAGCCAGTGCCCGAAGTAGTCGGCCATGTTGTAGCCGCAGAACGGCAGCATGGCGAACGGGTCGCGGCGCAGCTCGCCCACGGTCCCCTCGGCGGCGGCGGTCCGCTCGGACGAGATCGTCGAGCCGAGGAAGACGCCGTGCGTCCAGTCGGTCGCCTCGACCACCAGCGGCACGTTCGTCGCACGGCGGCCGCCGAAGAGGATGGCATCCAGCGGAACGCCCTGCGCGGCATCCCAGTCCGGGGCGATCTGCGGGCACTGGGCCGCCGACACCGTGAAGCGGGAGTTCGGGTGCGCTGCCGGGCGACCCGAGGATGGGGTCCACGGGTTGCCCTGCCAGTCGGTCAGGTGCGCGGGCGCGTCGTCGGTCAGGCCCTCCCACCACACGTCGCCGTCGGGACGCAGCGCCACGTTGGTGAAGATCGTGTTGCCCCACAGCGTCTCGACCGCGGTGACGTTCGTCGACTCGCCGGTGCCCGGCGCGACGCCGAAGAAGCCGGCCTCGGGATTGATCGCCCACAGGCGACCGTCCTCACCGGGGCGCAGCCAGGCGATGTCGTCGCCCAGCGTCTCGACGCGCCAGCCTGGGATCGTGGGCCGCAGCATCGCGAGGTTGGTCTTGCCGCACGCCGAAGGGAACGCCGCGGCGACGTGGTACTTCTTCCCCTCGGGCGAGATGAGTCGGATCAGCAGCATGTGCTCGGCGAGCCAGCCCTCGTCGCGGCCGATCACCGACGCGATGCGCAGGGCGAAGCACTTCTTGGCGAGGATGGCGTTGCCGCCGTAGCCGGAGCCGTACGACCAGACTTCGAGCGTGTCCGGGAAGTGGACGATGTACTTCTCGTCGTTGCAGGGCCACTCGACGTCCTTCTCGCCCGGCTCCAGCGGCGCGCCGACCGAGTGGACGGTCTTGACCCACGGGGCGCCCTGGGCGATGAGCTCGGTGACCTCGTCGCCGACGCGGGTCATGATGCCGATGGAGGCGACCGCGTAGGCGCTGTCGGTGACCTGCACGCCGATGTGCGAGAGGGGACCGCCGACGGCGCCCATCGAGAACGGCACGACGTACATCGTGCGCCCGCGCATCGAACCGTCGAAGATCTCGGTCATCGTCTCGTGCATCTCGGCCGGGTCGGCCCAGTTGTTCGTGGGGCCGGCATCCTCCTTGCGGCCTGAGGCGATGAAGGTGCGCGCCTCGGTGCGCGCGACGTCGCTGGGGTGCGAGCGGGCCAGGTACGAGCCGGGCCGCCACTCGGGGTTCAGCTTGATGATCTTGCCCTCGGCGACCATCGTGTTCAGCAGTGCTTCGTTCTCGGCACGAGAGCCGCCCACCCAGTGCACCTTTTCGGGCTTGGTCAGGGCGGCGATCTCGTCGACCCAGGCCACGAGCGCGTCCATGCCGGGACCATCGACCTGCGGCCGGGTGCCGTACCGCCGGGCGGGAGCGTGATTCCGGGTGGTAGCGGGACGGGTGAAGATCTCTGCCAAGGCCATGTCGCTCCTCTTTCCGGCGCATATGGATCGCGCTTGTCTCCACTATCCCGCCATTCGGGACTCCCTTTCCGAAAACCGTCTTCTTAATAACCACGATTCTTTCGCTAACATAAAGGAATGGCTGTCACCTCCCTCGAGCTCAACACCCTGGGCCACCGCATCCGTCATCACCGGCAGCGCAACGACATGACCCTCGACGAGCTCGGCGCCCTGGTCGGCGTCGCGGGCAGCCAGCTGAGTCTCATCGAGAACGGCAAGCGCGAGCCGAAGCTGTCGCTGCTGCAGGCCATCGCCCATGCGACAGGGACCGATGTCGCCGACCTCCTCTCCAACGAGCCTCCCAACCGGCGGGCGGCCCTGGAGATCGAGCTCGAGCGGGCACAGGCGAGCACCGTCTACCGCCGGCTGGGAATCGCACCGGTGCGCGTGGCGAAGGGGATGTCGGACGAGACGATCGAGTCGATCCTCGGACTGCACCGCGAGCTGCAGCGCCGCGAGCTCGAAGCAATCGCCACCCCTGAGGAGGCGCGGCGGGCCAACACCGAGCTGCGGCTGGCGATGCGCGGGCGCAACAACTACCTGCCCGACATCGAGAAGCTCGCTGAGAAGCAGCTGCGGGCGGCCGGCCACGTCTCGGGTGCGCTGAGCCACCGCACCGTGAGCATCATGGCCGAACAGCTCGGCTTCGAGCTCATCTACGTCAACGACCTGCCGCACTCGGCCCGCTCGGTCACCGACCTCGAGAACGGGCGCATCTACCTTCCGCCCGCGTCGATCCCCGGCGGCCACGGCCTGCGCTCGATGGCCCTGCAGGCGATGGCGCATCGCCTGCTCGGCCACCGGCCGCCCAGCGACTACGCCGATTTCCTGCAGCAGCGGCTGGAGATCAACTACTATGCAGCGTGCTGCCTCGTGCCCGAGACCGCGGCGGTCGCGTCCCTGCAGCAGGCCAAGAAGGATCGCAACCTCGCCGTGGAGGACTTCCGCGATGCGTTCGGCGTGACGCACGAGGCGGCCGCGATGCGGATGACGAATCTCCTGACGCAGCACCTGGACATCCGGCTGCACTTCCTGCGGGCCGACGGGACGGGCGCGATCAACCGCGTGTACGAGAACGACGATCTGCCGCTGCCGATGGACGTCACCGGATCCGTCGAGGGCCAGATGGTCTGCCGCCGCTTCCTCGCGCGGTCGGCCTTCGAGGAGCAGAATCGCACGACCGAGCACTATCAGTACACCGACACGCCCAGCGGCACGTTCTGGTGCGCCACCCAGACCGGCACCACCGCCGACGGGGAATTCTCGATCACCGTGGGAGTGCCCTTCGACGACGCGAAGTGGTTCCGCGGGCGCGAGACCCAGAAGCGCGCGTCCTCGACCTGCCCGGACGACGCGTGCTGCCGGCGCCCGGCCGCCGAGCTCACCCAGCGGTGGCAGGGCAAGGCGTGGCCGAGCGCGCGCGTGCACATGCAGATGTTCTCGCCCCTCCCCCGTGGAATGTTTCCGGGTGTCGACGACGGCGAGGTCTACGCGTTCCTCGACCGGCACGCGTGAGGGGTCCCCTCCCGTCCCCGTTCGCAGACTCCGGTTCGCCGATCGTCTGCAGAAGGTGTCCCGGGCGCTCACCTCTTGATGCGCCCCACGCATCAGCCGGTGACTCGCCTTGGTGCGTGCACTCACTCCTTGATGCCTCGCACGCATCAGCCGGTGATTGGCCGTGATGCGCACTCACCCCTTGATGCCCCGGACGCATCAGCCGGTGATTGGCCGTGATGCATGCACTCACTCTCTGATGCCCCATACGCATCAAGGGGTGAGCGTCGGAGGGGTTAAAGTAGGGCGGCTCGCGGATGATGTCGGTGGCCCCGCGCAGAATCGAAAGATGAGCATCACGACGCCCGCCGCGGGAAGCGAAGAAGGAACTTGCGGCGACGCGCTGCGGATCGATGCATCGGGCTATGTGCGACGCGCGCGGCGCCTTGCCGATCTCAGTCAGCGAGAGCTCGCTGCCGCCATGGGGCTGAACCAATCACAGATCGCCAGGATCGAAGGCGGGCGAGAAGTCAGTCTGCCGACGTTCGAGCGAATTCTGGCGATCGCCGGGCTGCGACTCGCGGTCATCGACGAAAGCGGCTCGCAGATCGCACCCATGCCGGCCGACGTGCTTCGCGACCGGGTCGGTCGCCGACGGCCGGCGCATCTCGACGTTCACACCCTTCCCGAGCTGCCGACGATGCGCATGCTCTTCCGCGAGGCTGTTCCCCCCGACGTCTGGCACCACCTCCGAGCGGAGCGCGACGTCCTGCGGCAGAAGGCGGGACACGACGCTCCTCCCGAACAGCCGACAGTCAGCTCGGTGACGCAATGGAAAGCGCATCGGACACGGCGCAGGGTCAGCCGGTGATGAACGCGGCATAGCGGTCGAGTGCCGCCGCGACCTCGGCATCGGTCGCCGCGCCCGGCGCGAGCAGCTCGGGCACCGGCGCGTCGGAGTGCCGGCCGACGGCGAGAGAGTGCGTCCAGGTGCCGACGACCTCGCCGCGGGCCAGCAGCACCGCCTTGACCATGCCGTTGACCCCGGGTCCGACGGCGGCGAGGAACGCAGGATCGCAGGCGACGGAGCGGTCGGCGTACGAAATGTAGTACTCATCGAACGGCGGCAGGGCCACGACCTCGGGGGCATGCGGGCTGCGGCGCGGGCGCGAGGGCGAGGCGAAGACGCCCTCGCCCACCTCGACGAGGGAGTCGGATGCCGCCTCGGCGACCTGTCGCGAGATCGTCAGCGGCAGCCCCGTCCACCACGCGAAGTCGCGGATGCCGGCCGGCCCGTGCCCGGCGATGTACCGCCGGAACAGTTCGGCGAGCGGATCCTGCGGCGCAGCGGAGCCGGTGATCCACTCGTCGCACAGCACAAGCCACTGCTCGCGGGTGGGAGCGCCGTCGCGCGGCACGACGGGGCCCCAGCACAGCACGCCGCGCAGGGCGAGGGCGACGATGAGGTGATAGACGCGCTGACCGGCCGTCGGCACGCCGCCGGCGTCGAGCACGTCAGCGAACTCACGCCGTGTGAGCCGGCCGCCGCCGCGCAGCGCCGCCCGCACGATCCGCTCGGCGCGCAGCAGCGCATCATCGTCGATCCACTCACCGCGCAGGATGCGGGACGCCTGGCGCAGCTGCCGCTCGGCGGTGACCCCCAGCATCCAGCCCGCATCGGCGGCGGGAACGATGTGCAGGGTGCCGCGCATCGTCCAGGTGCGTACGAGATCACCGGATTCAAAGGCCGCGTCGACCCGGCTCAGCGCCGGCGCCCCCCGGGTGCGCTGGGCGAGCGCCCACCGGCCGCCCCAGAACTCCTGCGCCTGTGTCGCGAGCAGGTGCGCGGCAGCTTCCGTCACCGAGGGCGCCGGTGCACTCAGGCGGTGCGAGCGCAGTCGCTCTGAGCGAAGCCTGTCGAGGTGGCGGGCCGCGGCATCCATCCCTCCATTCTGGCCGGGTCCGCCGACGTCGCCCTATACTCATCGTGTCCGCGGGATGATCCCGCCGGTGCTCGGAAAAGGGGCACACAGCGCCGCAGCGCGCGAGACACATACGGAATCACCGCCGTCTTCGTCTCGAAAGGCCCCGTCATGCCCAGCGTCTCCGCCCACGTCGCCACCACCCTCGCCCGCCACGTCGACCACGTCTTCGGCGTGATGGGCAACGGCAACGCCTACCTGCTCGACGCTCTCGAGCGCGAGACCTCCGCCACCTACACCGCCATGCGCCATGAGGCGGGGGCGGTCGTAGCCGCCGACGCGTTCCACCGCGCCTCCGGCCGCCTGGCCGCCGCCACCGCGACCTACGGCGCCGGGTTCACGAACACGCTCACCGCGCTGGCCGAGTCGGTGCAAGCTCGCGTGCCCCTCGTGCTCGTCGTCGGCGACGAGCCCACCTCGGGCCCCCGCCCCTGGGACGTCGACCAGATCGCCCTGGCCTCGGCGGTCGGCGCCCGCACGTACACGGTCGGACGGGAGGATGGCGCTGCCACCACCGTGATCGCGATCGAGCACGCCCTCGCCTACCGGGTGCCCACGGTGCTGGCGATCCCCTACGACGTCGCGAACCGCGACGCCGGTCCGGTGCCCGAGACGCCTGAGCCAGTGCTGCCGGCGCCGCTGGCGCCCACGCCCTTCGGCATCGCGGCCATCGCCGACCTCGCGCGGCTGCTCGCGAGCGCCGAGCGGCCCTTCCTGCTGGCCGGGCGCGGCGCGTGGGTGTCCGGCGCGGGCGAGGCGCTGGGCGCCCTGGCCGACGCGACCGGCGCCGTCACCGCATCGACGGCCCTGGGCCGCGGCATCTTCCCGCGCGCCGAGTTCGACCTCGGCGTGACCGGCGGCTTCGGGGCCGAGGGCGCGATGGCGCTCGTGCACGAGGCCGATGTCGCCGTGGTCTTCGGTGCGTCGCTCAACCAGTTCACGATGCGCTTCGGCGACCTGTTCGCCTCCGGCACACGCATTGTGCAGGTGGATGTCTCCCCCACCGCCACGCACCCGCACGTCGGCGGCTTCATCCGCGGCGATGCGGCCGTGGTGGCATCCGCCCTCGTCGACGAGCTGCGCACTCTCGGCGCCGCGCCCAGCGGCTGGCGCGAGTCGATCGACCTCGCCCCGCTGCGCGGCCGCGAGCGCGGCCAGGACACGGCGCCCGACGGCCGGCTCGACCCGCGCTCGGTCGCCGAGCGCATCGGCGAGC
This sequence comes from Microbacterium sp., assembly GCA_035703465.1. Taxonomy (GTDB): domain Bacteria; phylum Actinomycetota; class Actinomycetes; order Actinomycetales; family Microbacteriaceae; genus Microbacterium. The sequence goes on along the minus strand of DASSYC010000031.1, from coordinate 5,960 downwards.
TGCTGCCGCAGGACCGCGTCGTGGTCTCGGACGGCGGCCACTTCATCGGCTGGGCGAACATGTACTGGCCGGTCGCTTCCCCGGATCGGATGATGATGATCGGCACCGCCTACCAGGCGATCGGCCTGGGCTTCCCCTCGGTGGCGGGGGCTTCGGCAGCCAAGCCGCAATCGACGATCGTGCTCACCACCGGCGACGGGGGCGGCCTGATGGCCCTCGCCGATCTCGAGTCCGCGGTGCGCGTGGCGGGGGGGCGCGGCCTGGCCGTGGTGTGGAACGACGGCGCCTACGGTGCGGAGGTGAACCTGTACGGGCTGAAGGGCCTCGCGCCGGAGCCGATGCTCATCCCCGAGGTCGACTTCGCCGGTCTCGCCCGCTCGGTCGGCGCCGAGGGCGTCGTCGTGCGCGAGCTCGCCGATCTCGAGCGGCTCGCCTCGTGGGCGGCCGAGCCGGTGGCCTCCCGCCCCTACCTGCTGCTCGACCTGCGCATCTCGACATCGGTGATCGCGCCGTACCAGCAGGAGATCATCCGCGTGAACAGCTGATCGGCCTACGGCGCGCGTGATACGTCGAGGCGCTCCTGCCCGGCGTGCGAGGACCAGGCACTCGCGAGCCCCTTCGCCCCGTGGGTCGAGGCGCGCACCGCGCGCTCATCCGCCCATTCGTTGAGCACGTGGCCGCGATGCCCGCGCACGTGCTCGAGCACCGCGTCGGGCAGGCCGGCTGCGCGGCGCGCGTCGCGCACCGCCATGAGCTGCTCGAGGATCTCGCGGTTCTTCACCGGCTGCTTGGCCGCCGTGCGCCACCCGCGGCGGGCGTGCCCGTCCATCCACCGCTCGTACGTGTCGATCGCGTACTTAGAGTCGGCCTGGATCACGAGGTCGCGCACGTCTGCGTGATCGCGCAGGGCCGCGAGCAGTCCCAGCAGCTCGCCGATGTTGTTGGTGCCCTCGGGCAGCGAGCCGGCGGCCCAGTGGCCGTCCTCGCCGACCCACGCCCAGCCGGTCGGGCCCGGGTTCCCCTTGCATGCGCCATCGGTGGCGACGGTGTAGCTGTCGGTCATGGGGCCTTCCGGTCGTGCGGGGTGCGGCATCCAGTCTTGCGCATCCGGCGACCGTCGGATGCCGCGCGTAGCCTTGCCGGGTGCCCACCCTCGACGACGTGTCCCGCATCGCCGCGACGCTGCCCGGCAGCGAGGAGCGCGCCATGACCGGCGGGCGGGCGTGGTTCGTGCGCAGCAAGCTCTACGCGTGGGAGTGCCACCCGTGGCCGAGCATCCCCGAAGACATGCGCGCGATCATCGCGGCCGAGACCGTGATCGCCGTCAAGGTCGCCGACGAGATGGACCGACAGGCGCTGACCCAGGGATGGCCGGACGTCTTCCTGCCGCGCACGGCGCGCTGGGGCGAGCCGAAGGCGGCCTTCCGCCTCGCAGCGATCGACGCGCAGCATCTGCAGGAGCTCGTCGCCGAAGCCTGGTACACGCAGGCGCCCAAGTATCTGCGTCGCGAGTTCGACGAGGCGGCCGGGTGACCCTGACTCAGCGCCCCTCGAACCGGGGCCGGCGCTTCTGCTGGAATGCCGCGAAGCCCTCGCGGTAGTCGGCGGTGGCGCGCAGCGCCTCCTGGCCGGCTGACTCGGCGGCGACCGTCGCCCACAGCGCGCCGTCGCGAAGGTCGGCGATGAGGCGCTTCGATGCCAGGAGGGCCTGCGTCGGACCCTGCGCGGCACGCTCGACGCGCTCGCGGGTGAAGCCGTCGAGGGCATCGGCGGGCACGGCGCGGCTGAACAGGCCGGATGCCACCGCTTCGGCGCCCGACATGAGCTCGCCCGTGTAGATGAGGTCGAGCGCGCGGTGTGCCCCCAGCCGCTCATACAAGAGCGCGTGGCCTCCCGAGTCGAGCAGCGCTCCCAGCCCGGCGAACGGCGACCCGATCTTGGCATCGTCGGCGACATAGACGACGTCGGTGGCGATGACCAGCCCCAGCCCGACGCCCAGGCACGCACCCTGCACCGCGGCAATGGTCGGGGCGGGGAACGCCGCCATGCGCCGCAGCAGCATCTCGAGCTCGCCGAGATACCCCGGCACATCGTCGGTCGCCGGATCGACGCCGGCGATGTCGCGACCGGCGCAGAACGCCCGGCCCTCGCCACGCAGCAGCAGTGCGCGCACGCCGGCCGCCTCGGCATCCCGATACGCATCGGACAGCTCCGCGAGCCCAGCGCGGTCGAGGGCGTTCAGCTTGTCGGGCGCGTCGAGCACGACCTCGGCGATGTCGTCGGCGATCTCGAGTCGGATCATGGGTCTCCCGGTTCAGGCGTCGTAGTCCACGACGACGCGGTCGGTCGTCGGATGTGATTGGCAGGTGAGCACGTACCCGCGCTCGAGCTCGTCGGGCTCGAGAGCGTAGTTCTCGGTCATCGCGACCTTTCCGTCGACCAGCCGCGCGCGACAGGTGCCGCAGACGCCACCCGCGCAGGCGAACGGGGTGTCGGGACGCACGCGCAGTGCCGCCGTGAGGATCGACTCGTGCGCCCCGGCCGGACTCGCCACGGTGGAGGACTGCCCGTCGAGGCGGAAGTCGAGGGTGAATGCCGTGTCACCCTCTGCGGCGACGGCAGGCAGCGGCGGCGGGTCGGAGCGGTCGCGGTCGGTCGTGAACAGCTCGTACCGCACGTGCGCCCGGTCCACGCCGAGGTCGGCGAGGGTGTCGCGGCACAGCTGCACGAGGGCCATCGGCCCGCACAGGAACCACTCGTCGACGGTGTCGGGCAGCACCAGCTCATCGAGGATGCGCCCCAGCCGCTCCTCGTCGAGGCGGCCGGACAGCAGCGGCGCCGTGCGCTGCTCGCGGGTGAGCACGTGATGCAGGGCGAACCGCGACGGGTGGCGGTCCTTCAGGTCGCCGAGCTCTTCGACGAACATCACGTCGGTCGACGAGCGGTTGGTGTAGACGAGGGTGAAACGGGATGTCTCCGACCGCGCGAGCACGGTCGCCGCCAGTGCCATGAGCGGGGTGATGCCCGAGCCTGCCGCGATCCCCGCGACGTGGGCGCCGTCGAGTTCGGCCAGGGCTGAGGTGAAGCTGCCCTGCGGGCTCATCACGTCGATCTCATCGCCGGCCCGCAGCTCGTCGTGCGCCCACGTGGAGAAGCGGCCCCCGGCATCCCGCTTGATCGCGACACTGATCGTCGCCCGCTCCGGCGGGCGGCACAGCGAGTACGAGCGGCGCAGCTCGTGGCCGTCGACCTGCGCACGCAGCGCGACGTGCTGCCCGGCGAGGTAGTCGTAGTCGCCCGCGAGTTCGGGCGGCACGGCGAAGGTGACTTCGACGGCCGCATCGGTGAGGGGCCTGATCCCGGCGACCCGCAGGGTGTGGAACCGTCCGCGCCGACGCGAGCCGGGGGCACCGCCCACGGCGCTCGTCAGCAGCGCCTCGGCGACCGCCTCGTCCTGAGAGCCGAGCATCAATGCACCTTGAAGTGGTCGAAGGGCTCCAGGCACGCCCGGCACTCGTACAGCGCCTTGCACGCCGTCGACCCGAACCGGGCGACCTCGCGGGTGTCGAGCGACCCGCAGCGCGGGCACTTCACTGCCAGTGCGAGTCTGATGTGTCCTGCCGCCGCACGCCCCGTGGGCGGGGCGATGCCGTACGCGGTGAGCTTGCGCTTTCCGGCATCCGTCATCCAGTCCGTCGTCCACGCGGGCGAGAGCGTGAGCTTCACGTCCACCTCGTCGAACCCGGCATCGGTGAGCGCGAGGACGATGTCGTCGCGGATCGCATCGACTGCCGGGCATCCCGAATAGGTCGGCGTGATCGTCACGGTGACGCGCTCGGCGTCGACGGCGACGTCGCGCAGCACTCCGAGGTCGGCGATGGTCAGGACGGGCACCTCGGGATCGCAGACGGATGCCGCGATCTCCCAGGCGCGCTCGGTCTTCGTCGTCGCGGTCACCATGTCACCCCCGGGTGCTGACGGGCGAGCACCTGCATCTCGGCGAGCAGGAACCCGAGCGTGGAGAAGTGCTCACCGCGGCGCCCGCCGCCGGATGAGACGAAACCTTCCGGGGCCTCCAGCTCGGCGTCGGCGAAGACCGCCGCGATCACCTCGTCGAAAGCGGAGCGCAGGGTCGAGGGGCGCACGGCGACGCCCTGAAGCCGGTCGACCAGCGGCTCGTCGCGGAACAGCTCGTCGACATACGGCCACACCTCGCCGATCGCACGGACCATGCGACTCCGCGACTCGTCGGTGCCGCCGGCCAGCCGCAGCGTCCACTGCACGGCGTGGTCGCGGTGGTAGTCGACCTCCTTGACGGCCTTGGCGGCGACGGCGGCGAGCGTGGCATCCCTCGATCCTGCGAGCGCGCGGTACAGCTCGAACTGGTACGTCGCGGCGATCAGCTGCCGGGCGATGGTCTGGGCAAAGTCGCCGTTGGGCTGTTCGAACAGCCACGCGCACCGGAACTCCGGCTCGTCGCGGAAGTACGCAAGGTCATCCTCGCTGCGCCCGTCGGCGGTGCCCGCATACCGCAGCAGGCTGCGGGCATGGCCGAGCTGGTCGAGGGCGATGTTGGCGAGCGCCACGTCCTCCTCGAGCTCGGGAGCGGCCGCGATCCAGCCGCCCAGCTGCTGGGCGAGGATCAGGGCGTCGTCGCCCAGCCAGAGCGCGTACTCCGCGACATCCGGGGAGGCGACCGATGCCTCGTCCCCGGCGAGCTCGGCCGACAGCTCGACCTCGTCGACGGTCACCTCGCCGTGCGGGTCGCCCTCGCCGTCGCGCGGATCGGCAGTCACCCGACCGGTTTGGGGCGCATTTCGTCCGTCGGGGCGCGTCTCGTCCGCCCCGACGGATGATTCACGCCCCAAACCGGGGGGATGGCTGGTGCTCACAGGTGCGGCACCCCCTCGGAGGCGGTGTAATACCGCGCGTGCCGGTAGTTCTTGCCGGCCGGGCTCTCGAAGAACGCGCCCTTGGCATCGGGGTCGCTCGTGGTGATGGCGTCGGCGGGCACGACCCACACCGAGGTGCCCTCGCCGCGGCGTGTGTACAGGTCGCGGGCGTTGCGCAGCGCCAGCTCGGCGTCGGGGGCGTGCAGCGACCCGGCGTGCACATGCGAGAGGCCGCGGCTGGCGCGCACGAACACCTCCCACAGGGGCCAGGTCTCGCGGTCGGCGGCTCCGGGCGCGGCCATCATGCCGCCTCCTCACGCAGCGCCTGTTTGCGGGCGTACTCGGCGGCCGCCTCCCGCACCCAGGCGCCGTCTTCGTGCGCTGTGCGGCGGCGGCGCAGCCGCTCCGCGTTCATCGGACCGCGACCGGCGAGCACTTCCTTGAACTCGTCCCAGTCGATCTCGCTCGTGTGCCAGCGGCCGGATGCCTCGTCCCACCGCAGCTGCGGGTCGGGCAGCGTCACCCCCAGGATCTCGGCCTGGGGCACCAGCATCCCGATGAATCGCTGGCGCAGCTCGTCGTTGGAGAACCGCTTGATGCGCCACGCCATCGACTGCGCCGAGTTCGGCGAGGCGTCATCGGGCGGTCCGAACATCATCAGGCTGGGCCAGTACCAGCGGTCCACGGCATCCTGCGCCATCTCGCGCTGGGCCCCGGTGCCCTGCATGAGCGTGAGCAGGATCTCGAAGCCCTGCCGCTGGTGGAACGACTCCTCCTTGCAGATGCGCACCATGGCGCGGGCATAGGGCCCGTACGAGCAGCGACAGATCGGGACCTGGTTGACGATCGCGGCGCCGTCGACCAGCCAGCCGATCGCGCCCACGTCGGCCCAGGTGAGCGTCGGGTAGTTGAAGATCGAGGAGTACTTCTGCCGACCTGAGTGCAGCTGGTCGACCAGGTCGGCCCGGTCGACGCCGAGCGTCTCGGCCGCGGCGTACAGGTAGAGCCCGTGGCCCGCCTCGTCCTGCACCTTGGCCATCAGGATCGCCTTGCGGCGCAGGCTCGGTG
>DASSYC010000243.1:0-3812 GCA_035703465.1 Microbacterium sp. | reverse complement strand
GCGGTGCGCCCGCCCGCCCGGGTGACCGATGCGGATGCCGCGCGCCTGGCCGCCCGGCTGCGCGACCGCGGCACCGCGCTGCTCGTGCAGGGGCGATGGCCGCAGGCCGAGGCGACGCTGTCGCTGAGCGATCCGGCCTGGTCGGGCGTGGATCGCGGCCACGGCCACCTGGTCTCCCGCGAGATGACCGTGACCTCGGGCAGCCGCCGCTGGCCCGTGCCGCGGTCGGCGCGCGTCGTGCTCCCCGCGCGCGGCGGAGGCATCGCCGCCGTCGCCCCGGCCGCCGGCGAGCGGCCCACCCTGTACGCGGTGCCGGATGAGCTCGAGCAGAGGAGGGCCGGCTGATGAGCGTGACTCCTGCACGCTCCGGTCCCCGAGCTGGTCGAGGAGCGAGCTGATGGATGCCGCGCCCGTGCGCAGCCTCGTACTGTGGATCCCCGACTGGCCGGTGGTCGCGCTGACCCGCGACTCCGCGGCCGGCATCGGCGAAGCCGACGCGGTCGCCGTGGTCGAGGCGAACACGGTGGCCGCCTGCTCCGCGGCGGCGCGCGCCGAAGGCGTGCGGCGCGGGCAGCGGCGACGCGACGCACAGGCCCGCTGCCCGCGGCTGCGGGTCGTGGCATCCGATCCTGCGCGCGACCAGCGCCTGTTCGAGCCGGTCGTGGCCCGCATCGAGGAGTCCGCGCCGGGGGTCCAGCCGATCCGTCCGGGCCTGTGCGCGCTGCGTGCCCGCGGGCCGGCCCGCTATTACGGCGGAGAGGAGCCCGCGGCCCACGTGCTGCTCGCGGCCCTTGCCGACCTCGGGCTGGCCGATGTGCGCGCCGGCGTCGCCGACGGACCCTTCACCGCCGAGCAGGCGGCGCGCATCGCTCCCGCGGGGGATGTGCGCTCGGTGCCGGCGGGAGCGGCGGCGGCGTTCCTCGCACCGCTGCCGGTCACGACCCTCGATGCGCCCGGGCTCGCCGAGCTGCTGGCCCGGCTCGGCGTGCACACGCTCGGTGAGTTCGCGGCGCTGGACGCCGTCCGGGTGATCGACCGCTTCGGGCCGCAGGGTGCACGGCTGCACGCCCTGGCGGGCGGCCGCGACTCGCGCCCCGTGCAGCCGCGCACGCCGCCGCCCGAGCTCGCCCGCGAGGCGGCGTTCGAGCCGCCGCTCGAGCTCGTCGAGCAGGTCGGGTTCGGGGTGCGCATCGCCGCGGACGAGTTCATCGCCGGGCTCGGCGCCGAAGGCCTCGTGTGCACCGAGCTGCGGGTCGAGCTGGAGGTCGAGCGCGGCGCCGGATCGGCGCGGGTGTGGCTGCACCCCGGCTCGTTCGACGCGGCCGGGGTCGTCGACCGCGTGCGCTGGCAGGTGCAGGCGCTGGGGGAGTCCGTCGGGCTCACCGATGGCACGGGCGGCATCACGCGGGTGCGGATCCTGCCCGAGGCGGTGGATGCGGCATCCCATCACCAGCCCGCCATCTTCGGCACCGGCGCCGACGAGCGGGTGCACCACACGCTCTCGCGCGTGCAGGCGATGCTGGGCCACCGCGGCGTGCTCACCCCGGCGGTCGGCGGCGGCCGGTGGCTGGCCGAGCGGCAGGTGCTCGTGCCCTGGGGCGACCGCGTCGTGCTGGCCAAGGAGCGCGGTCGCCCCTGGCCGGGCAGTCTCATCGCGCCGCTGCCGGGCACCGTGTTCGAGCCGGCGCGGCCGGTGGAGGTGAGGGATGCCGCGGGCTCCCCGGTCGCGATCGACGACCGCGGCACGCTCAGCGCACCGCCCGCTGCGCTCGTCGACGGCGGACGGCGGCGCGAGGTCGAGGCGTGGGCAGGACCGTGGCCGGTGTCGGAGCGGGGGTGGGATGCCGCGCGCACCCGCCGCGCGCATCGCTTCCAGCTCGTCGACGTCGACCAGAACGCCTGGCTGGCCGTGCACGAGCGGGGCGCCTGGGCGCTGGAGGGGCGGTATGACTGATGGGCTGGCACAACCCTCCCGTCTCGTGGTCCGAGCTCGAGCGCGCGCTCAGCGACCGGCGGCGTCCCTCCGACCGGCCCGGCGGCGCCGACGGCGGTGACAGCCCGGCGTGGTCGCACAAGCGCGCGCCATACGTCGCGCCGAAGATCGAGCGCCCCGCCGACGCGGTGCCATACGCCGAGCTGCACGCGCACTCGTCGTACTCGTTCCTCGACGGCGCATCGTCGCCCGAAGAGCTCGCCGAAGAGGCCGAGCGGCTCGGCCTGCACGCGCTGGCGATCACCGACCACGACGGGTTCTACGGCATCGTGCGCTTCGCCGAGGCCGCTGAGAACCTCGAGGTGAAGACGGTGTTCGGCGCCGAGCTGTCCCTCGGCCCCCCGGGGTCGCCGACCTTCGGCACCGGCGGCACGCAGGCCCCGGCCCGCGGCGGCGCCCCCGACCCCGACGCCGAGCACCTGCTCGTGCTCGCCCGCGGCGAGGAGGGATACCATCGCCTCGCCGCCGCCATCACGCACGCCCAGCTGGCCGGGGGCGAGAAGGGCCGCCCGCTCTACGACCTCGACGATCTGGCCGCCCGCGCCGAGGGCCACTGGGCCGTGCTCACAGGATGCCGCAAGGGCGCCGTGCGCCGGGCACTCTACGACCCGGGCGGCGGTCTGGCCACCGACGCCGAACACGCCGCCGGCCGAGAGCTCGACCGGCTCATCGACCTGTTCGGCCGCGACAGTGTCAATGTCGAGCTCACCGACCACGGCGATCCGCTCGACACCGCGGCCGATGACATCCTCGCCTCCCTCGCCGCCGCACGGCGGCTGCCGGTGCTCGCCACGAACAACGTGCACTACGCGACCCCTGAGCGCGAGCACCTCGCCGCCGCCGTGGCCGCCGTGCGCGCGAACCGCAGCCTCGACGAGCTGGACGGCTGGCTGCCCGCCCACGGCGGGGCGTTCCTGCGATCGGGCGCCGAGATGACCGCGCGCTTCGCCCGCCACCCCGGCGCCGTCGCGCGCACGGTCGCGCTCGCCGACGAGCTGGCGTTCCCGCTGCGCAAGGCCAAGCCCGCGCTGCCCAAGCAGGAGGTGCCCGACGGGCATACCCCGATGTCGTACCTGCGCCACCTCGTGTGGCAGGCGTTCGAGGTGCGCTACCCCGATGCCCCCGATTCCCACCGCGTCCGCGTCGAGCGCGAGCTGGCCGTCATCGAGCAGAAGGACTTCCCCGGCTACTTCCTCATCGTGCACGACATCGTGGCCGAGGCGCGTCGGCGCGGCATCCTCTGCCAGGGGCGCGGGTCCGCCGCCAACAGCGCCGTCTGCTACCTCCTGAACATCACCGCCGTCGATGCGATCGCGTACGCCCTGCCCTTCGAGCGGTTCCTGTCGAGCCTGCGCGATGAAGAGCCCGACATCGACGTGGACTTCGATTCGGACCGCCGTGAAGAGATCATCCAGTGGGTGTACGCCCGGTACGGGCGCGAGCGGGCGGCGCAGGTGGCGAACGTCATCCAGTACCGGCCCAAGAACGCCGTGCGCGACATGGCGCGCGCGCTCGGGCACTCGCCCGGCCAGCAGGATGCCTGGTCGAAGCAGGTCGAGCGGTGGGGCGCGTCGCTGTCCAGTGCGCCGGATCATGACATCCCGCCCCTGGTCCTCGAGTACGCGACAGAGCTGCTGAAGGCGCCGCGTCATCTGGGCATCCACTCCGGCGGCATGGTGCTCACCGACCGGCCCGTCGGCGAGGTGGTGCCCATCGAGCACGCGCGGATGGAGAACCGCACGGTGATCCAGTGGGACAAGGACGACGCGGCCTGGATGGGGCTGGTCAAGTTCGACCTGCTGGGGTTGGGGATGCTGGC
>DASSYC010000149.1:0-5639 GCA_035703465.1 Microbacterium sp. | reverse complement strand
CGACGGCGCCGTCGCCATCCCGGAGCTGGACGGACTCGACAACCTGTTCCTCGGAATCTCGCGCATCATCGTCATCGCGTGCGGCACCGCCGCCTACGCCGGCCAGGTCGGCAAGTACGCGCTCGAGCAGTGGACGCGCATCCCGACCGATGTCGAGCTCGCCCACGAGTTCCGCTACCGCGACCCGGTGATCGGGCCGGACACCCTCGTCGTCTCGATCAGCCAGTCGGGCGAGACCATGGACACCCTCATGGCGGTCAAATACGCGCGCGAGCGCGGCGCGAAGACCCTGTCGATCTGCAACACGCAGGGCGCGACGATTCCGCGCGAGTCGGACGCCATCGTCTACACGCACGCCGGCCCCGAGGTCGCCGTCGCCTCGACGAAGGCGTTCGTCGCTCAGATCACCGCGCTGTATCTGCTGGGGCTGCATATCGGCGGCCTGCGCGGCGCGCTGGCGCCCGCCGAGGTCGCTTCGCACGTGCATGAGCTCGAGGCGATCCCGGCGAAGATCGCCGAGGTGCTGCGCACCGAGCAGGCGCACATCGAGCAGTTCGCACACTGGATGGCAGACACCCGCTCGGTGCTGTTCCTGGGCCGTCACGTCGGCTACCCGATCGCCCTGGAGGGCGCTCTCAAGCTCAAGGAGATCTCGTACATCCACGCCGAGGGCTTCGCCGCCGGTGAGCTCAAGCACGGCCCGATCGCGCTTATTGAGCCCGGTCAGCCGGTGTTCGTCATCGTGCCGTCGCCGCGCGGGTCGGGCGAGATGCACAAGAAGGTCGTCTCCAGCATCGAGGAGATCCGCGCGCGCGGAGCCCGCGTGATCGTCGTGGCCGAGGAGGGGGATGCCGCGGTGCTCCCCTTCGCCGACGAGGTGCTGCGCATCCCGCTGGCCGCGCCGCTGTTCGAGCCGCTGCTGGCCGTGGTGCCGCTGCACATCTTCGCGATGGGCCTGGCCACAGCCAAGGGCCTGGACGTGGACCAGCCTCGCAACCTCGCGAAGTCCGTCACCGTCGAGTGAGACCGGGAATTCTGGACGTAGCTGACTGGGCGCGATAAGCTTGCCTTATGAGCCTGATGGAGACGTATCGTCTCGCCCGACACGATGAGGAGCGCTCCCGCCTGCGCCGGGTGCTCGCTCTACGTGGACTTATCGCAACGGGTCGCAGTCAACGAGAGGTCGCGCAGATGCTCGGAGTGAGTCAACCCGCTGTCAGCCAGCAGCTCGCCGTCGACCTCTTGGCGCGAGTCGACGAACCGGCACAGCTGGTGGACGCAGCGGCGCCTGTGTTGACGAAGATCGCAGCCGAGCGCGGATTCAGCGACCTGGCCGTGTATGGCTCAGTCGCGCGACATGAGGCGCGCGCCGACTCCGACATCGACCTGCTCGTGACGCCACCGCCCGGGGCGACAATTGCCGACATGCTGCAACTCCAGGCGGTGCTCGAGCGCGTCCTCGGGCGGCGGGTGGATCTGACGAGCCGTCGAGGCCTGCGCTCTCCGCTTGATGACGATGTCTTGCGCGAGGCAGTCGCGCTGTGATGGATCGTCGGACGGCCAAGGAGTTCCTGCACATTCACCAGTGGCTCGCGAACGGCCTGCTGATCGTTGAAGCCGGGCGCGACGCGTACGATCGGGACGAGTTGCTGCAGGAGGCTGGTGACTCGCTCATGATGAAACTCGGGGAGGCAGCGCGCCGTCTTTCGGAGGCGGGCGCAACACCACCGAGCGGTCTCCGATGGGCCGACGCGATCGCCAATCGCAATTGGGTCATTCACCAGTACGACCAGATCGACCGGGACATCACCTGGTCGACTCTCGAACGCGACTTCGCAGAATGGCAGGCTGCGCTGATGCCGACGTTCGATGAGGCGACACGAGCGCTTGGGACGGGCACATGATCGTCGGGATCGGCATCGACCTGGTCGACATCCCGCGCTTCCAGCGCTCGATCTCGCGCACGCCGCAGCTGCTGGAGCGTCTGTTCGCACCCGCCGAGCGGCTGCTCAAGCCGCGCTCGCTCGCCGCGCGCTACGCCGCGAAGGAGGCGCTCATCAAGGCGCTCGGCGGGTCGGACGACGTGTACTGGACCGAGATCGAGGTGACGCCCGAGGCATCCGGCCGCCCTTGGTTCACCCTCTCGGGATCGACCGCCGCCACGGTCGAGGCCCGCGGCATCACGACCCTGCACCTGTCGATGACCCACGACGCCGACCTGGCCATCGCCTATGTCATCGCGGAGGCGGCGGGATGAACATGCGCGAAGCGGTCATCGACACCGCGGCGATCACCGAGAACGTGCGGCACCTGCGCCGGCTCACCGGCACCGAGCTGATCGCCGTCGTCAAGGCCGACGGGTACGGGCACGGCGTCATCGCCGCCGCGCTCGCCGCGATCGCAGGCGGCGCCGACCGCCTCGGCGTCGCCGACGTCGAAGAGGCGCTGGCCCTGCGCCGCGCCGGGATCTTCTCGCCGCTCATGGCCTGGCTGCACGAGCCGGGCGCCTCGTTCGACGAGCCCGCGGCGGCGGGAGTGGAGCTCGGGATCTCCAGCTTCGACCAGCTGCAGCAGGCCGCTGCCGCGGCATCCCCCTCCCGCCCCACGGTCGTCCACCTCAAGCTCGAGACGGGGCTGGCGCGCAACGGGATCGCCCCCGCCGACTGGAGCATGGTCCTCGCCGAGGCGGCCCGGCTCGAGCGCATCGGACGGCTGCGTGTGCTCGGCCTGTTCAGCCACCTCGCCAACGCCAGCCCCGAGGCCGACCTCGCCGCGGTGCGTGCCTTCGAGCGCGGTGTGATCGTGGCGGCATCGGTAGGACTGAACCCGCCGCTGCGCCACATCGCCGCCACGCACGCGGCGATCGCGCTGCCCGAGGCACGGCTGAACTGCGTGCGCGTGGGGCTCGGCATCTACGGGCTCTCGCCCTTCGAGGGCCGCACCTCGGCCGAACTCGGCCTGCGCCCGGCGATGACGCTGCGCGGCCGGGTCGCCGCCGTGCGGCGCGTGCCCGCCGGCACCGGGGTCTCGTACGGCCACGACCACCGCACCACGCGCGAGACGACGCTCGCCCTCGTGCCGCTGGGGTACCACGACGGTGTGCCGCGGGCGGCCGCAGACCGCGGGCCGGTCGTGATCGGCGGTCGCCGCTTCACCGTCGCGGGCCGCGTGGCGATGGACCAGTTCGTCGTCGACGTCGGCGATGCGCCGGTGGCGGTCGGTGACGTGGCGGTGCTGTTCGGCGATTCGACACTGGGTGCCCCCTCGGCGGATGACTGGGCGGATGCCTGCGGCACCATCAACTACGAGATCGTCACCCGCATCGGCCCCCGCGTGCGGCGGGTGGGTTCGGCGTGAGCGGGCCGGTGGCGCGCATCGGCGCTGCACAACTCCTTCGATTCGCCGGCGATCGCGGCGAGATTGCGGCGCTGGGGCGGGTCTGCGCACAGATCGAAGGAGTTGTGCAGGGAGGGTCGGCGTGAGCGGGCTCGACGCGCTGGCGGGCGAGCGCGAGGTGTCGTCGCCGGAGGACATGGAAGCGCTCGGCGAGCAGATGGGGCGGATGCTGCGGGCCGGCGACCTCGTCGTGCTCACCGGGCCGCTGGGGGCGGGCAAGACGACGCTCACCCGCGGGATCGGCGCGGGCCTGGGCGTGCGCGGCCCCGTGCAGAGCCCGACGTTCGTGATCGCCCGCACGCACCCGTCGCTGATCGGCGGCGTGCCGCTCGTGCACGTCGACGCGTATCGGCTGGGATCGGCGGCTGAACTCGATGACCTCGACATCGACTTCGACGCATCCGTCGTCGTGGTCGAGTGGGGCCGCGGGATGGTCGACGGCCTGCGCGAGCGCTGGTGGGAGGTCGAGCTGGAGAGCCAGTGGGGCGGGGCGGGCGTCGACTCGGCCTGCGGCACCAGCGGCCCGGCCGCCGCAGGACTGGATGCCGCGGCCCCCCGCGTGGTGACCATCACCCGCCACCCCTGACGCCGCGGCAGCTGATCGGCTGACTACCCTGGAGAGGTGATCCTCGGCATCGACACATCCCTCGGCACGGCCGTCGCCGTGGTCGAGCGCGACGGCGTCGTGCGCTCCGAGGTCGAGAGCACGGACGCTCGCGGTCACGCCGAGGCCATCGGCACCCTCATCGCACAGGCGCTGGCCGAGGCAGCCGCCACCCCTGCCGACGTGACCGCGGTCGCCGCCGGCATGGGTCCGGGCCCCTTCACCGGACTGCGCGTGGGCATCGCCGCCGCCCGCGCGTTCGCGCTGGGCCGCGGCGTGCCCGTCGTGCCCGTGGTCAGCCACGACGCGGTGGCGCTGACCCAGCTGATCGGCGACGCGCTGCGGGGCCTGGACACCCCGCGGTTCGCCGTTGTCACCGACGCGCGCCGCCGCGAGGTCGCCTACACCGTCTATGACGACCTCGACGCGTGGGGGCTTCCTGTGCGGCGCGCCGAGCCCGCCCTGGCGACGCGCGACGAGATCGACGCCGTGCTCGCCGAGCTCGGGGTGCAGCGACGCGACGCCACCCGGGTCTCGGCGGCCATGCTGGCCATCGCCACGGCCCGCGCCACAGCCGCCGGGCGGCGTCTGGCCGGCGACGACGCACTGTACCTGCGCTCGCCCGATGTGACCCCGCCCAGGCAGGCGGTGGCGCCGTGATCCGGCCGGCGACGATCGATGACCTCGACGCGATCATGGCCCTCGAACGCGCCTCCTTCCCCTCCGACGCGTGGAGCGCGGCGATGATGCGCGAAGAGCTCTCCTCGCCGCACAGCGCGTACTACGTCGACGAGCAGGCGCGCAGTGTCGTCGGGTACGCCGGGCTGCGCGCGCCCGCCGGGGCACGGGATGCCGACGTCCAGACGATCGCGGTGGCCGCCGAGGTGCGGGGCACCGGGCGCGGGCGGGCGCTGCTGGAGACGCTGCTGCGCGAGGCATCCGATCGCCGTATCGGCGAGGTCTTCCTCGATGTGCGCGCCGACAATCCCCAGGCCCAGCAGCTCTACGGGTCCGAGGGCTTCACCGAGATCGGCCGGCGCCCTCGCTATTACCAGCCCGACGATGTCGACGCCGTCGTCATGCGGCTGGATGTGACGGCATGGGTGGGCGCCCGGACCGGAGGTGAACGATGACCGATCCGCTGGTGCTGGGCATCGAGACCAGCTGCGACGAGACCGGGATCGGCATCGTGCGCGGTCGCACGCTGCTGAGCAACACGATCGCCAGCAGCATGGACGAGCACGCCCGCTACGGGGGTGTGGTGCCCGAAGTCGCCGCGCGCGCCCACCTGGAGGCGCTGCAGCCGGCGATCGCTGCGGCGCTGAGCGAGGCATCCATCTCTCTCGCAGACCTGGACGCTGTCGCCGTGACCTCCGGCCCGGGCCTCGCCGGCGCGCTCATGGTCGGGGTCGGCGCCGCGAAGGCCCTCGCCGTCTCGCTCGAGCGCCCGCTGTATGCGGTCAACCACCTCGTGGGCCACATCGCCGCCGACCTGCTCGACCCGGATGCCCCGCCGCTCGAGTACCCCACCGTGGCGCTGCTGGTCTCGGGCGGGCACACGTCGCTGCTGCTGGTGCGCGATCTCACGTCCGACGTGGAGCTGCTCGGCGAGACGATCGACGACGCCGCCGGCGAGGCG
>DASSYC010000224.1:0-7838 GCA_035703465.1 Microbacterium sp. | reverse complement strand
CCGGCGCGCTCCGCGTACGCCTCCACGTCGGCCCGGGTGATGATCCCGTTGTCGCCGGTGGGCTCCACCAGCACGAGGTCGATGCCGAGGTCCTTCGCCAGCCGGCGCACCGGCGGCGTCGACTTCGGCCGCTCCAGAGGTGCCTCGTCGATGTCGGCGGCCGGCAGCGCGTCGTGCGGCGCCGCCTCCAGGACGGCGGTGTCCGAGATGCGCGAGGGTGCGGATGCCCCGGAGACGCGCGCGCGACGCTGCGGACGTCCGCTCTTGCGCGGCGCGACGCCGTAGCCGACGAGGTTCGGTGCAGACTTCTCCTCCTCGTCCTCGGGCTGCTCCGCTGCGGACGCGGATGCTGCCGGCGCGGCCGGCGCGGCATCCTGTCCTTCGATGTCGAACGCGATGAGCACGGAGCCCACCTCGACGACGTCTCCGGGCTGCGCGTGCAGGGCGGACACGACTCCCGCGTGCGGGGAGGGCAGCTCGACGACGGCCTTGGCGGTCTCGACCTCGGCGATGGTCTGGTTGAGCGCGACGGTGTCGCCCTCCTTCACCAGCCACTGCACGAGCTCCGCCTCCGGCAGGCCCTCGCCCAGGTCGGGAAGTCGGAATTCGACGGTCACAGGTCCACCCCCGTCAGCGAGTTGGGGCGATCGAGCACGCGGTCGACGCCGTCCAGGATGCGGTCCAGGTCGGGCACGTGGTGCTTCTCCAGCTTCGCGGGCGGGTACGGGATGTCATGGCCGGTGACACGCACCGGGGGCGCCTCGAGGTGGAAGAAGCATTTCTCGGTGATGCTGGCGACCAGCTCGGCGCCCACTCCGGCCTCACGGGCCGCTTCGTGGGTCACCACGACACGGCCGGTCTTGCGGACGGAGGCGGCGACGGTGCGGTAGTCCACCGGCGAGAGCGAGCGCAGATCGATGACCTCGATGTCGATACCCTCGTCTTCAGCGGCCGATGCGGCATCCATGGCTGTCGCCACCTGCGCACCGTACGCCAGCAGCGTCACGTCCTGCCCCTCCCGGGCCACGCGGGCCAGACCCATCGGCGGCGCGTCGGCCAGCGGCACGTCGAGATCGACCTCGCCCTTGGTGTGATAGAGCCGCTTGGGCTCGAAGAACACCACGGGGTCGTCGGAGGCGATCGCCTGGCGCAGCACAGTGTACGCGTCCTGGGGGTTCGAGACGGCCACCACGCGCAGCCCGGCGGTGTGCACGAAGTACGCCTCGGGCGACTCGGAATGGTGCTCGGCCGCGCCGACGCCGCCGGCCCACGGGATCCGGATGGTGATCGGCACGTTGACCTTGCCGCTGGTGCGATAGTGCAGCTTGGCCACCTGGCAGACGATCTGGTCGAACGCCGGGTAGACGAAGCCGTCGAACTGGATCTCGACGACGGGCCGGTAGCCGCGGTAGGCGAGACCGAGTGCGGTGCCCATGATGCCCGATTCGGCCAACGGCGTGTCGATCACGCGCGGAGCGCCGAACTCGTCGAGCAGCCCGTCCGTGATCCGGAACACGCCGCCCAGTTTGCCGATGTCCTCGCCCATGACGAGCACCTTCGGGTCGTCGGCCAGGGCACGGCGCAGCCCCTCGTTGAGGGCCTTTGCCATGGTCAGCTGTGTCATGACGCCACCTCCTGCGCGAATCCCTCGAGGTAGGCGCCGAACGCCGTGCGCTGCTCCTCCAGACCCGAGTGCGGCTCGGCGTAGACGTGGTCGAACACCGTGATGGGCTCACGCGTGACCGCGCCCAGGCATGCCGCGCGCACGGCGGCGCCGAGGTCGTCGGCGTCCGACTGGACTGCGGCGGCGAACTCGTCGTCGAACTCGCCGCGGTCGCGCAGGTGCGCCTCCAGCCGTGCGATCGGGTCGCGCCGGCGCCAGCGCTCCACCTCTTCCTTGTCGCGGTAGCGGGTGGGGTCATCGGAGGTCGTGTGCGGGCCCATCCGGTAGGTGACGGCCTCGATGAAGGCCGGTCCCCTGCCGCTGCGTGCGTGATCGAGCGCCCAGCGCATGGCGGCGACGCAGGCGAGCACGTCATTGCCGTCCACCCGCATGCTCGGGATGCCGAAGCCCGGCGCGCGACCGGCGATCGGGTGCTTCGCCTGGACGGTGACCGGCTCGGAGATCGCGTACTGGTTGTTCGTGCACACGAACACGACCGGGGCGCCGAACGACGAGGCGAACACCATCGCCTCGTTGACGTCGCCCTGGCTCGTGGCTCCGTCGCCGAAGTAGGTCACGGCGACCTGGTCGGTGCCGTCGCGCTGGATGCCCATCGCGTAGCCGACCGCGTGCAGCGTCTGCGCGCCGATGATGATCTGCGGCACCGCGGAGTTGACCTCGTGCGGGTCGAAGGTGGAGTGCTCCTCGCCCCGCCAGGACAGCACGAAGTCCTCGGGGGCGACACCGCGCACGTAGTTGACGCCGATCTCGCGGTAGCTCGGGAACGCGAAGTCATCGCCGCGCATCGCGCGCGCGGTGCCGACCTGCGTGGCCTCCTGCCCCTCGCAGGGCGCCCAGAGTCCGAGCTGGCCCTGGCGCTGGAGGGCGACGCCCTCCGTGTCGATGCGGCGCACGAGCACCATGTCGCGGTACAGCGCGCGCAGCTCGTCGGCGGTGACATCTGCCACGAACGGGTCGAGGGAGGCGTCTGAGATGCGCTCTCCCTCCGGGGTCAGGAGCCGGGCGACATCCTCGGTGTCGGTGGCCGACTCGGGTGCGGGGGTCAGGGTGCTCGTCATCGTGTCCTCCTGTCGCCTTCGCGCTCGTGGCGCTCGGGGCGGGTGCGCCGGCGTCGTCGCCGGATACCTCAAGGATACGTCGATCGCGCACCTAGCTCAAGCATGGCCGCGGCGTTTGAGCATGTTGCCAACTGTAGACCCGCCCGCACGTGCTAATCTTGCGCACTATGTCGTCCCTCGATCACGTCGACCTCGAACTGCTCGCCACCCTCGCCGACGATCACCGCGCCACCGTCGTCGCGCTCGCCGACCGGCTGGGCCTGTCGCGCAACACCGTCCAGGCCCGCATGGCGCGGCTGGAGCGCGCCGAGGTGTTCCTCTCGTTCGAGCGCGCGATCGCCGCCACCGCGCTGGGCTTCCCGCTCGAGGCGTTCATGAACGTGCAGCTGCGCCAGGTCGACATCCCCCGCATCACCGAGGAGCTCTCGGCCATCCCCGAGGTCGTCCAGGCGCACGGCTTGAGCGGCCAGGTCGACCTGCTGGTGCGCGTCGCCTGCCGCGACGCGCGGCATCTGTTCGACACCGACGCCCGGGTCCTGGCCATCGACGGCGTCGAGCGCACCGAGACGCACCTGGTGATGCGCGAGGTCATCCCCTACCGGCTGCGCCCCCTCATGGAGCTGGCGGCCGTCGAGTCGTAGGCCGCGCGGCGGCGACCGCCGACGACGGCGCCGGAGAGCCCGACGAGTCCATCCGCACCAGCACCACGCCGATGAGGATCAGCGCACCGCCGGCGAACTGCACCGGCGCCGGCGTCTCGGCCAGCAGCAGCCAGGCGAAGCCGAGCGCGAACAGCACCTCCGACAGCCCGACGAACGACGCCACGCGCGAGCCGATGCGGGGCACGGCCATCACGCCGAACGCGTAGCCGAGCGTGGTCGCGACGCACGCCACCCACAGGATCGCGATGAGCCCCGGCACTTCGATGCCCGCGAGGGCCACCTCGACGTGGGGTGCCGCGAACGGGAGGATGCCGGCGAGGACCAGCGCGCCGATGAACGCCGTGCCCACCACGAGGCCGCCCGAAGCGAGCGCCAGCGGAGGCAGGTCAGGGCCGGCCCGCTCCGAGACCAGGAAGTAGGCGCCCGCGCACACCGCCGCGCCCAGGGCCAGCAGGGTGCCGATGAGATCGAACCGGGCCCCGGCGATGTCGACGACCAGCACGAGACCTGTCATCGCGACGACCGAGCCCGCGACCACCAGACGCGAGGGCGCCCGCCGGGTGCGCACCCATGCGTAGATCACCAGCAGCACGGGCGCGAGGTACTGGATGAGAAGGGCCACCGCCACCGGCATGCGCTGCATCGCCGCGAAGAAGAGCAGCTGGCAGCCCGCTACAGCGGTGAGCCCGAACAGCAGCACGACGCGGCCGTGCCGGCGCAGGAAGCCGGGCTCGCGGCGCACCGCGAGAAGCAGCGCGGGAGACAGCAGGAGCGCGGCCACACCCATCCGCACGACAAGCGCTGCTCCCAGCGACCAGCCCGCCTCCAGGAGGGGCTTGACGACCGGGCCGCTGGACGAGAAGGCCAGCGCGGAGAGGATGCCGAGCAGGAGCCCGGTGGTGCGGCGCGCATCGGGGGCCGTGAGCGGCCCGACGACGATGGGGACCGGTGCGGTGGGAGCGGACATGGCGATCCAGGATGTCAGGAGCTAAGCATGGTTACACTGGTGACAGTACGGCACCGACATGTCAGGAGTCAACGTGGTCTTCATCCGTGACACGGCGCAGTCGCTCCGAGCGGCCGTCTACCTGGTGAACACCCTGCCCGGCGAGGGCGATGGCGAGGGTGAGCGCGACCGCCTGGACAGCTTCGCGGACTTCGACGACTACCTCGCCGTGAATCCCTACACGGGTGCGATCCGGCGCGATCGCGCAGAGCTGGACGAGGTCCGCGCCGTCCGTCCCCGGCTGCGCCGGCTCTGGGAGGTCACTCGGGACGAGGCCGTCCCGCTGGTGAACGAGATGCTCCGGGACGGAGGGGCGCTCCCCCAGCTGGTCATCCACGACGGGTACGACTGGCACATCCACGGCACGGCGGACGACGAGCCGCTGGCCACCCGCATCATGGTGGAGGTGGCGATGGCCTTCATCGACGTCATCCGCTCCGACGAGTACGAACGGGTGCGGGTGTGCGCCGCCGACGACTGCACGCACGCGTACATCGACTTCTCGAAGAACCGCTCGAAGCGCTACTGCGACGAGGGCAACTGCGGCAATCGCATGAACGTCAATGCGTACCGGCGCCGGAAGGCGGCGCAAGGAAGCGCATGATCGCCGCCGCCGCCTGCGCCGGCGTCTCGTAGTGGATGAGGTGTCCCACGTCGGGGATCTCCACGAGTTCTGCGCGCGGGAACATCCGGGCGAGTTCGCGCTCCTTCTCGATCGGGGTGATGTCGTCCTGCTGCGCGGCGACCAGAAGGGTCGGCTGGACGATGCGCGGCGCGAACTCGCGCACGTCATGAGAGACGGATGCCACGAAGGCGTCGTGCAGCACATCGCGATCGGTGAAGCGCGAGAAGTAGGTGTCGTGCTGGTCGTTGATGAATGTCCGCAGCCGCTTGTCGCGGGTCTTGGCCATCGTCTCGCTCATCACCCGCACGATGAGCCTGCTGCGCAGCAGCGCGGTGCCCATCCGCGGCGGCAGCTTGGCACCGGCGACGTAGTAGAGCACCGCGAGGCGCGTCATGATGCCGCGAGGCCCATGCAGCGCCGGCGCGCCGATGGGGTTGACGAGGATCAGTGACGGCGTGTCCAGGCCGTCGGCCACGGCGGCTGCGGCGACGATCGAGCCGAACGAGTGCCCCAGCACCACGGCCCCGGGCGCGACGGCCTCCGCGAACGCCCGCAGCCACTCCGCGTACAGCCCCAGGTCGTGCGGGCGGCCCGGGACGGGTGGCGTCTCGCCGAAGCCCGGCAGGTCGGGCATGACGACGCGCAGGCCCGGGAGGTGCGCCACGACCGGCTCGAGCCCATGGTGCTCGCCGCGGAATCCGTGCACGGCGAGGACCGTCGTCGTCGCGTCCGCGGGCCCGTAGACCCAGTAGGCAGTCGATCCGCCGAGCACGTCGGCCTCGCGGCGCTCGACGGGGACCTCCGCGAGGCGCTCAGCGTAGGGGTGGGGGGCGGTCACCGTACGAGTCTACGGAGCGCCTCGACCTCGATGTCCGAGGCCTCGCATACCGTCTGTGGCATGGATCAGCTCGCGCTCTTCGACACGCCGGAGTGGTCCAGGGTGATCGGCGTCTTCGACCTGGAGACGACGGGGGTGGATGTCTCCCGCGATCGCATCGTGACAGCGCATGTGGGCGTGCTGGATGCCGCGGGCACGGCGCTGCGCGCGCGGGACTGGCTCGCCGACCCCGGCGTCCCGATCCCGGAGGGCGCCGCCGCGATCCACGGGATCACGACCGCGCGTGCGCGCGAGCACGGTCGACCCGCGGCCGCGGTCGTGTCCGAGGTCACGGCTGCGCTGCGCGAGCTGTTCGACGCAGGCATCCCGGTCGTCGCCTACAACGCGCCCTACGACTTCTCGCTGCTCAAGTACGAGGCGCTGCGCCACGGCGTTTCGCCCATCGTCGCACCGTCCCCGGTGATCGACCCGCTCGTCGTCGACAAGGCCTACGACCGCTGGCGCCGCGGCAAGCGCACTCTGACGGTGGTCGCCGAGCATTACGCCGTGCGGCTCGACGGCGCGCATCAGGCATCCGCCGACGCGATCGCGGCGGGACGCGTCGCACAGGCGCTCGCCGAGCGGTTCGCCCCCTGGCTCCCGCCCACGCTGGAGGAGCTGCACACCCGCCAGATCGGGTGGGCCCGGGCGCAGGCTGCGAGCCTCACCGAGTACTTCGTCCGCATCGGCCGCATCGACCCCGACGACACCGTGGACGGCAGCTGGCCGATCCGCTGAGGCGCGCAGCGGCGCCGGGCATGGGAAAGGCCCCGCCGGAGCGGGGCCTCTCCGTCGGACGTGCTTACTTCGAGCCGCCGAAGTTCTTGAAGCGCTGGTTGAACTTCTCGACGCGGCCGGCCGAGTCGAGGATGCGCTGCTTGCCCGTGTAGAACGGGTGCGACGACGACGAGATCTCCACGTCGATGACGGGGTACTCGACGCCGTCGAGCTCGATCGTCTTGTCGCTGGTGACCGTGGAGCGGGTCAGGAAGGTCTCGCCCGAGCCGAGGTCGCGGAACACGACCGCCTGGTAGTCGGGGTGGATGTCGGTCTTCATGGTGATCCTCGAGGGAGTCGTGTCCTGGATTCTGCCAGGACGGCCAAGTCTGCGGTGCGAACGCACGAGCGCACGAGCGCACGAGCACACCAAGGATCGATTCTATCAGCCGTCGGGCGGAGTCAGGAACGCGCGCGGGCCGCGTACCGCCCGTCGTCCTCGCTCAGGGTGATCGGCATGCCGAACGTGTCGGTGAGATTCTGCGCCGTGAGCGTCTCCGCTATCGGACCGGCGGCGACCACGCCGCCGTCGCGCAGCAGCAGCACGTGCGTGAAGCCGACGGGGATCTCCTCCACGTGGTGGGTCACCATCACCATCGCGGGCGTGGTCGGCGCCTGCGCGTAGCCGCCCAGCAGCGCCAGCAGCTCCTCGCGGGCGCCGAGGTCCAGGCTCGCGGTCGGCTCGTCCAGCAGCAGCATCTCGGGGTCGGTCATGACGGCGCGGGCGATCTGCACGCGCTTCTGCTCGCCGTCCGACAGCGTGCCGAAGGTGCGGTCGGCCAGGTGCTCCAGCCGCCATTCCGCAAGCACCCGCAGCGCCCGGCGCTCGTCGATGTCCTCGTAGTCCTCGTTCCAGCGGCCGAGCACCGAGAACGCCGCAGTGAGGACGACATTGAGCACTGTTTCGTCATCGGGCAGCCGCTTGGCCATCGCCGTCGAGGCGAATCCGATGCGGGGACGCAGCTCGAAGACATCCGTCCCCCCCAGCCGCTCCCCCAGGATCGTGACCTCACCGGAGGTGGGGTGGATGAGGGTGTCGGCCAGCAGCAGCAGTGTCGTCTTGCCCGCGCCGTTGGGCCCGAGGACGACCCACCGCTGGTCGTCGTGCACCGTCCAGGTGAGGTCGTCGACGATGTTCCGGCCGTTCCG
>DASSYC010000214.1:0-11884 GCA_035703465.1 Microbacterium sp. | reverse complement strand
CGATCCCCAGCTCGCCGCGCAGCCGCGACAGCAGCGCGAGGATCTGCGCCTGCACCGAGACATCCAGCGCCGAGACCGACTCGTCGCAGATCAGCACCCGCGGGTGGGGTGCGAGCGCCCGGGCGATGGCCACGCGCTGGCGCTGACCTCCCGACAGCTCAGCGGGGCGCTTGCGCGTGAACTCGGCGGGCAGCCCCACCATCTCCAGCAGTGCCCCGACGTCCGAGGCCGGCCGCCGCGCGACGCGCAGCGCCTCGCGCAGGATCGCGCCGATCGACATCATCGGGTTCAGCGACGAGTACGGATCCTGGAACACGATCTGCATCTGCGACGGCGTGCGAGACCCGCGCCCCGGAGCGAGGTCGGCCCCGTCGAAGGCGATCACTCCGGCATCCTCGCGTTCCAAGCCTGCGATGCACCGGGCGAGGGTCGACTTGCCAGAGCCCGACTCGCCCACCACCCCGGCGATGCGGCCGGCGCCGATCTCCAGGCCCACGTCGTCGAGCACTCGGCGGTCGCCGAAGTCCTTGATGAGCCCCGTGACCCGCAGCAGCGGCGCGGCATCGCCGGCTGCGACCACCGGAGGGGTGGCCGACCAGGCCGCCAGTGCTGGATCCGCGTCCATGAGCGCCCGGGTGTATGCGTGCTGCGGGCGCGAGAGCACGTCGGCGGTGGTGCCCCGCTCGACGACCTCGCCGTTGCGCATGACGAGCACGTCGTCGGTGCGCCCGCGCACGAGACCCAGGTCGTGGGAGATGAGGATGACGCACAGGTCGCGCTCGTGCTGGATCGCCCGCAGCAGGTCGAGGATCTCGGCTTGATTGGAGGCGTCCAGCGCAGTGGTCGGCTCGTCGGCGATGATGAGCCGCGGGTTGGCCGCGAGCGCGGCGGCGATGGCCACCCGCTGCCGCATGCCGCCGGAGAGCTCGTGCGGGTAGGCGCGCGCGATGCGCGCCGGAAGCTTCACCTCGGCGAGCCGCTCGGCGATCGCGCGGTCGCGCTCGGCCTTGCCGAGGCGATGACCCGCGGCATCCAGCGTCCAGCCGATCTGCTCACCGCACCGGTGCACTGGCGACAGGCTCGTGAACGGGTCCTGCAGCAGCAGGGTGACGATGCCGCCGCGCACCGATCGCCAGGTCGCGTCGGCGGCGTCGAGTTCGACGGTGCGATCGTCGATGCGCACCGACCCCTCGGCGCGGAAACCGCGCGGCAGCAGTCCCACCAGCGCCTTCGCGGTCAGCGTCTTGCCCGACCCCGACTCCCCGATCACGGCGAGGGTGCGGCCCGCGGCGATGTCGGCGTCGAGCGGCCGCACCATCGCGCCGTCGTGGCCGATGACGCTCAGCCCCGCGATCTGCACGCCGATCACAGCGCCACTCCGACCTGTGAGAGGCGCTGGCCGATCCAGTCGCCGACAAGGTTCACGGCGCCGGCGACGATGATGATCAGCAGCGCCGGCACGACGACCGCCCACGGGTTCTCGAACATGATGGCCCGGTTGTCGGTGAGCTGGCGCCCCCAGTCGGCGGTCCCGGGCGGGACGCCGACGCCCAGGAACGACAGCGACGAGAACGCCACCAGCGCGAACGCGACGTTCAGCATGGCATTGGTGAGCACGAGCGTGGAGACGTTGGGCAGGATGTGCCGGAACATCACCCGCCAGCGCGAGAGCGACAGCATCCGTGCCGCCTCGATGTACGGGCGGTTGGCCTGCTCGAGCACTCCGGCACGCACGATGCGGATGTCGGAGGGCGAGAACAGCAGGATCAGCAGGACGACCGTGATCCAGTACCCGCCGCCGAACACGCCTGACACGACGATCGCCGCCAGCAGCACCGGCAGGGCGAGCAGCAGGTCGGTCCAGCGGCTGATCACGATGTCGAGCCAGCCGCGCTCGTATCCGGCGAGGGTGCCGAGGACGATGCCGAAGATCATCGAGCCGATCGCGACGCACACCGGACCGACGAGGGCGGATGCCGCGCCGGCAACGGTCATGGCGAGGATGTCGCGCCCCAGCTCGTCGGTGCCGAGCGGGTACCCCGGGGTTCCCGCCGGCAGGAGGCCGGACAGGATGTCCTGCCGCGTGGCATCCGGATAGATCAGGCTGCCGAACAGCACCGCGAGGGCCGTGAGGGCGAGGATGCCGAGGGCCACCGCGACGATCAGCGGCATCCGGTTCCGGCGCCGGGTCGTGGGGGCGGTGACCAGCTCGAGCGCGGCGGTCATGCCAGGCTCCCGGTGCGACGCAGGCGGGGGTCCAGCAGCAGGTAGGCGAGGTCGGCCAGCAGCGCGATCAGCGCGATGACGACGGCCACCAGCAGCGTCAGCGACTGCACGACGGCGATGTCCTTGAACAGCACCGAGTCCTGCAGGAGCGTGCCGAGGCCGGGGAGCGCGAACACCGTCTCGGCGAGCACGGTGCCCCCGACGAGGAAGGTGAGCACGAGGCTCGCGCCGGTGACGATCGGGATGGCGGCGTTGCGCAAGGCGATTCGGCGCACGGCCCGCTCGGGGATGCCGCGGGCCCGCGCCGCGGTGACGTAGTCGGTCTCCAGCTCGCGCAGCATCGCGGTGCGGGTCAGCTTGACGACGATCGCACCGAGCCCCAGGGCGAGGGCGATCGCCGGCAGCACGAGGTGCCAGAGAGTGTCGAGGCCGCCGGTTCCTGCCCCGTACACGGGGAAGATCGGCAGGTAGTAGGCGAACACGTAGAGCAGCAGGAGGCCCACCGCGAAAGTCGGGGCACTCAGCCCCAGAATCGCCAGGCCGCTCGCGGTGCTGTCGGTCCACCCGCCGGCGCGCACCGCGCTCTGCACGCCCAGCGGCACCGCCACCACGAGCGCGAGGAGGAATGCCACGCCGCACAGCGCCAGGGTGAGGCCCACGCGCTGCGAGATCGCGTCGGCGACCGGCACCTGCAGGCGGATGGACTGGCCGAGATCGCCGGTGACGAAGCCGCCGAGCCACTTCAGGTACTGCAGCCACGCGGGATCATCGAGGTTGTACTGCGCCCGGATCGCCGCGACCGCCTCGGGTGAGGTGGGGCGGTTGCCCAGGAGATTCTTCACGATGTCGCCGGGCGCCAGGTGCATGAGCGAGAAGACCAGCACCGACAGCACCAGCAGCACCGCGAGCGTGCCGAGCACGCGCACCGCAAGCATCCGGCCCATCGACCGTGCCCGCGGCGCGCGCGCTCGTGCGGAAGTGCTCAGGGTCACTGAGCCGCCCGGTACAGCTGCGTCGGCCACGACGAGATGAACGCGAACGAGCTGTAGTCGTCCATGCCCAGGTCCTTCGCGAACGCGGTGGCGGACTGGCCCCACCACAGCGGCACGTTCACCGCCGCCTCGGCCTGGATCGTCTCGGCCTGCACGAGCAGGTCGATGCGGGCCGCCGGGTCGGACTCGGCGCCGATCTGCGCGAGCAGGTCGAGCACCTCGGCGTCGTCGTACGCGGCCGGGTTGCCGACCCCGAGCAGGTAGCTGGGCACCTCGGCCGGGTCGCCCAGCGTGGAGAAGTACCACATCAGGTTGACGCCATAGTCGGAGGAGGCATCCAGGCTCGCCAGCCACTCCTCGATCGGCACCTCGCGGACGTTGAGGGTGATGCCGACCTCGGCGAGGTTCTGCGCCAGCGCCTGCGCGGCCGTGCCCAGCTGCGGACCCGTGTTCGGGGTGAGCAGCTCGGCCTCGAAGCCGTCGGGCACCGACGACGCGGCCAGCGCCTTCTTGGCGGCATCCAGATCGAACTCCCACTGCGGGATCGAGGCGAGGATCTCGCGCGCCTTCTCGGGACTGTGCACGCTGCCCAGCGACTCGGGGGTCATGATCGCCGTCGCCGCCTCGCCGTGGCCGCGCAGCAGCCGCTCGACGTAGGCGTCGCGGTCGACCGCGTGGGCGAAGGCCTGGCGCACCTTCGGGTCATCGAAGGGGGCGACGCCGGTGTTGAAGTACAGGCCGACGTACGAGAGGTCGTTGACGTAGTCGACGCGCATCGTATCGAGCCCCTCCCACTGTGCGGCCTGCGCAAGCGGCACGTTGAAGGCGACGTCGACATCGCCCGCCTGGGCGGCGAGCAGACGCGTGGACTCGTCGGGGACGAAGTTGACCGTGATCTCCTTGACGGCGGGCAGCTCGCCCCACCATGTGTCGACGCGCTCGAAGGTGACGTGCGAGTCGGGGGCGAAGTCGGTGACCTTGTAGGGTCCGGTGCCCAGCAGCAGCGCGTCGGGGGTGCCGACCTTGCCGTCGTGCTCCTCCCAGAACGCCTTCGACGTGATGAACGCGGCGCCGCCGGTGCTCATGTTGGCGGCGAAGGCGGCGTCGGGCGCGGTGAGGGTGATCGTGACCTCGCTGTCGCCGGTCTTCTCCACGGTATCGACGTTGGTCAGGTAGTAGGCGAGCCCCGGCGAGCTGGTCTCGTCGCGCGCCTGCTCGAGGCTGAAGACGACATCGTCGGCGGTGACCGACGTGCCGTCGTGGAAGACGGCGTCGTCGCGCAGCTGGTAGACGTAGGTGACGTCGTCGGTCTGCTCCCACGACTCGGCCAGGCCCGGCTGGATGCCGCCCTGCGCATCGACCGAGACCAGGCCCTCTTGGGCGATCGCGGCGATGTAGTAGTTGAGGATGCCGGACTCCTGGCCGACATACAGGCTGGACAGCGAGCCGGGCAGCGCAACCGTGATGCTCTCGATCTCGGCGCCCGTGTCGGGTGCGGTCGAGTTCTGCGGCGCAGGACTGGCGCACGCGGCCAGCAGCAGCGCGCCGGCAGCGGCGACGGCGCCGGCTTGGACGAGCCGGCCAGGGGATGGCAGGGGCATGGTGGGACTCTCCTCGGGTGTGGATTCGGGTGTGGATGTGGTGGTGGATCGGAATCGAGCGCGGTGGCCCTCGCTGCGCCGGCGAGCGGCGGCGAAGGCCTCGAGGTCGGGGGAGACCGGGCGGTGCGCAGCCAGCATCCGCAATGCAGCCGCGACGGCGGGGATCGCCGATGCCTCGACCAGGGTCGATGCCGCGGTGCGGCGCACGAAAGCCGGTGAGATGGCGAGGGCGCGGATGCCGGGACCCAGCGCGGCACCGCCCAGTTCGGACTCCGCGACGAACGCCGTGCCGAGCCCCTCTGCGGCGAGGGCGACGGCGGCATCGGGGCGGCTGACGATGAGGTCGGCCGGGCGCGGCATCCTCTCGATCGTGGCGGCAACGGCGTCGCTGCTGGTGCCGGCCCCGCGGATCCACGGCTGGTCGGCGAGAGCTGCCGGATCGACCCGGCCGCCCGGTGCGGGGTGGTCTGTCGCGGTGAGCGCCACGACCTCCTCGGCGAACAGGAAGGAAGAGCGCATGCCGGTGCGCCGGTGACCGCCGCGGCGGCCGCCGGCGATGTCTTCGGTCGTGACGGCGACGTCGGCGCGGCCGCCGCGCACCATCTCGAGCGCCTCGGCCGAGTCGGTCGCCTCGATGACCGAGGCGTCGATCCCAGGCACTTCGGCCAGCAGCCGGCCCAGCGCCGGCGCCACCAGGTGCGGCAGCGTGTCACGGGGTGCGGCGATGCGGACGGCGCCGGAGCGGTGCCCGAGCACACGGGCGAGCTCGGTGGCCGCGGCGGTCAGGCTGGCGTCGATGCGCGGCGCGTGCTCGGCCAGCAGCGCACCGACCGGGGTGAGTCGCGCGGCGCGCGCCGTGCGTGCGACGAGCGTGGTGTCCAGCCGCGCTTCGAGCCGCTGCACGTGCTGCGTGATGGTCGGCTGCGTGTAACCCAGCGCGCGGGCGGCGGCGCTGATCGAGCCTTCCTGGTCGATCGCGACCAGGATGCGCAGTGAGTGCACATCGAGCGCGCGGGTGAGTGCTTCGATCTCGAAGGCGTCCGCGCGTTCCATAGGAGGATGCTATTCATATACGGGTTTCAATGGTGTAACAATATGTAACGCAGGATCTGCGACTGCGTCGGGAACGGAGGATGGGCAGATGGATGCCGTTGCCCACCGCGACTGGATCGCTGACCGTGATCGCGCGGTCTGGGGGCGACACGGACTCGCCTCGCTCGCCGCGACCCACTGGCTCGACGACCGCGATCGGGAGCGCGAAGGAGTGCCCGGCGTGTGGCGCACCGACGGTGTCGCAGCGATCGGCCGGATCGACGGCGTCTTGCTGCGACTGGCGCCGGGTGAGGCGGCGCACCACGGCGATGTGCTGCTGCGCGGGTTCGCACGGGAGGGGGCGATCGCGGTGCGCGCCTACGATCCGGCGCTGGTCCGAGGGACTTCGAAGATCGAGCGGGCGCCGTACGACCCGCGGTATCGGGTGACCGGCGTGTTCTCCCCCACGGTGACTTCCGAGGCCACGCTCTCGGTGGACGGTCACCGCTCGTCGGATGAGTTCGACGGCACAGTGGCCCTTGTGCTCGACGGGCACCGGGTCGAGCTGACGGTGCAGCACGACGACGCGCTGTCGGCCCGCTTCGCCGATGGCACGAGCGGCGTGGAGAGCTTCCGCTTCCGGTTCCTCGATCTGCCGCTGCCGGGCGCCGACGGCACGGTCGAAGTCGACTTCAACCGCGCGTACCTGCCGCCGTGCGCGTTCTCCGACCACTACCTGTGCGTGCTGCCGCCCGCCGGCAACCGCTGGGCTGTGCGCGTGCCGGTGGGCGAGATGCGGGTGCGTTAGTCTGCCCGCTGCTATCTCCACGGTCGCGGATCCGCGGCGAAGATGACGCTGTTGACGATCGTCGCGGTGAGGGTGCGCGTCACCGCGTTCGCGGCCGCATCGGCGCCCCAGTTCCCGGCTCTGAGCTCCTCGGCGCGCGTGATCACGGCGGTCACCCACGGGATGCCGCGGTCGAACTGCGGAAGCGTTCCGCTGGCGTACAGGAGAGCCGCGAGCGCTGCGACGCGGGGGGTCGGCTGCGCACCGTCGGCGAGCACGGCACGGACATCGGCGAGAAGCGCGTCTCGGCGGCCGCCTTCGCCGGGCTCCAGCACGGAGGTCGTGAACAGTCCGAGCATCTTGTGCTTGACGCGGCG
Source organism: Microbacterium sp. (assembly GCA_035703465.1). Lineage (GTDB taxonomy): Bacteria > Actinomycetota > Actinomycetes > Actinomycetales > Microbacteriaceae > Microbacterium. The sequence continues at coordinate 4,869 of DASSYC010000214.1, read as the reverse complement.
GATGTCTCGCCGCTCGATGAGACGCTCCAGCAGCGGTTCACGCAACGTCGGACCCATTGCGGCAAGAACGGTCTGCACTCCTCTCGGCTTGTCGGCGACATACTCCCAGCTCGGGCGGAGCAGCGGATCCCCGGGCGGGCTGTCGGGCTCGGCCTCGACGGTCGAAGCTCCGCTTGCCCCCGTGCCGGTGCGGACGTGCCCGCCCATGCCGAGGTCGGCCAGCACCGCGGCGGCCAGCACGTAGTACAGCGTGCCCTCGCCGGCGATCGTTCCGCTGTCCGGCTGGAAGAGCAGCAGCAGCAGGTCCTCTGCCAGCGTGGGGATGCCGGCGGTCGCCGCGGCATCCGATTCTCCTGAAGGGGCCTGACGGCGGCCTCCGTGCAGCTCGTCCATCGGTTCAGATCCAGAAGACGAGCATCAGAGCGAGCCAGGCCGAGACCGTGGCCACTGTCGTCCAGACCGCGATGGCCACAGCCTGCCAGATGAGGACCCAGCCGCGCGGCGATCCGCCCGCGACGAGGATCGCCGAGGTGACGTGGGTCGGAAGCGCTATCGGACCGAGAATGCTCGCACCGGGAACGCCGAAGCGGACGAACCACTTGTTGAAGCGCTGACGGCCCTTCTCGCGGCGCTTGGACTCCGGCCTGGCTGGTTCCATCGCCTCGACGGCGGGATCACTTGCGTCGCTCTCGGCCCCCGAGGACTGCTCCCGGCCGCCCACGGTTGCTCCCACCCGTGCCCCGGCGCGGTTCACCACCGCGGTGCGTGCGCGCGACGTGAGGAGCACGATGACGAGCACAGTGAGGAAGTTCCCCACCGCGGCCGCGATCGCCGCGACGATGGGACTGAGCCCCGCGATGATGCCGATCACAGCCGCAGCATCACCCTCGATGGCGGGGATCGCCCCGGCGAGCATCACGATGAACGGCTGGAGGAGCTCGGGCACCTGGGCGACGAGATCCTGGAGTGTGGTGATGAGATCCTGGAGAAGATTCATGGTGGCGTTTCCTTCTGGTTCGGTCAGGCGTCTTGCCAGGCGGCGGTGTCGACGGTCTGCGCCATCGCGGGGCTGCTCGAGCCGAGGAAGCCGAGCAGTGCGGCGTTGACATCGTCGGCGTGCGTCCAGAGCAGCCCGTGCGGGGCGTTCTCGATCTCGACGTACTGCGCATCGGGCAGCGCCCGGCGAAAGCGGCGGGCGGTGGCGTCGATGGGTAGGATCCGGTCGCCGGTGCCGTGGAGGATGAGCGCCGGCTTCCCGCTGTCGCGGACCGCATCGACGTCGGATCGGAAGTCTTCGATCCACGAGGCGACGACCGCGTAGGCGGCGACGGGAGCGCTGGAGATCGCGACCTTCCAGCTCGCGGTGACCGCCTCCGAGCTGATCAGACTGCCGAGATTCTCATCGAGGTTGTAGAAGTCGGCGAAGAACTGCGTGTACCAGGCGTAGCGGTCGCCCCTGGCCGCCGCCTCGATCCCATCGAAGACCTCCTGCGGCACGCCACCCGGGTTGTCGTCGCGAGCGACGAGGAACGGCTCCAGCGAAGCGAGGAACGCGAACGAGGCGACCCTGTCGTGCCCATGCCGCCTGGCGTAGCGGGCGAGCTCGCCGGTGCCCATCGAGAACCCGACGAGGGCGACGTCCTCGAGGTCGAGTGTCTCCAGCAGGGTGTTCAGGTCGGACGCGAAGGTGTCGTAGTCGTAGCCGGATCCGACCTTCGACGACCGGCCGAAGCCGCGCCGGTCGTAGGTGATGACGCGGTGCCCGGCGGCGAGCAGTTCGCGCGTCTGGCGCTCCCAGCTGTGTCCGTTCAGCGGATACCCGTGGATGAGCACGACCGGCTGACCCGCACCTTGATCCTCGTAGTACAGCTCGATCGGCGTGGTGTTCTCGATGCCGACGGCGATGTAACCCATTTCTCTCTCCTTCTCTCGGAACGTCCCGTCAGGTTCGCACCGGGAACGGTGCCCTCGCGTCGGTGCGCCTCCCTGCTTCGCCGACGCTCACGCGGAGGACCAGTCATGGCAGGCGTCGTTCGCATCGGTGATACTTACCTAGACGGGGGTCGCGCAGTCACCAGGTGCGGACGGTCGGAAGGAGCGGCTCTGACGGAGTTCATGGGCCGGAACGCCGAGCGCGAAGCGGTCGACAGCATCCTCTCCAGCGCCCGGGCCGGCCGGAGCGGCGCCCTCGTCGTGCGCGGTCAGGCGGGGATCGGGAAAACCGCACTGCTTGATCACCTGCGCGATGTGGCGGTGGCGGCTGGATTCCGCGTGGAGTCATCGACGGGCATCGAGGCAGAGGCGCAATTCGCCTTCGCGGGATTGCATCAGCTGTGCGCTCCGCTGCTCGACAGCGCAGACGCGCTGCCCGAGCCGCAGCAGGCCGCGCTCGGAGTGGCATTCGGAAGCCGCGGCGGTGCCGCGCCGGGCAAGTTCCTCGTCGGATTGGCGACACTCAACCTGCTCGCCGAGTCCGCCGAGCAGAATCCGCTGCTCTGCGTCTTCGATGATGCGCAGTGGCTCGATCAGGCTTCCGCCGAGGTTCTCGCGTTCGTCGCGCGACGGATCGAGGCCGAGCGGCTGGCACTGGTCTTCGCCGTCCGCGACTCCAGTGACGGCACTCCCGCCTTCGCGGGCCTGCCGGAGCTGCGGCTGGAAGGCCTCGATGACGCCGAGGCTCGGGGGCTGCTGGATGCGGCCGTCCAGGCGCCGTTCGATGTACGGGTGCGCGAGCGGATCATCGCCGAGGCTCGGGGCAATCCGCTCGCGCTGCTGGAGCTGACCGCACAGCCTGCGCAGTTCGCGGGCGGATTCCAGCTGCCGGGTCTCACGGACGTGCCGGGCCGCGTGGAAGACGGGTTTCAGGTCCGCTTCCGCAGCCTCCCCGAGACCGCACAACTGCTCTCGCTGGTGGCCGCCGCCGAGCCGACCGGAGACGTGACACTGCTGTGGCGCGCAGCCGAGCAGCTCGAGATCGCGCCGGAGTCGGCCGCGCCGGCGGAGTCCGCAGGACTCGTGGAGATCGATACCCGGGTGCGGTTCCGGCATCCGCTCGCCCGCTCAGCCGTCTATCGGGCTGCCACCCCACCCGACCGTCGCCGCGCGCATGCTGCGCTCGCCGCCGCCACCGACCCGCTGCTCGACCCTGATCGCCGCGCCTGGCACGGCGCCCAGGCGATCCTCGGCCGCGACGAGCAGGCGGCCGCCGAGCTGGAGCGATCAGCCGGCCGGGCACGAGCCCGGGGCGGGCTGGCCGCGGCGGCAGCGTTCCTGCAGCGATCGACAGAGCTGACGCCTGAAGCCGCAGACCGGACCAGACGTGCGCTGGAGGCAGCGCAGGCCAAGCACGAAGCCGGCGCGTCTGCGGCCGCCCGTGACCTGCTCGCGGTCGCGGAGGCCGGACCGGTCGACGATCTGCAGCGCGCTCGGCTCGCGCTGCTGCGCGGTCAGATCGCGTTCCACCTGACGCGCGGAACGGACGTGCCCGAGATGCTCATGGATGCCGCGGCGACGCTCGGCCCGCTCGACGCAGCGCTGTCTCGCGAGACGTACCTGCACGCCCTGGATGCGGCGATCATCAACGGCGGCTCGGCCGGAACGCGCATCGCCGCGGCCGTTCTCGCCGCGCCCGCGACGGCGCTGCCGGCGCGTCCGGTGGACCTGCTTCTGGACGGGCTCGCGGTGACCATGGTCCAGGGGTACGCGGCAGGGGCGCCCGCGCTCCGGCTCGCGCTGGAGGCGCTGCGCGACGCCACGCGCCCGGCTGCCATGCGGGATGATCTGAGCCAGGCATGGCTCTGGCTGGCGAGCAGAGCCGCCGTCGGCATCCTGGATGACGACCTCGCCCACGTGCTGGCCGCCAGCAACGTCGACCTGGCGCGTGCCGACGGTGCGCTGTCGCGGCTTCCCGCCGCACTGAACTTCCACGCCAACGTCCTGACCATCAGCGGGCAGCTCGCCCGCGCCGCGGAGCTCGTCGCCGAGGCGGAGGCGATCACCGACTCGATCGGCGGCGTGCCACTGCGGCACGCGCACACCATCCTGGCCGCGTGGCGCGGAGACCGCGACGAGACGACGGGGCTGAGCGATCTCACCTTCGGCGACGCCAGCTATCCCGAGGACGGCGTCGAGGTCGCCCTGGCACAGTACGCGAGAGCGGTGCTCCACAACGGGCTGGGCGGCTACGCGATCGCGCAGGTGGCCGCCGCACCGGCGTGTGCCACGGAAGAGCTGTCGATCAGCACCATCGCGCTGCCGGAGCTGATCGAGGCATCCGTCCGCGCCGGCGACGCGGACGCCGCGGCGCGGGCGCTCGACCGGCTGAGCTCGCGGGCGCGGGCGTGCGGCACGTCGTGGGCCCTGGGCCTCGAGGAGCGCTCGCGGGCGCTGACGATCCCCGGACCGACCGCGGAGGACCATTACCGTGCGGCGATCGCGCGACTCGATGAGTCGAGGATCGCCGGTGAGGCCGCTCGGGCCCACCTCGTGTACGGCGAGTGGCTGCGTCGGCAGGGCCGCCGCCAGGACGCACGCGGGCAGCTCCGCCTCGCCCACGATCTCCTGTCGGACATGGGCGCCGAGGCCTTCGCCTCCCGGTCCGCCCGTGAGCTGCGGGCCACCGGAGAGCACCCGCGCAAGCGCACCGCCCAACCCACCGACGAACTCACCGCCCAGGAGCTCACCATCGCGCGAGCGGTGGCCACCGGGGCGACCTCTCGTGAGGTCGGCGCGCAGCTGTTCCTGAGCCCCCGCACAATCGAGGCTCACCTGCGCAGCATCTTCCGCAAACTCGACATCAGCTCGCGCCGGCAGCTGCGGGAGCTGTCTCTTCCCTGAGTGCCCGTGCGACATGCCCTGCGGGTGTCCGAC
>DASSYC010000198.1:0-4783 GCA_035703465.1 Microbacterium sp. | reverse complement strand
CTCCCCGGCGACGTCACCGGCGTGAGCGTGTTCAACCCGGTCGACCGCGAGTTCGAGTTCAAGCCGGGCGCGATCTTCGCGAACATCGTGATCGCCGACGAGATCAACCGCTCCTCCCCCAAGACGCAGTCGGCGCTGCTGGAGGCGATGGAGGAGGCGCAGGTCACCGTCGACGGGCGCACGCACGCGCTGCCGGACCCGTTCCTGGTGGTGGCGACCCAGAACCCGCTGGAGATGGAGGGCACCTACGCCCTGCCCGAGGCCCAGCGCGACCGGTTCATGATGCGCATCTCGATGGGGTATCCGGATGCCCGCTCCGAGGCGCTCATGCTGCGCCAGCGCGACATCGACAACCCGCTCGACGCGATCGCGCCCGTCGTCGACGCCACGGTCGTCGGCGATCTGATCGCGTGGGCCCGCAGCGTGCACGTCGCCCCCGCGATCGAGGACTACGCCGTCGCCCTCGCCCAGGCGACCCGCGCCCACCCCGACCTGAGGCTGGGCGCCTCCCCGCGCGCGACGCTGCAGCTGGTGCGCGCCGCGAAGGTGTGGGCGGCGCTGGAGGGGCGCGACTTCGTCATCCCCGATGACGTCGCCATGCTCGTCGCGCCCGTCTTCACCCACCGGCTCATCCCGACGCGCTCGGCCACCGGCTCACGGGCGCGCACAGCGGCCGACAGCATCCATGCGATCCTCGAGCGGGTGGTCGCGGCGGTGCGGGTGCCGCTGGCCGCCCGACCATGATCCGAGACCCCCTGTGAACCACATCTGGCCGCTGACGCTGCGGGGCACGGGCGCCCTGCTGCTGGCGCTGGTGTGCTTCGTGTTCGCCGGGCAGCTCGGGGTGAGCGAGCTCGTCTACTTCGGCCTGCTGCTGCTGGCCGCACTCGCCACGAGCCTGGGCTCGCTGTATCTCACCCGGCGCGCGGACGCCGTCGACCGCACAGTCAGCACCGAGGTCGCCGGGGTCGGCCGCACCTCGACGGTCGACGTGCGGGTGGGCGTGCGCACGGTGCTGCCGACACCTCCCGGGCGGTGGACCGACGCGCTGCCGCACACACTGTCGGGCGATGCGGCCGGCGTGTTCCCGGCCCTGGGCTCGGGCCTGCGCGGCGACGAGCGCACGGTGCGCCTCAGCTACCCCGTCACCGGCGTGCACCGCGGGGTGGAGTCCATCGGCCCGCTGCGGATCACCACGACCGACCCGTTCGGGCTCGCCCGCCGCCGGCACGTGCTCGGCGTCCGCACACCCGTCACGGTCGTGCCGACCATCGTCGATCTGCCGGCGATCTCGAACTTCGCCGGAGCGACTGGCGGCATCCTGCAGGCGACGACCGAGCAGCTCGGCCAGGGCGCCGACAACCTCATCGCCCGACCCTATGTGCCGGGCGACTCGATGCGGCGCATCCACTGGCGGGCGACAGCCCACCGCAACGAGCTCATGGTGCGGCAGGAGGAGCAGGAGTCGACCCCCGAGGCGACCGTCGTACTGGATCGCAGCCTGCTGCGCTACGTGCCCGAGGCGATCCGGGCGCCCGGCGTCGACCCGGGGTTCGAGACGGCGATCACTATGTGCGTGTCGGCTGCGGCGCGGCTCGTGCGCGAGGGCTACACGGTCGAGGTCATCGACACCGACGGACTGCCGCTGGTCGACCCGCTCGACGGCGACGACGCCGGCGAGATCGATGCCATGCTCTCCGCGTTCGCCCGCATCGTCGCCACCCGCGACGACCACCTCGGCGACCTGGCGGCGCAGTTCACCGGGGCGATGACGGGGCCGCTCGTGCTCATCGTGGGGCGGCTGGACCCCGCAGACGCCACGGCGCTGGCCACCATCGCCCACCACTCCTCGCTGCCCGTGCTGCTGGCGGTCGCACCTGTCGGCGATGCGCTCGAGCTGGCTGCCGAGTCGGGCTGGCGGTGCGCCCGCATCGATCCCGACGCCGACCTCGCCGCTGCGTGGCACTCCGTCTCCGACCGGGGGGTGTCGCATGTCTTCGGTTGACCGGCTCGCCCAGCCGCTGCCCGCCGGTCGCACGCGGCTGCGGGACGAGCGCCCCGAGGTCGCCGGGCGCCGGCCCGCCGACCTGCTGCTGACCGTCGCCGTCTATCTCGCGATCCTCGCCGCCGCGTTCCCGCTTCTGCGGGTCGTGCGGCCCGGGTACTGGACCCTCGGAGTGGTCCTGCTGCCTGCGCTGCTGCTGGCCGCCGGGTATCTCGCGCGCCGATTCCGCGTCGCCGCCGTGGGTGTGAGCGTCATCGAGGCCGTGCTGTGGCTGTTGCTGGTGACCGCGGTGTTCCTCAGCGGCACGGCGTTCCTCGGGGTGCTGCCGGTTCCCGCGACGGTGGGCGAGGCATCCGATCTCGTCGGTCTTGCGATGAACCAGATCATCAGCGGCGCCGCCCCGCTGGACGCCGAGTTCCCGCTGACCTTCCTGATCGTCAGTGCGATCGGCCTGCTCACCGTCGGCATCGACCACGTCGTGCTGACAGCGCGGATGCCGCTGCTGGCCGCGATCGGGCTGATCGTGGTCTCGCTGATCCCCGCGATCGCGGTGCCCAGCGACGTGGACGTGCCGGCGTTCGTCATGCTCGCCGCCACGCTGCTGTTCCTGCTGCGGGCCGAGACCAGGACGAGGGATGCCGCAGCTCCCCGCATCGCGTCGCGCACCGCCGCGCAGGCCGGCCGTGATCCGCGTGCCGGCGGAGTCGCCGCCGCGGCGACCGGCATCGGCGCGATCGCGGTGATCATCACCATCGTCGCCGCCCCGCTGTTTCCCGCCGCCATGCCGGCCGCGGGGCCGGGGAACGGGCGCTGGAACAGCATCGATCCGACCCTGCAGCTGGGCGAGGACCTGCGCCGGCCCGCGGACGGCGAAGTGCTGCAGCTGCGCACGGATGCGACATCGGCCCCCTATCTGCGCGCGGCTACGCTGACGTCGTTCGACGGGCAGATCTGGCGCCCCGACTCGGGCCACGTCGCCTCGCTCGGCGACGGCGGGTCGCTCGGCGGCGTCGAGGTCGACGAAGACGTGCGCATCACCCGCTACACCACCGACATCGAGGTCACCAATCTGCTCAGCGGCTGGCTGCCCCTGCCCTACCCGGCGGTGAACGTCACGGGACTGCAGGGCCAGTGGAACCTGCTGCCGATGAACCGGACGCTGGCCAGCACCACCGATTCGGCGAACGGGCAGGTCTACGAGGTGTTCTCCGACGTGCCCAAGCCCTCGCTGGAGAAGATCCGCGCCGCCGCGGCCGGAGGCGTCGGGCCGCAGGACACGACGCGGGTGCTTCCCATCGGCACGCCGGAGATCATCGGCGATCTCGCGCGGGAGGTGACCGCAGACGAGACGAACGACTTCGACCGGCTGGCGACGCTGCAGGCCTGGTTCCGCTCCGGCGAGTTCACCTACTCGCTCGATGCGCCCGTGGCCGACGGCTTCGACGGCACGGGCGCCGACGCGGTGGCGGAGTTCCTCGAGGTCAAGGAGGGGTACTGCATCCACTTCGCCGGCGCGTTCGCGCTCATGGCGCGCTCGCTCGGCATGGCGACCCGCATCGTCGTGGGGTACCTGCCCGGCCAGGGCAGCACCGACCCCGACACCGGCGACAAGGTCTACACGGTGATGAACTCGCAGCTGCACGCGTGGCCGGAGGTGCACTTCGACGGCATCGGGTGGGTGCCGTTCGAGCCGACCAACAGCCTCGGCACGCCGACGACCTTCTCTCCGTCGGCGAGCACGCCGGACGACACCGGCGGCACCGACATCGAACCCACTCCGGCTGCCACGAGTTCGCCGACGCCGACCGCCACGACGGATCCGGCGGGGCTGCGCGGGAACGAGCCGACCTCGACGGATGCCTCGGCCACCTTCGTGCGGCCGCTGCCGTGGATGATGACGCTGCTGGCGCTGATTCTGGTCATCGCTGCGCCCGGGGTGATTCGCGAATACCGGCGGCGCGAGCTGCTCGCCGCCGCCCGCACCGGCGACGCCACCGCCGCGTGGCGCAGTGTGCAGGACATCGCGATCGACCTCATGATCCCGCTGCCGCCCGGCGAGACCCCGCGAGCGTTCGGCACTCGCATGATCGCCGAGCACGGTGCGCCCTCGGCTCAGACATGGACGCTGGTGCGGGCCATCGAGCGCGCCAGCTACTCGGGCCGCGACGTGAAGTTCGGTCCCGACCTCGCCGACACCGCGTCGGAGGTGCGCTCGGGCATGCTCGCCGTTGTGCCGCGCATGCGCCGGATCGTCGCTCTCGTGCTGCCGCGGTCGCTCGTCGTCAAGCCCGACTCGGCGTTCTCCGCCGGGGGCACCCGCACGCGTCTGAAGGTGTGACCCGGCCTCGGCCCGGATTCGACAGCCCGGCGTGCAGGATAAGATGATCGTCGGCCCTTCGGGGCTCAGGAGGATTCGCCTAGTGGCCTATGGCGCACGCTTGGAAAGCGTGTTGGGTGCAAGCCCTCAGGGGTTCGAATCCCCTATCCTCCGCTCCCCCGATCCCAGTGTTTTCAAGGGATCGCGACCCGATTTTTTCTGGGTGGCACAATTGGTGGCACAGTTAACGCCGATTTCGGGGCCCGAAGAGCCCCGATTTTCCGCGGAGCGGCTCTGTGCTGACATAAGCCCGTCACGACGTGGCGTCGCCATGTCATATCTGGTGCTGGCGGGTTTCGGACACGATTACGGCGATGTCAGGCCAATCCCACCGACAGCGAGATGGTAACGACCGCCCTCGTCTGCGTTCCCTCAGTTCGCTATTTGCAGACTCCGCTCTC
>DASSYC010000062.1:0-5085 GCA_035703465.1 Microbacterium sp. | reverse complement strand
GCCCCGAACGGCACCACCCGATGCCCGCTCACCTCGCTCGCCCGCCGCGGGGTTCCCGCCGGGTGCAGGGCGAGGTCGAGGTGGTCCGCGCCGGCGCGGTCGATCGTCCCGCTGAGGGTCCTGCCGCCCAGGAGCCGCACCTCCACCGGCACCCGTCGCCGCGCCGCATCCCGCAATACGAACCCGAGGGTCATCCGGTCGCTCAGCATGCCCGCGTGGGCGGATGCCGGCGGCCGTGCGCTGCGCAGCAGATCGGCGTGCGACGCACCCACGAGGCGGATGGCCGCCAGCGGCACGATGAGTCCTCCGCTGCTCGATGCCTCCGCCTGCAGGGCGAGCCAGTCCGCGCCGACGACGGCGATCCGGCCGCGCAGCACCGCGTCCTCGCCGACATCGAGGGTGTGCTCGCCGTCTCCGGCGAGTGCGACGAGCCGCTCGCGCAGCGTCACGCGCGACAGTCGCAGGCGCTCCGCCTCCGTGTCGAGAGCGGCGCGCTCCGCCTCCCACTCGGAGGAGAGCTGGTCCTCGAGGTCTTCGAAGAAGCGGTCCCAGCGCACGACATCTCCATCCGTCAGGCCGAGCGTAGACCGCGCGTAACGACCTCATCACGAGTTATCCACAGGTCACGATCGCGCTTCCGAGGATGCCGCCGACTGTGTTCTACTTTCTGGACATCAACTGCACAACAACTGAGCAAACGCACAGACCAGATCCCCCACCAATGACGAGATAGGCCCCCATGGCATCGCAGGTCGACGGCAATGCTGCCCGCGTTCTCTATCCCCGCGCCCGGCGCGCCGACGCGCAGCAGGAGGCCGCCGAGTTCTTCGCTCCGCAGCGCACTGCCACGAGCGACCTGCCTGATCCCGTTCCGCTGCTGAGGAATCTGACCCTCGGAGTGCTCGAGACGTTCACCGGCGAGCGGCGCGTGGATCAGCTGGCCCGCTGGGTCACAGAGGATGTGTTCCGCAGCGTTGCCACGCATGCGGGTCTGCAGGCGCGTGCGCGCAGCGCCCGCGGACTGCCGGCCAGCCGCCGGGCGCACGACATCGTCTCCATCCACGTGTCCTATCCCACCGACGGAATCGTGGAGGCGGTCGTCATCACGACCGGCCCCGCGCGCGTGCGCGCGATCGCTCTGCGCCTGGAGGGCATGGATCGCCGGTGGCGATGCTCCTCGTTCACCCAGCTGTGACGGATCCGGCCGGGCACAATGGCGTGTCCGGCCTTCTTCGGCTCACTGGTCGGAGTCGATCAGGTCCAGCAGCTTCTTGAGCGCATCCTCGATCTCGGTGTGGTCGTACTGACCGGCCCGGCTCTCGCCCGAGATCACACCTCCGCGGTGCACCTTGCGGAAGTCGCCATACGGGAACGAGTAGGCCTGCTTGGTCTCGGGGTTCTCGTCGCGGTCCACGCCGAGGTGCCAGTGCGAGTACTCGGTCCAGCCCTCCTTCTCGATGAACGCGTTCTCCTCGTCGGCGGTGGGCGCCGCCTCCGACCAGTCGTCCCGCTCGTCGCGCACGACCTTCCCGTCCCGCACGAGAGCGCGCGCGTGTCGCAGTGCCGGGTTGTTCAGCTCTATCGTCATGGCGCCGACGATAGGTCGGCCGCCACGCTCCTGGGAGGGGCTTGACGGAAGGGCATCGCTCGCTACTGCCGGTACGAGGCGAGGAAGTTGCCCAGCCGCTCGATCGCCTCGGCCAGCACGCGCGCCTCCGGCAGCGTCACGATGCGGAGGTGATCGGGCTCGGACCAGTTGAAGCCGGTGCCCTGCACAAGCAGCACGTGCTCGGCGACGAGAAAGTCGTAGACCAGGCGCGCGTCGTCGTGGATCTCGTGCACCTCCGGGTCGAGCCGCGGGAACGCGTAGAGGGCTCCCCGGGGCTTGACGCAGGAGACACCGGGGATCGACTCGAGGGTCTGCCATGCGGCATCCCGCTGCTCGTGCAGGCGCCCGCTGGGGGCGATGAGCACGTCGATCGACTGCACCCCCGACAGCGCCGCCTGGACGGCGTGCTGGGCGGGCACGTTCGGGCACAGCCGCGTCGAGGCGAGCAGCTGGATGCCCTCGAGGAACCCCTTGGCGTGCCGCCGGGGCCCGGTGATGACGAGCCAGCCCGAGCGGTATCCGGCGACCCGGTACGTCTTGGAGAGTCCGTTGAAGGTCAGGCAGAGCAGGTCGGGCGCCACGGCGGCGGTGGGGATGTGCACGGCGTCGTCGAAGAGGATGCGGTCGTAGATCTCGTCCGACAGCAGCAGCAGCGAGTGCTCGCGCGCGATGGCCGCGATCCCCTCCAGCACCTCGCGGGAGTAGACGGCCCCGGTCGGGTTGTTCGGGTTGATGACGACGATCGCCTTGGTGCGGGGGGTCACTTTGGCGCGGATGTCGTCCAGGTCCGGCTCCCACCCGGATGCCTCGTCGCACCGGTAGTGCACCGGGGTGCCGCCGCCGAGGCTCGTCATCGCCGTCCACAGCGGGTAGTCGGGGGCGGGGATGAGCACCTCGTCGCCCTCGTCCAGCAGCGCCTGCATCGTCATCGTGATGAGCTCGGAGACGCCGTTGCCCAGGTACACGTCGTCGGGCTCGAACGACGGGAATCCGGGCACCTCCTCGTAGCGGTACACGACGGCCTGGCGCGCGGGCAGGATGCCGCGGCTGTCACTGTAGCCGTGCGAGCTCGGCATCGCGGCGATCATGTCTCGCACGATCTGGAACGGCGCCTCGAAGCCGAACACCGCCGGATTGCCGGTGTTGAGCTTGAGGATCGTGTGCCCGTCGGCCTCGAGCCGATCGGCCTCGACCAGTGCCTGCCCGCGGATCTCGTAGAGGACGTCCTTCAGCTTGGACGACTGGTCGAGGGGGCGCAGGCTGCTCACCCGCTCAAGGATATCGGCGGCGCGCCCGCACCCGTGCGCGAGAGCTGACCGTCGGCTGCTCATCCGTGGCTGAACGGCCGTACCGCGCACGCATCCGGTCGCGGTCGGCCCTGTGGTGGAACCACGCGTCGGGGAAGAGGTCGCCCCCGCGCAGCAGCATGCGATACGGCACTCGCTCAGGGGCCGCGTACACGTCCAGGTGCGCGGGCATACGGCGTCCCACCCGATCGCGCAGCACGTCATCGGGCATCGGTGCGACCTCGTCTCCGTTCTGGTCGATCACAGTGATGCGGAGGCCCGCGAGATCGAGGATCTGCAGGAACGTCGCGACATCCGGGCTGCGCCCGCCCTCGACGTTGGAGATGTGCGACTGCGCGACGCCGACCCGCGCCGCCAGCTCGCGCTGGCTGAGGTCGGCGACGCGCCGAGCGCGGCGGACGAGGCCCGCGACATCCTGTGCTTCCATGCCGAGATCGTGTCACTCGCCTCCGACATCGAGTCCTCTGATGGGTGAGGCGGCTCAGCATCGTCTGCCTCCTCCGGCATTCACGCTCTGATCTCGTGGGCGATCAGTGCGTGAGTGGCCGCCGCTCGAGACTCACGTCCTGATCTCGTGGGCGATCAGTGCGTTGGTTGCCGTCGGGTCAGACTCACGTCCTGATCTCGTGCGTGATCAGTGCGTGAGTGGCCGCCGACTCGAGACTCACGTCCTGATCTCGTGCGCGATCAGTGCGTGAGTGGCCGCCGACTCGAGACTCACGCCCTGATCTCGTGCGCGATCAGGGGGTGAGCGTCAGCAGACTGCGTTGCGCGTCGGCCGGCGGATGCCTGAGCCGATCACCTCTGCCTGAGCCGCTTCGCCCGCTGCGCCGAGATGATCTGGTAGACCAGCGTCGCGGCGATGGCGATGAGGAAGACGGCCGAGGCGATGACGTTCGCCTGCGGCGGGATGCCACGCTGGGCCGCCACGTAGATGAACACCGGGAAGGTCTGGACGTTGCCCGACGTGAAATACGTGATGATGAAGTCGTCGAAGCTGAGGCTGAACGACAGCAGTGCGGCCGCCACGATGCCCGGCAGCAGCAGGGGGAAGGTGATCCGCCAGAACACCTCGCGCGGCGACGCGTAGAGGTCGCGTCCTGCCTCCTCCAGCGACGGGTCGAGCGACAGCACCCGGGCGCGCACGGTGACCACGACGAAGCTCAGGCAGAACATCGTGTGGGCGAGGATGATCGTGCCCAGGCCCTTGGCGACGCCCATGGTGAGGAACTGGGCGGCCAGACCCGCGCCGATGACCACCTCGGGCGTGGCCATCGGCATGAACAGCAGAAGGCTCGTCCCGGTTCGGCCGCGGAACCGGTAGCGCACCAGCGCGATCGCGATCGCCGTGCCCATCGCCGTCGCGGCGACGGTGGAGATGCTCCCGACGATGAGGCTGTTGCCGAAGGCCGTGCACACGTCCGGGTGAGCGCACACGTTCTGCCAGTTCTCCAGCGTGAAGCCGTTCCACGAGATGTTCGAGCGGTTCGCGTCGTTGAACGAGAACACGAACGTGTAGACGATCGGGATCAGCAGCAGCGTGAAGGCGATGATCACGTAGGCCGGAAGCAGCCAGCGCCCCAGGCCCACCCGGCCGGCGGGCTTGTACACGCGATAGGGGACGGTGGCGGGGGCGGAGTCGGGCGCGGTCACAGCAGGTCCTCCGTCCCGGCGCGACGTATGTAGAGACTCACCATCACGAGGATGACGGCCATGAGCAGGATCGACAGCGCGGCCGCCTGCGGATAGTTCACCGTGATGAGGAACTTCGACTGGATGACGTTTCCGATCATCGTCGTGGACGGACCGCCCAGGAACGACTGGCTGGCATTGACGTAATCGCCTGCGGCGGGGATGAAGGTCAGCAGCGTTCCCGAGACCACGCCCGGCAGCGAAAGCGGGAAGGTGACCTTGAAGAACGTCGTCGCCGGGTTCGCGTACAGGTCGCCGCCCGCCTCGATGAGGCGCTTGTCCATCCGGTCGAGGGAGGTGAACAGCGGAAGCGTCATGAACGGGATGAAGTTGTACGTGAGGCCGAAGACCACGGCGAAGCCAGTGCCGGTGATGTGGTCCTGCGGGCCCATCAGCCCGATGAACTGCAGCGCGCCGACGACCGGCCCCTCGTCCGAGAGAATCTGCTTCCACGCCAGGGTCCGCAGCAGGAAGGAG
>DASSYC010000008.1:0-3340 GCA_035703465.1 Microbacterium sp. | reverse complement strand
GCCGTCGACGACGAGCAGCTTGCGGTGGTTGCGCAGGTCCGGTCGCTGATACTTGCCTTTCAGCGGCTGCACGGGCAACATCAGGCGCCATTGCGCACCCATCTTGTCGAGCCGGCGCAGGGTCTTCTTGTAGAACGGCTTGCCGCGGTTGGCCCAGTGGTCCAGCAGCACGCGCACTGTGATGCCGCGCGCGCAGGTCTCCTCGAGGGCGCGGAAGAAGTTGTCCGTCGAGGCATCCGTCTGCAGGATGTAGAACTCGACGTGCACGTAGCGCTCGGCCGCGCGGATGGCGTCGGCCATCGCGTCCAGGCTCCCCTGGTAGTCCGAGATGAGGTGTGCGTCGTTGTCGCCCGATAGCGGCATCGCGCCCAGATGCCGGTTCATCGTGACCAGCGAGGTGTACCCGGGCGGGGCGTTGGGGCGCAGCGTCCCGAAGTCCAGATGCTCGCTGGTGTCGTGGATGTAATCGTTGACCTGGCGCTGCATCTTGCGCCGCTTGCGCGGCAGCCGCGGGTTTCCGATGAGCAGGAACAGCAGCACGCCGACCAGCGGGATGAAGTAGATCGCGAGCAGCCAGGCCATCGCCGCGGTGGGGCGCCGGTTGCGGGGGACGATGATGATCGCCGCGATGCGCACGGTGAGGTCGAAGACCGCGACCAGAATGAGCCACCACGTCGCGTCGAACGTGATGCTGAACATGTGCGCTCGTCCTCCGGGCAGGTCTGGCGACAAGCGTACTGGCCAGCGGCGCGCGACCGCGCACTCAGTGATCGGCGGGAGCGGATGCCGGGGGCATACCGCGTCGGGCCCGCTCCTCCTCTTCGATCTCGGCGTAGATGCGCCGTTCGGTGCGGTCCATCCGCAGGATGCTGCGCAGGATGAAGAAGAACAGCCCGGCGACGACGACCGTCGGCAGCAGCGCCCACGCGACCGCGACCCAGATGTTCTCCATGCGTCCAGGATACGCGGGATCCTGGGGCGGATCCTCCTCCCCAAGGAGGGCCGTGGGACCCGCATCCCCGGATCAGCGGTCCGGCGCCGCCGGCGTCGCACCGCCCCCTCAGGCTCGGGGCATGACCACGATCATCAAAGCGGCGGATGCCGCGCAGTTCCTCGCCCTCGTCCCCCGCCTCGCCGGCTGCCGGCCCGTGCAGAGCCTCGCACTCGTGCCGTTCGGGGGCTCGCGCACACTCGGCGTGATGCGGGCGGATCTGCCCGCCCCCGGGGCCGACATCGACAGCATCGCCGCCACCCTCGTCGGCATGATCTGCAAGGTCCGCGAAGCGGACGGTCTGGCGTTGGTGGTGTATACGGACGAGGAGTTCACAGGCGACGAGGGGGTCGCGCAGGAGCGGTTCGTCCGGGCGCTCATGGGCAAGACGGATGCCTGTGGCCTCCGCCTCATGGATGCCCTCTGCGTCGCAGCCGACGGCTGGGGCTCGTACCTGGAGGACGGGAGCCCCCGCCATCCCCTCCATGAGCTCGCCGACGACGATCTGGTCGAGCGACTGCCCGACGACATGAGGGCACCGCTGGCCGATCACACGGCCGTCGCCGAGCTCCCGGCCGTCGACCTCGCTCAGAGCGAGCGCGTCGGGCACGCACTGCTGGCGCTGGGAGAAGCCGTCGACGCGGTGTGCGCGGCGACCGGCCGAGAGACTGCTGCGCATGCCGACCTGGCGAAGCTCGACCCCCGGGCGCTGGCGGCCGCGTGCGCGCTGGACGACATCCCCGCGCTGTTCGAGGACGCGCTGCGGTGGGACCCCACCGACCTGCAGCCGGCCCATGCCGCGGCGATCATCTGGTGCCTGGCGCGCCCGGCGCTGCGCGATGTCGCGCTCGTGCAGTGGTGCACCGGCATCGACATCGGCGATGCCGCGCTGGATGCGCAGCTGCGCTGGCAGGGTGGCGAGGACTACCCCGCGGCGCTGGCGCAGCAGCTGTGGGGCGAGGGCGACCGGCCCGACCCCGATCGGCTGCTGCGGGCGCTGGAGATCGCCCGTCAGGCGGCGGCCCTGGCCCCGCGGGAGCAGCGGCCCGGACCGCTGGCGACAGCGGGCTGGCTGTCGTGGGCGCTGGGCCGCAGCACCCACGCGGGCTGGTATGCCGAGCGCGTGGCGGAGATCGATGCGCAGCACGGGCTGACCGGCATCCTCATCGCCATGCTCAACGCGGGGCACCTGCCCGAGTGGGTCTTCGACCGGCCCCTCCCCGCTACTTGACCAGAGGGAACAGGATGGTCTCGCGGATGCCCAGCCCCGTCAGCGCCATGAGCAGCCGGTCGATGCCCATCCCCATGCCGCCCATGGGAGGCATCCCGTGCTCCATGGCACGCAGGAACTCCTCGTCGATGGTCATCGCCTCCAGGTCGCCGCGCGCGGCGAGCTTCGCCTGCTCGGTGAAGCGCTCGCGCTGGATGACGGGGTCGACGAGCTCGGAGTAACCGGTCGCCAAGTCGAAGCCGCGGATGTACAGGTCCCACTTCTCGACCACGCCGGGGATCGCCCGGTGCTCGCGCACGAGCGGACTCGTGTCGAGCGGGAAGTCCATGACGAATGTGGGGCGGGTCAGCCCGCCCTTGACGAAGTGCTCCCACAGCTCTTCGACCCACTTGCCGTGCGTCGGGTGCGGGGGTGCCTCCACGCCTTCCTTCGCGGCGAGGGCCTCGAGGTCGGCCAGCGAGGTCTCCGGGGTGATGGCGATGCCGGACGCCTCGCTCAGCGAGTCGTACATCGACACCCGGTTCCACTGGCCGCCCAGGTCGTACTCGGTGCCATCCGCCCAGGTCACCGTCGTGGACCCGGCAACGGCCACCGCGGCGTTCTGGATGAGCTCCTGGGTGAGGTCGGCGATGCCGTTGTAGTCGGAGTAGGCCTGATAGGCCTCGAGCATCGCGAACTCCGGGCTGTGCGTGGAGTCGGCGCCCTCGTTGCGGAAGTCGCGGTTGATCTCGTAGACCCGCTCGATGCCGCCGACGACGGCACGCTTGAGGAACAGCTCGGTCGCGATGCGCAGGTACAGCTCGGTGTCGAATGCGTTGGAGTGGGTCACGAACGGGCGCGCGGACGCCCCGCCGGGCTGGATCTGCAGGATCGGGGTCTCGACCTCGACGAAGCCGTGACGGTCGAGGGTGTTCCGGATGCTCGTGTTCACCTTCGCCCGCGCGAGCACCGTCTCGCGGGCCCGGTCGCGGACGATCAGGTCGAGGAAACGCGAGCGCACGCGACTCTCCTCGCTGAGCTCCGTGTACATGTTCGGCAGCGGCAGGATCGCCTTCGACGCGATCTGCCAGTCGCTGACCATGATCGACAGCTCGCCGCGACGGCTGGAGATCACCTCG
>DASSYC010000205.1:0-4697 GCA_035703465.1 Microbacterium sp. | reverse complement strand
GAAGAGCACATGCTGCTGGAGCGCATCTACGACGAAGACCTCGCGCACGCGAGCTACCTGATCGGCTGCCAGGTGAACGGGACGGCGATCGTCGTCGACCCGCGCCGTGACGTCGACGTGTACCTCGAGATCGCCGAGAAGAACGGGATGACGATCACCGCCGTCACCGAGACCCACATCCACGCCGACTACCTCTCGGGCACCCGCGAACTCGCGGACCGGACCGGCGCGACGATGTACGTGTCGGACGAGGGTGGTCCGGACTGGACGTACGGCAGCGCCTTCGACCGCGCGGTGCGGATGAAGGACGGCCACGAGATCGTCCTGGGCAACGTCACGATCCGCGCGGTGCACACCCCCGGCCACACGCCCGAGCACCTGTCGTTCCTGATCACCGACGGCGCACAGGCCGATGAGCCCGGATTCATGCTCACCGGCGACTTCGTGTTCGTCGGCGACGTCGGTCGCCCCGACCTGCTCGACGAGGCCGCCGGCGGCCTCGACACGCGCTTCGGCGGCGCACGCGATCTGTTCGCGAGCCTGCGCGAGAAGTTCCTGACCCTTCCCGACTACGTGCAGGTGCTGCCTGCACACGGCTCGGGCAGCGCGTGCGGGAAGGCGCTGGGCGCCATCCCGGCATCGACCGTCGGCTACGAGCGCGCGTTCTCGTGGTGGAGCGGCTACATGCGTGACGACGACGAGCAGGGCTTCGTGGACGAGCTGCTTGCCGGTCAGCCCGACGCGCACGCCTACTTCGCGCGCATGAAGACCCAGAACCGGGTCGGCCCGGCTGTGCTCGGCGCGCCCGCCGAGCTCGTCGAGTTCGCACCGGAGCAGCTGCGCGAAGCGCTGGATGCCGACGAGGTCGTGTTCATCGACACCCGCCACCACAGCGAGGTGCACGAGGGCACCGTCGCGCGCTCGCTGAACATCCCCGCCGCGAACAAGCCGGCCGGTTACGCGGGGTGGGCCATCGATCCCGAGCGCGAGCAGCGCCCGATCGTGGTTCTGGCTGTGGATGCCGCAGCCGCTGCCGAGTTCCGCGACCACGTCGTGCGCGTGGGCATCGACACCGTGACCGGGTTCGTCCCGACTCTGGACGGCCTGGAGCTGGTCGCCCCGGCCCGCATCGATCCGAGCGAGCTCGACGGTTTCGATCGCGCGATGCTGCTGGACGTGCGCAATGCGACCGAGTTCGCCGACGGACACCTGCCGGGGGCGGTTCACGTCAGCGGGGGTCGGGCGCTGTGGCAGCTTGACTCGCTGCCGTCCGAGGGCACCATCGTCGCCTACTGTCGCAGCGGCGTGCGCAACAGCGTGATCGCCAGCGCGCTGCGCCGCGCCGGCTGCGACGTGGTCGAGCTTGACGGATCGTACGCAGCCTGGACGGCAGTGCACGGGAACTCGCCCGTCACGGGCGAAACGGTCGTCGCCGCGTAGGGAGCCCCGGCGGAGGCATCCTCTTCCGGCTTCCTTCCCGATGTATCTGGGAGTCGGATGTGTCTCTCTGCGCAGGGATGGTGGAGGCCCGCCTGCAGGAGGAGACTTCCTGTGCAGTCGACCTGCATCTCACACCCGCGCGGAACGCGCGAACCCGATCGAGATGGATTACCCATGACCCTGCATGACATCGACACGCGCGCGGACGATCTCCGACGCGCCCTCGGCGACATGGTCGTCCTCGCCGGCGACCCCGGCTACGACGCCGCCCGCACCCCCTGGAACCTCGCGATCGACCAGCGCCCGTTCGCCGTCGCCCGGCCCGAGAGCGCGGAAGACGTCGTCGCCGTGGTGCGTGCCGCCGTCGCGGCGGGCCTGCGCGTGGCGCCCCAGTCGACCGGCCACGGCGCCGGCGCGCTGTCGGGCACCGACCTCTCCGACGCCGTGATCGTCAGCCTCGCCGCAATGCGCGGAGTAACGGTCGACCCCGAGGCCCGCACGGCGCGAGTCCTCGGCGGGTCGCAGTGGAACGACGTGCTCGAGGCATCCGCCCCCCACGGTCTCACCGCCATGCACGGCAGCTCGGGCGACGTATCGGTCGCCGGCTACAGCCTCTCGGGCGGCCTCTCCTTCTACGGGCGCCGTCACGGCGTCGCCGTCAACACGGTGCGCGAGGTTGAGCTGGTCACCGCCGATGGATCGCTTGTGCGCGCGAGCGCCGACGAGAACCCCGACCTGTTCTGGGGAGTCCGCGGCGGGTCGAGCAACTTCGGCATCGTCGTCTCGCTCGAGATCGACCTGCTCCCGTACGCCGACGTGTTCGCCGGCATGCTCCTGTGGGACGCATCACGGGCGGAAGAGGTGCTGGATGCCTGGACCCGCTGGACCTCCACGGCCTCCGAGTCGGCCACCACCACGCTGCGCGTGCTCAACCTGCCGCCGCTGCCCGAGCTGCCGCCGTTCCTCAGCGGCCGGTCGGTGGTCGTGTTCGACGGGGCGATCCTGGAGACGGATGCCGAGGCATCCGCCCTGCTCGAGCCCCTGCGAGCGCTGGAGCCTGAGATCGACACGTTCGCGCGCATGCCCTCGGCCGGACTTACCGCCGTGCACATGGATCCGCCCGAGCCGTCGCCGGCGATCACCCGCCACGCGGTGCTGGAAGGGCTGCCGCCGGACGCCCGTGATGCGGTGCTCGGCGCGCTGCGGCTGCCGGGGCTGTTCGTCGCGGAACTGCGCCACCTCGGCGGTGCGTTCGGCCGGCGTGCCGAGGGCTCCGGTGCGGTCGGATCGCTGGCGGGGGAGTACGTCGTCGAGCTGATCGCCATGGCGCCCGTGCCCGAGGCGGTGCCCGGGGCGGAGGCCGCCGTGCGAGCGGGCATCGAGACACTCGAGCCGTGGCACGCCGATGCGCTGGCGCTGACGTTCGTCGATGCCGGCGACGTGGACCGGACGCCGGGGTTCGGCGACGCGCTGGAGCGCCTGCGCGAACTCAAGCAGGTCTACGACCCCGCGGGCGTGCTCGTGGCCGGGCATCCGGTCTGAAGCGCCCGTTCGTGCTGGGTACGCTGAACCGGTGAGCAAGATCACTGAGCTGAGCGTCGCCACCGTGTACCCCCTCTACGTGAAGAAGGTCGAGCGCAAGGGTCGGTCGAAGGCTGAGCTCGACGAGGTGATCCGCTGGCTGACCGGCTTCGACGAGGCATCCGTGCAGGAGCAGATCGACGAGGACGCGACGTTCGAGGAGTTCTTCGCGGACGCGACCCTCAACCCGAATGCATCGCTCATCACCGGCATGATCTGCGGCGTGCGCGTCGAAGAGATCGAAGACCCGATCGCTCAGAAGGTGCGGTACCTCGACAAGCTCGTCGACGAGCTCGCCAAGGGCAGGGCCATGGAGAAGGTGCTGCGCGGCGGGTGATTCTCGACGATGAGTCAAGAGAAAGATTCGAACCTGGATCTTGTGCCTGTAGTATTTCTGTACTAGTCTTGGGATATGTTCGATGAGGCCCCGCCACCCCCGGATCCGGAGGGAAGCGGCCGGCCGTGGGATGTGCCGTTCGTGCCGCCGCACATCCCGGACGCGCTGGATCTGGTCACCGAGGTCGCGGATATGGAGGCGGCGTTCGCGGCGCAGCGGTTCTGCGCGGTGGACGCGATGCACCGGGAGGCGCTCGCGGATGCGGTCCGGCACGGCCGGGAGCTGACCGAGGTGATCGACCGGTCTGTGCGGTTGGAGCTGGCGGCGGCGCTGCGGATCACCGAGCACGCCGCCGGGACGATGCTGGCCCAGGCCGAGGCGCTCGTGCACCGCTACCCGGGCGTGCTGGAGGTGCTGCAGCAGGCACGGGTCACCCTGCGGCATGCGGAGATGCTCACCGCCGCGTTCGACGCCGAACTCCCCGAGGTCGCCCAGGCGCTGCTGGGGCCGGCGATCAGCCTGGCCGAGCAGCACCCGGTGGGCACCTTCCGGCGGGCGCTGAAGCGACTGATCGACGCGTTCCGGGCCCGGTCGCTGACCGAACGGCACGAACAAGCCGTCACGCACCGGTACGCCGCGGTGCAGCCCGGCGTGGATGGGATGGCGGACCTGCTGCTGCACGTGCCGGCGGTGGAGGCGCACGCGATCTTCTCCCGGGCCACCGCCATCGCGAAAGCACTGAAGAAGGTCGGCGGGGAGACCCGCACCCTGGACCAGCTGCGCGCCGATGCCATCTGCGACCTGCTCATCGAAGGCGACACCACCGCCCACCCCGAGCAGGCCCGCGGTATCCGCGCGACCGTGGTGGTCACCGTGCCCGCCCTGTCCCTGCTCGACGACGACCACGCCGCCGCCCAGCCGGCCACCGTGGAAGGCATCGGGCCGGTCCCGATCCGGCGGGCCCGGGAACTGTGCGGGGGCGAGACCGGGTGGATGCGGGTGCTCACCCACCCCGAAACCGGGATGGTGCTCTCCGTCAGCCGCGACCGGTACGACGCCCCACCCGCCCTGCGGAAACTGATCACATGGCGCGCCGAACGGTGCATGGCACCCGGATGCAGCGTCCCCGCCTCCCGCTGCCAGATCGACCACAACCTCGCCTGGGAACACGGCGGCCACACCGCCCTATGGAACGAATGCCCCTTCTGCCAAGGCCACCACACCGTCAAACACCACGGCGGATGGACCATCCACCAACTCCCCGACAGCGGCGGCGCCATCGAATGGACCTCCCCCACCGGCAGACGCTACATCGTCAAACCCGAACGACACGTCCCCG
>DASSYC010000026.1:0-2724 GCA_035703465.1 Microbacterium sp. | reverse complement strand
GTCGGGGATGTCGCCCTCGAAGCCGCCCGTGTGGGTGAGCAGGTGGCGCGGCGTGAGCGCGCGCTGCGCGCCAGGGTCGCTCAGCCGCAGCTCGGGCACGACCTCGACGACGGGCGCATCGAGGTCGAGGCGCCCTTCGGCCACGAGCGAGAGCACGGCCGTCGCCGTCACCGTCTTGGTCGTCGACCCGATCATGAACAGCGTGTCGGCCGTGACGGGAGCGGGCGCATCGACGCTCGTGACACCGGTGGTGAAGAGATGCTCGCGTCCTTCATGCACGACGACGACCGCCGCACCGGGGATCGCCGCCTCAGCGGCCGTGCGGGCGATGAGCTCTTCAAGCTCGCTGCGGTGCTGGTCCATTGCATACGCTCCGTATCTTCAGGTCGCGACTGCCGCTTGATCATTGGCTTCCAATGTCGATACAGTCTGTATCGAGGAGGCCGCTTTGGCAAGAGATCCACGGGAAGTCACCCGCACCCGCATCCTGCAGGCGGCGCGGCGGCTGTTCCTTGCGCGCGGGTTCACCCGGGTCACGATCGAGGACGTCGCGGCGAAGGCCGGCTACACGCGCGGCGCCGTCTACTCGAACTTCGCCGGCAAGGGCGAGCTCTTCCTGGCGCTGGTCGAGGAGCGCTTCGAGGCGCAGCACGCCGGCGTCGCCGAGGATCTGCCGCGCGCAGCGACGCCGGTACAGCACGTCGACGCTCTCGCGCGCCGGCTCGCCGCAGAAGCGGCGCAGTCGCGCGAGTGGCTCACGGCCGAGGTCGAGTTCACCGCCTACGCCGCCGCCGATCCGCAGCTGAGCGTGCGCGTCATGGAGGCACAGCGCCAGGGGCGGGCCGCCCTTGCCACCCTGCTCGACGAGCGCTGCCGCGCGATCGGCATCTCCCCGACGCTCCCGGCCGATGAGCTCGCCGTCGTCGTCTCAAGCCTCACGCGAGGGCTCACGATCGAGTACCTCGTCGACCTGACCACCGATGTCCCCGGTCTGCTCGCCGGCACGCTGCGGCGCCTGCTCGGCGTCGCCCCCGACTGAGAGGAAACCCATGCCCTTCGATCACAGTGCCTGGCAGGCACGGCTCGACGCCCTGGTCAGCCCCGACTCCACCCCGGCCCTCGCTCTCGGTGTGCTCGCCGACGGCGAGGTGCACACCGTCGCCGCCGGCACGCTGAATCTCGCCACCGGTGTCACCGCGACATCCGACTCCGTCTTCCAGCTCGGCTCGGTGACGAAGGCGTTCACCGCCACACTCCTGCTCATGCTCGCCGACAACGGGACGCTCGACCTCGATGCTCCGCTGGTGACTGTGCTGCCCGAGCTCACCTGGAGCGATGCCGCCGCGCGCGAGGTCGTCACGGCGCGCCACCTGCTCACCCACACGAGCGGCATCGACGGCGACCACTTCCTCGACCTCGGTCGCGGCGAGGATGTGCTCGAGCGCTACGTCGGCACCTGCGGCGATCTCGCCCAGGTCGTGCCGCCGGGGGCCGCCTGGTCGTACTGCAACACGGGTTTCGCGATCGCCGGCCGGGTGATCGAGAAGCTCACCGGTCAGACCTACGACGACGCGCTCGCCGAGCGTCTGCTGCGCCCGCTGGGAATGACGCGCTCGTGCACGCTCCCCGAGGAGGCGCTGCGTCACCGCGCGGCGTTCGGGCATGTGCCCGGCCCCGACGGCCTCGAGCTCGCGCCGATCGTGGCGACCCCCCGCACGATGGGTCCGGCCGGCGGCCTGGCCGCCTCGGCCGCCGACGCGCTCGCGTTCGCACGGCTCCTGCTCGACGGCGGCGTCGGCCCGGAGGGCACGCGCCTGCTGTCGGCGCAGATGGTCGCGTCCATGTCGCGGCCTCAGGTCGCGGTGCCCGATCCCTCGATGGGAACGGCATGGGGGCTGGGCCTCATGATCGACGAGTGGAACGGCACGCGCCTGGTCGGCCACGACGGCGGCACGGTCGGCCAGGGCGCGTCGCTGCGCATCGCTCCCGAGCACGGCATCGCGGTCGTGGTCCTCGGCAACGGGCCGGGGCTCGGTGAGGCGATGAAGACGCTCGTCGCCGACGCGCTCGCGGAGACCTGCGGCATCCGCCCTCCCGCCGCTCTCGTCCCCGCCTCGGATGCCGCGCCCGACGTCGACGACTGGGCCGGCGTGTACGAGCGGGCCAACATGCGCATCGCCGTCTCGGCCGAGGGCCCCGAGGTCGAGATCGGCATCGCCGGACTCGCGGCGGAGAGTCTCGGACAGGACCGCTTCACCGGGGCGATCCGGCAGGCCGCCGACGGCACCTTCCTGACCGACGCGCTCGGCGGCTACATGCCGATCGTGCCGTTCGCGCTCGCCGACGGCACCCGCGCGCTGCACTTCGCCGGTCGCGCGCAGCCGCTCGTGGGCTGAGGTCTGAGCGGGCCGAAGCGGCCGATGGCATGATGTCCCTGTGGCAGTGCTGCCAGTGGAGACCGGGGCGCCGTTGCGACGAGTGTCGCCGGCACGCCAGGTGCTCACCCTGTTCGGCGACTACTGGTGGGATGTCGATGAGGCTCTGCCCACGGGCGCCCTGATCGCAGCGCTGGGTGATCTGGGTGTGAAGGAGGCAGCGGCCCGTGCGACACTGACCCGCCTCACCCGGATGGAGCTCCTCGTCCCGTCGCGGATAGGCCGTCGCACGACCCACCGGCTTTCGCCGCAGGGCCGTGCGACCATCGATGCCGAGGCGGAATGGCTC
>DASSYC010000054.1:0-3988 GCA_035703465.1 Microbacterium sp. | reverse complement strand
GCCCGGGCCGACCACGGCGTCGCGCCGGAGAACTCGTTCTTCGCCTACGCCGAAGCCAAGGCCGCCGCCGACCTCCACCTGCGCGCGAGCGGACTGGACTGGACGATCCTCGCGCCGAGCTCGCTGACCCTCGATCCGCCGACCGGCCGCATAGACGTGCGTGCGACGGAGTCGGGCTCGGTGCCGCGGGCGGATGTGGCATCCGTCCTCGCCGCCGTCCTCGCCGACAGCGCGACCGTGCACCGCACGATCCGGTTCAACACGGGCGGCGTGCCCATCCCCGAGGCACTGCACGCGTAGCTGGTGTCGCGCGTGGGACGCGCATGCATCATGCCGACCGCCGCCCCGCAGGTGCGCCCGGGGCGCGATGCCCGATCGAGGTGTTCGACGGGTAGACGCGGGCTCACGCCGTCGTCGGCACCCACCCGAGTGCCGGCGCGACGTGGGTCGCGAACGACTCGACCACGCGCAGGTTGAACTCCACGCCCAGCTGCGACGGGATCGTGAGCATGAGGGTGTCGGCCGACTGCACCGCCGCGTCCTCCTTCAGCTGCTCGACGAGGACGTCGGGCTCCGCCGCATACGTCTTGCCGAACGTGGAGCGGAAGCCGTCGATGTAGCCCACGCCGCCACTCTCCTGGCGGCCGCCGAAGTACAGGTGGTCCTCGGCGGTGACCAGCGGGAACACCGACCGCGAGACCGACGTGCGGGGCTCGCCGGGGTGTCCGGCCTCGCGCCAGGCGGCGCGGAACGCGTCGAGCTGCTCGGCCTGCAGCAGGTCGAAGGGGATGCCGCGGTCCTCGGTGAGCAGCGTCGATGACATGAGGTTCACCCCGATGCGCCCCGCCCACTCGGCGGTGTCGCGGCTGCCTGCGCCCCACCAGATGCGCGAGCGCAGGCCGGGCGAGTGCGGCTCGACGCGCTGCATGCCGCTTCCGCCGCCGAACGGGCTCGAGGCGTCGCGCTGGGCAAGGCCCTCGCCCTCGATCGCGCGCAGGAACAGGCCGAAGTGCTCGCGGGCGATGTCGGCGCCGCGCTCATCGTGCGAGCCGGTGTAGCCGAACGCCTCGTAGCCGCGCACGACGGTCTCGGGTGAGCCGCGGCTCACGCCCAGCGCGAGCCGCCCGTCGCTGATGAGGTCGACCGCCGCGGCCTCCTCGGCGAGGTAGAGCGGGTTCTCGTAGCGCATGTCGATGACGCCGGTGCCCATCTCGATGCGCTTCGTGCGCGCCGCGATCGCGGCCAGCAGCGGCATGGGCGACGACTGCTGCCGGGCGAAGTGGTGCACACGGAAGTACACGCCGTTCACGCCCAGCTCGTCCATGCCCTGGGCGAGGTCGATGGCCTGGTGCATCGAGTCGGCGGCAGAGAGCATGTGGCCGCCGCCGAGCGGGCCGTAGTGTCCGAACGAGAGGGTTCCGAAGCGCTGCATGACGTGTGCAACGGTACGCGCAGGCCGTCCATTCCGGTGAATGGATGCCGGCGGTCGCCGCGCTACGCTCGAATCTCGTGCGGGCACTCGTGACAGGCGGCAGCAGCGGTGTCGGGCTGCAGATCGCCCGTGCGCTGACGGCAGCGGGGGCCGAGGTCGTCCTGCCCGTGCGCGATCGGGCGCGCGGCGAGCGGGCGGTCACGGCGATCCGCGAAGACGTGCCTGCAGCACGGCTGACGCTGTGCGATCTCGATCTGGCCGGTCTCGGGTCGGTGCGCGAATGCGCCGCGGCTCTCGCCGCCGGCCCGCCCATCGACCTCGTGGTGCTGAACGCGGGCGTCGTGCTGCTGGGTGATCCGCAGCGACATGTCACCGAAGACGGCTTCGAGCTGCACTTCCAGACGAACTTCCTCGGCCACGCCGCGCTCGTGCACGGCCTGCTCCCGCTGCTGCGTGCCTGGCGGACGCGGGTCGTGGTGCAGTCGAGCCTGGGGTCGGCGTTCTTCGGCGTGCGGTGGGACGACCTGCAGCTCGAGCGGCGGTACGGGGCGCTGCGCGCCTACGGCTCGTCGAAGACGGCGCTGGGTCTGTTCGCCTGCGAGTTGGCCCGCCGCGAGTCGCAGCTGACCGTGCACGTGGCTCACCCGGGCATCGTGCCGGCCACCGCGATCGCGCCGGACGCCCGCCGGCGCGTGTACCCGGGCATCCGCGACTTCGTGGTCCACCATCTCGGCAATCCGCCCGCCGATGCCGCGCTGCCCGCGCTCGCGGCGGCGACGACGGATGCCCCAGCACCGGCGTTCTTCGCACCGTCGGGGTGGCTGCAGGTCGCCGGACGGAGGGCGCGTCAGCGGCGCCTGTTCCGGCGGATCGTGGATGCCGCGGCCGGCCGCCGCATCTGGGACCTGACCGAGCGGCTCATCGCCTCGCCGTGATCGCCTCGACGGTGGGCAGGTCGGCGGGCGCCCAGTCGAGCGCGGCGAGATCCGCCGGGTCGATCCACGCGATCTCGGCGTGCTCGATCGGCACCGGCTCACCGTCGACGAGGGTGCAGCGGTAGGTGCTGAGGGCGATCGACTTCTCGGCATAGACGTGCGTCGCGGTGACGATGAGGTCGCCGACGGCCACGCGGCACCCGAGCTCCTCGTCGATCTCGCGCACGAGTGCACGTTCCGCCGTCTCGCCGGGCTCGACCTTTCCACCGGGGAACTCCCAGAGTCCTGCCATGTGCTTGCCGGCACCGCGTCGCGCGCACAGGACGAGCCCGTCGCGCACCATCACGGCGCCGACCACGGGGATGGGTGCGGCTGCGGGCATCCTCCGATTCTGCCCTCCCGCACCTGTGTCGGAGGCGGGGTGCAGGATGGGGGAATGGCCGGCGACGCGACGCACGTCCTCACTCCCGACCAGGCGCGCCGCATCATCGTGCGGGCGCAGCTGCTGGACGCCGATCGCCCGGGCGATGTGGTCGAGGTCGCCGAGCAGCTCGGCTACATCAAGATCGACCCGACCGCCACGATCGCCCCGTGCGAGGACACGGTGCTGTTCTCGCGCATCGGCTGGTCGTACGAGCACGGGCAGCTGCAGAAGGCGGCCGAGATCGACCGGCTGCTGTTCGAGTTCGGCGGCATGTTCCGCCCGATGAGCCTGCTGCCGCTGATGCTGCCCGAGATGCGGCGCTGGCCCCAGCGCGAGAGCAGCCGGCAGTGGCTCGAGGCCAACGCCGCGTTTCGCGCCGACGTGCTCGCGCGCCTGCGCGCCGAGGGTCCACTGCTGTCCAGCGACATCCCCGACACCGCACAGGTCGACCGGCCGCCGGACGGCTGGTACGGCAAGAACCAGGTGCCGCACATGCTCGAATTCCTCACTCGGCAGGGTGAGGTCGCGGTGGTCGGGCGCGAGGGCCGGCACCGCCGGTGGGATCTGGCCGAGCGCGTGTATCCGCAGGACCTGCCCGAATACGGGGAGGAGGAGGCATCCCGTCTGCTCTCCGAGCGCCACCTGCAGGCGGCCGGAATCACCAGACCGCACTGGTGGTGGAGCGGCGTGGCGAAAGACACGGGCGAGCCCGCCGTGATCGAGGGCAGTCGCGTGAAGTACCGGGTCGACCCCGAGGCACTCGCCGCCCTCGAGGACGATGACGGCGGCCGGGTGGCGTTCCTCAACCCCTACGACAGCCTGCTGTTCGACCGGAAGCGCCTCGCCGAGCTCTTCGAGTTCACGTACGTGCTCGAGCAGTTCAAGCCGAAGCCGCAGCGGGTCTACGGCTACTTCGCGCACCCGATCCTGCTGGGCGACCGGTTCGTCGGGATGCTCGATGCAGGGGTCGATCGGGAGAAGGGGATGCTGCGCGTGAACGCCGTGCACGAGTTCCTGCCGCTCGAGCCCGAGGAGCACGACATGGTGGGCGCCGAACTCCTCGAAATGGCGGAGTGGCTCGGTGTAGAGTTTTCACAAGAACAACTTGGATGAATTCGATGTGAGGAGTCGCCGTGCCTATCGCTGTACGCAGTATCCGGACCGAGTGGGAGGGCGCGCTGGCCGAGGGCAGCGGCG
>DASSYC010000241.1:0-12821 GCA_035703465.1 Microbacterium sp. | reverse complement strand
GCCCAGCTCTTCTCCATGGCGTTGAACGTCGTCCACGCCTCAGTCCACTCGGTGGCCTCGGCCGTGGCGATCGTCGAGGCCCACTCGGCGAACGACTCGTTGAGCCACAGGTCGTTCCACCAGGTCATCGTCACGAGATCGCCGAACCACATGTGGGCGAGCTCGTGCAGGATCGTGACGACGCGGCGCTCCTTGATGGCATCGGTCACCTTGCCGCGGAACACGTAGGTCTCGGTGAAGGTGACCGCCCCGGCGTTCTCCATGGCCCCGGCGTTGAACTCGGGGACGAAGAGCTGGTCGTACTTCGCGAAGGGATAGGGGTAGCCGAACTTCTCCTCGAAGTACGCGAACCCCTTGCGGGTGATGTCGAAGATGTAGTCGGCGTCGAGGTGCTGCCACAGGCTCCTGCGCGCGTAGACGCCGAGCGGGATCACGCGGCCGGACGAGCTGGTCAGCTCCGAGAAGGTGGACTCGTAGGGTCCCGCGACCAGTGCCGTGATGTACGACGAGATGCGCGGCGTCGGCTCGAACGCCCAGGTCGCCCTGCCCGGTCCGGCCGGGATGGGCTCGGGGGTGGGCGAGTTGGAGACGACGCTCCAGGTGTCGGGGGCGGTGACGGTGAATTCGAACGTGGCCTTGAGGTCGGGCTGTTCGAACACGGCGAACATCCGGCGCGAGTCGGGCACCTCGAACTGGCTGTAGAGGTAGACCTCGCCGTCCACCGGGTCGACGAAGCGGTGCAGCCCCTCGCCGGTGTTCGTGTAGAGGCAGTCTGCGTCGATCAGCAGCTCGTTCTCGGCGGCGAGATCGTCCAGCTGGATGCGGGAATCGGTGAAGGCCGTGCCGGGGTCGACGGCGCGGCCGTTCAGCGTGATCGCGTGCACGGTGCGCGCGATCAGGTCGATGAAGGTGGACGATCCCTCTGCGGCCGTGAAGCGGACGAGCGTGCGGGATCCGAATACCTCGGGCCCCTTCGTGAGATCGAGCTCGACCGCGTAGCTGAGCCCGTCGCCGGGATTTGCGGCGGGGGTGATGATCGCGCGGCGCTCCTGCGCCTCGGCACGCGTGAGGTTCTCTCCAGGCACTGCAACTGCTCCCGTGGGTCGTGGGTCCATGCCGCAGGATGGCGCTGCTGGCGCCGGCGACAACCCTCCTAGCCTATGTGACCGGCCCGTTCGCGACGCACGTGCGTGCGGGCGTGCTCGATGGCTGCGGGCAGGTCGGCGAACAGGTGCTTCTGGTGGCGCAGCGAGGCCAGCACGCCCACCGTGCGGAAGAGCTCCTCGTGACCGGGTTGCACGCCCTTGATCAGGACGGTCACCCCGCGGCGTTCCAGCGACTGCACGATGTCGCTGAGCACGCGGGCGCCTGTCGCGTCGACGAGTTCGAGCTGAGACATGCGCAGGATGACCACCGACACCTCCCTGGTGCGCATGACCTCGTCGAAGACCCGGTCGGCGGCGGTGAAGAACAGCGGCCCGTCGAAGCGGATGATCGCGATGCGGTCGTCGCCCGGCTCCGTGTCGCCCAGGATCTCCTCACGGCGCACTCCCGTCGAGCGCGACAGGCTGCGCAGGGCGAACACTCCGGCGACCAGCACGCCGATCCCGACCGCCACGATGAGGTCGAAGGAGACAGTGATGACCGCGGTGATCACGTAGGCGGCCGCATCCGCGCGCGTGGAGCGCATGATGGAGCGCATCGTGGCGCGGTGCACCATGCGGAAGGCGGTCACCATCAGCACCCCGGCGAGGGCGGCGAGCGGGATGGCGCTGACCGGGCCCGATGCCACGAGGACGACCAGCAGCAGCACGACCGCGTGCGTCACCGATGCCAGGCGCGTCCGGCCGCCCGAGCGCAGGTTCACGGCGGTGCGGGCGATGGCGCCGGTGGCCGGCATCCCGCCGAAAAGGCCCGAGCCGAGCGAAGCCAGGCCCTGCCCGACGAGCTCGCGATCGGGGTCGTACGGGCCGGTGTCCGCGAGCGAGGCGGCGACACGCGCCGACAGCAGTGATTCGATGGCGGCGAGGGCGGCGACGGTGAGCGCGGGGAGGGCGAGATCGCCGAGCATCGCCGCATCGATGTGAGGCAGCGAGGGCGCCGGGAGTGAGGCCGGCAGCACGCCGATGGTGGCCAGCGGCGTCGGGAGCGCGAATGCGAGGCCCGTGACGATCACGATGCCGATGAGCGAACCGGGAAGCGATCGGTGGATGCGCGGCGCCAGCAGCATCGACCCGCTCACGATCGCGACGGCACCGACCGCCCACGGCACATACGACCAATCGGCCGCGCTGAAGGCCTGGATCGCCGCGACGACGGCGTTGGGGCTGTGCTCGTCGGCTGCGGCGAGGTGGGCGGCGGTGAGAGAGGGGATCTGCTGCAGGAAGATGATGATCGCGATTCCGAGCGTGAAGCCCTCGATCACCGGCCAGGGGATGAATGACACCGCACGACCGAGCTTGAGCGCGCCGGCGGCCAGGACGATGAGCCCGGCGAGCACGCTGACCGCGGCGACGGCGCCCACGCCGTGGCTCGCCACGATCGGGAGGAGCACGACGACCATCGCGCCGGTGGGCCCGGACACCTGGACGTTGGACCCGCCGAACACGGCCGCGATCATGCCGGCGACGATGGCGGTGACCAGCCCTGCCTCCGCCGATACGCCCGAGCTCACCCCGAACCCCAGCGCCAGGGGCAGCGCGACGATCCCGACGGTCACGCCGGCGAGCAGGTCGCCGCGCCAGGTGCGCGGGACCGCCCGGTAATCCGCGGGGGAGGGCAGCAGCGCGCGCAGGTACGCCGCAACGCGGCCGGGAACAGCCCTCACGAGCCGAGCGAGGGGAGGGCCCGCGCGTCCGCGAGGAGCTCCCGGTCTGCCTGCAGGACGTTGACCAGCAGCCGCCGCGCGACGGCGAGCAGGTCGGCGACGCCGGGATCGGCGAGCCGGTAGAAGACATGGCTGCCGCGCCGCTCGGATTCGACGAGGCGATTCCGGCGCAGCACGGACAGATGCTGCGAGAGGTGGGATGCCTCCAGCCCGATGTCGCGCTGCAGGTCGGCCACGCTCACCTCGGCGGCTGAGGACAGCAGCTCGAGGATGCGAATGCGGAGGGGATGCGAGAGCCCTTTGAACAGGCCGGCCTTCGCTTCGTACAGCGGCTGTTCCCGATTAGTCAATGGCATGATGAAACCATCATATCAAGGGTCGCCTGTGAGTTCCTAGGATTGGGGCATGCGCATCCACATCGCGACCGATCATGCCGGCCTCGACTTCTCCACCCGGCTGCAGGAGCATCTGATCTCGCAGGGCCACGATGTCGTCGATCACGGTCCGATCTCCTACGACCCCGTCGACGACTACCCGGCCTTCTGCATCCGCGCGGCTCAGGCCGTGGTCCGCGACCAGGCTGACGGCATCGAGACGCTCGGCGTCGTCTTCGGCGGTTCGGGCAATGGCGAGCAGATCTCCGCGAACAAGGTGGCCGGCGTGCGTGCCGCGCTGGTGTGGAACGAGTCCACCGCTGAGCTCGCGCGTCAGCACAACGACGCGAACGTCATCGCGATCGGGGCCCGACAGCATACGTTCGAAGAGGCCGCCGCGTTCATCGACCGCTTCATCGGCACGCCGTTCTCCGGCGAGGAGCGGCATGTGCGACGCATCGCCCAGATCGCCGCCTTCGAGCTCGACGGCTCGCTCGCACCCGACCCACGCGCGGGCGCCTGATGCCCGAGGGCCACTCCGTTCACCGCATCGCCCGACAGTTCGACGCCAACTACGTGGGGCGTGCGGTCGAGGCATCCAGCCCCCAGGGCCGATTCGCCGAGGGTGCCGCGATCATCTCCGGCCGCACCGCCACCCGGGTGCGCGCTCAGGGCAAGCACATGTTCCTCGAGTTCGACGACGACCTGTGGCTGCGCGTGCACCTGGGCATCTACGGCGCCTGGGACTTCTCCGGTGAGATCGCCGTCGACCCGACGATCGCCTCCGCCAACGGCCGGATGGGCCAGACGAACCAGCGCGGCACCGACCTCGAGCGGGTGCTCGACGACGCGGGGGAGAACTCGCTCGGATCCATCGGGGCTCCGCGGCGCACCCGGGTCCACGTGCGCATGTCCGAGCAGACGACCGGTCTTGCCGACGGGGGCGACGAATGGCCGCCGCCGGTTGTCGGACAGGTCCGGCTGCGGCTGCTGACCGACGCGACCTGCGCCGACCTGCGCGGTCCGACGGCGTGCGAGCTGCAGACCCCGGACGAGATGCTCGGGACGCTGGCCCGGCTCGGGCCCGATCCGATGGTGGACGACCCCGCCGAGGGGGAGGAGCGCTTCGCATCGGTCGTGCGCCGCAAGCCCACCCCGATCGCGCTCCTGCTGATGGACCAGGCGGTGGTCGGCGGAATCGGGAACGTCTACCGCGCTGAGCTGCTGTTCCGGGCACGTCTCAACCCGCACACGCCCGGGCGCGAAGTGCCGGAGGAGATCGTGCGCGAGCTGTGGCGCGACTGGGTGCGCCTGCTGCGGGTCGGGGTCGAGACCGGCCAGATGATGACGATGGACGACCTGTCGCAGGATGACTGGCGACGTGCGATGGCCAGCCGCGACGACCGGCACTGGGTGTACCGGCGAGCGGGGCTGCCGTGCCGGGTCTGCGGCACCGAGATCGTGCTCGAGGAGCTCGGGGCCCGCAAGCTCTACTGGTGCCCGTCCTGCCAGGCGTGACCCGCCCGTAGGCTGGAGCCATGCGCCAGAACCCGAGCTTCGCGATGACCGACGTCGTCGAGCTGCGCCGCCTCATCGACCGGCACCCGTGGGTCACCCTCGTCAGCGACACCGACCAGGGCCTGGTCGCCTCGCACTACGCGGTGCTGCTGGACGAGGGTCGCGACGACCTCACCATCGTCGGTCATGTCGGGCGCCCCGACGATCTCATCCTCGGGCTCGGCCAGCGCGAGCTGCTGGTGGTGGTGCAGGGTCCGCACGGCTACGTCTCGCCGGGCTGGTATGGCGACATCGAGGCGGTGCCGACGTGGAACTTCGTCTCGGCGCATCTCTCGGGCGTGCCCGAAGTGCTCTCGCCCGAGGAGAACCTCGTCGTGCTCGATCGGCTCGTCGAACGGTTCGAGGGCGCGCTGCCCGATCCGCGGATGATGTGGCGGCCGCCGAATACGCCCGAGTTCGTCGAGAAGCTCGCGAAGGGCACGGTCGGGTTCCGGCTCACACCGACCAGGGTCGTCGCCAAGCGCAAGCTCAGCCAGAACAAGGCCGCCGAGATCGTGGAGACCGTCATCGCCGAGCTGTCCGGCAGCGGCCCGTACGCCCAGCCGGAGCTGGCTGCCGAGATGCGTCGAGCGCGCGACAGCATGACCGCCGCGCGCGGCGCCGCATCGTGACCCCGGCGCGCGGCGAGGTCGTCGCCGTCATCGCGAACGCCCGCCTGACGGGCCGCGACCGATCGGACCCCTTCGGGACCGCGCTCGTCGACCTGCATCTGCGCGACGGCATGATCGCCGACATCGCCCCCGCCGGGGTGCTCCTGCGACGCGGCACGATCCTCGACGCGGGCGGCGGCACCGTGGTCCCCGGACTGTGGGACCACCACGTGCACACCGTGCAATGGGCGCTGGCCGCGCAGCGCCGACCTCTGGAGGAAGCGGTCTCCGCCGCACACGCTGCGCAGCTCATGGCGGCGGCGCCTGTGCTGGCCGACGGGCGTCGCATCGGCACCGGCTTCCGCGACGCGCTGTGGCCCGACCGGCCCGAACTGTCCCTCCTCGACGCGGCGACCGGCGGCATCCCGACCTACCTCATCAACGCCGATGTCCACAGTGTCTGGCTCAACACGGCGGCGCTGCAGCGCGAGGGCCATGACCCCGAAGGCGGCGGCATCCTGCGCGAGGCACCGGCCTTCGAGATCTCACGGCGACTCAACGACGTCGGGGCGGTCGCCGCCGATGCCGCCGTCACGCACATGGCCGACGCGGCGGCAGCGAAGGGCGTGGTGGGAATCGTCGACCTCGACATGGCGTGGAACGAGGATGCCTGGGCCCGCCGCCTCGCGAGCGGCTTCGACGCGCTTCGCGTCGAGTTCGGCATCTACCCCCATGACCTGCAGCGCGCCCTCGAGGAAGGACTGCGCAGTGGGGATCGCGTGCGAGGAGCGGAGTCCGGCCTCGTCGTCGTCGGTCCGCTCAAGGCGATCACGGACGGGTCGCTGGGCACCCGGACCGCGGCGTGCTCGCACGAGTACCCGGACGATCCCGGCAATCGCGGCGTCCTGAACATCCCGCCCGACGATCTCGTACAGCTCATGACGGCCGCCACCGCAGGGGGCCTGCGCTGTGCCATCCATGCGATCGGCGACGTCGCCAACAGCCATGCGCTGGACGCGTTCGCCGCCACCGGCGCATGGGGGACCATCGAGCACGCGCAGCTCGTGGCCCACGCCGACATCCCCCGATTCGCACGGCTCGGCGTCGCGGCGAGCGTGCAGCCCGAGCACGCGATCGACGACCGCGACGTCACCGATGCCGTGTGGAGCAGCCAGACGGCTCTGGCATATCCGCTGCGCGCGCTGGCCGACGCCGGCGCGACGCTGCTCCTCGGGTCGGACGCGCCGGTGGCGGCGCTGGACCCGTGGGCGGCGATCGCCGCGGCGGTCTGGCGTACGCGTGACGGGCGCGATCCCTGGCATCCGGAGCAGGCCCTGCCCGCGGCCACGGCGCTGGCGGCTTCGACGCACCGTGGATCCGGCGCCGAGGCGGCGACCGTGGAGCCAGGAGCGCTCGCCGATCTCGCGGTGTGCGAGCGTGACCCCCTCGAGGCTTCTGAGCCTGAACTGCGGGGCATGCGCGTCGCGGCGACGATGATCGGGGGCCGCCTCACGTACGCGGCCTGATCGCTCGGTCTACTCGGCGAGGTGGGCGACGAGGAACCAGCGGTCCTTCTCGAGGCCTTCCTTGATCGCGATGGCGACGTCCTGGCTCGTGAGGTCGACCTCATCGAGTCCCTCGATCGCGGCCTGCAGGTCGGCGACGATCGGGTCGATGTCGGCGATCACGTCGCGCACCATCTGCTCCCACTGCACGAAGCCCGCCTGCACCTTCGAGGTCGTCTTGCCGGCGACGGTGCTCATGCGCGCGTCCACGGGCAGGCCCAGTGCCACGATGCGCTCTGCGGCCTCGTCTGCCCAGCCCTGCGCGTGCGCCACCACGGAGTCGAGCAGCTCATGGATGGCGATGAAGTTCGCGCCCCGCACGTTCCAGTGGGCCTGCTTGCCGTTGACGGCGAGGGCCTGCAGCTTCAGCACGACGGGGGAGAGGAACTGGGCGCTTCCGGCGGCGACCGTGGGGTCGACGGCGGCAGCGGGAGTGGTCTGCGTCTTGGTCATCTTCTCGCCTCCGTACGGGCGATCACGGATGGATCGTGCCCATTGGGTGCAACGCTACCGGGCACAGGACATTCCGCAACCAAGCCCAGGCTCAGCTCACACGGTAGGTTCTATGGGTGCCATCCGCCGATCACGACCTGGGACCGCAGGACCTGGAGCAGCCCCGTCGCCTCCGGCGCCACCTCCCGGCCGGCCGCTCTCCCGAGCACGCGGAGCCGTCTCGATTCATCCCGCACGTGCAGGGTCTGCGCGCGATCGCCGTCATCTTCGTCGTGCTCTACCACTTCTGGCCGGGCCGGCTCCCCGGCGGGTACGTGGGCGTCGATGTCTTCTTCGTGATCTCCGGCTTCCTGATCACGGGCCACATCATGCGCGAGCTGACCGCCACCGGCGGAGTGCGGCTGGCGCAGTTCTGGGCGCGTCGCGCACGGCGGCTGCTGCCGGCATCCCTGCTCGTGCTCGTGTTCTGCGCGCTGTGCATGATGTCGCCCTATCTGATGCCCACCTCCGCTCTGCCGAGGGAGGTGCAGGAGATCGTCGCCTCGACGTTCTATGTGGAGAACTGGTACCTCGCGCTCACCTCGGCCGATTACCTCAACCACGGCGGGCAGCCCACGACGGTGCAGCACTACTGGTCGCTGTCGCTCGAGGAGCAGTTCTACGTGATGTGGCCGCTGCTCATGCTGCTGGCGGCATGGATCGCGGTGAAGTGGATGTCGGGGCGCGCACGCTCTGCCGTGGTCGGGACGCTCGTGGTCGTGACCGTCGCGTCCTTCATCTTCTGCGTCGTGTTCACCCTCACCAACCCCGCACCCGCCTATTTCGTCACCTTCGGACGCATGTGGCAGTTCGGCGTCGGGGCCCTCATCGCGCTCGTGCCGATGCTGCGGGTCCGGAGTCCGGGCGCGAGCTTCGTGCTCGGCTGGGGCGGCGTCGTGCTGCTGGTGTACGTCGCCTTCACCTTCGACGCCCTGACGCCGTTCCCCGGCTACGCTGCGCTGCTGCCCACGCTCGGGGCCGCCGCGATCATCTCGGCGTCGAACAGCGAGCGCTGGTGGTACCCGACGCGCATCCTCGCGCTGCGGCCCGCGCAGTTCGTGGGCGACATCTCGTACTCGCTGTACCTGTGGCACTGGCCGCTCATCGTGATCGCCCCGTCCGTGCCGTTCTGGGGACTGACGATCTACCACCGGATCGCGCTGCTGGTGCTGTGCTTCGTGCTGGCCTGGCTCACCAAGCGCTTCGTCGAAGACCCGATGCGCCGGTGGAAGGGCCTCACCGCGCGGCGGGCGCGGGTGACCCTGTGGTCGTCGCTGGTGGCGATGGTGCTGGTGGGCGCCACCGCCGGTGCGGCGTGGGCGGTCAACGCGCCCGCCTATCGCGACGGCGTGCAGGCGATCCAGGAGCTGCGTGACAACCCGCCGGCCTGCTTCGGCGCCGCGTTCGTCCTCGACGAGGGCTGCGCCCAGACCGCCTGGGGCGACACGATCCTCCCGGCGCCCGGCTTCGCGGGCGTCGACCAGCCCTCCGACGAGCAGTGCTTCATGCAGCTCAACGACGCCCGGCCGTACTCATGTGAGTTCGGGTCGGACGACCCGGCGGCGCCCCGTGTCGCCCTCATCGGCGACAGCCACGCGTACCAGCTGCTGCCCACCTTCCAGCGGATGGCCGAGGACAACGGCTGGCATCTGATCACGTTCTTCAAGGGAGCGTGTCCTTGGAGCACCACGCCGATCTCTGCTGCGGGTGCTTTCGGGACGGCGTGCGGCCAGTGGCGGGATGCCGTGCGCCCGAAGCTCGACGAGCTGGAGCTGGATGCCGTCTTCACCGCGTCGCTGGCCACCACGCCCTTCTCGTCGGCCGGGTACGGCTCGTCGTTCGACGCGGCCGTGGCCGGCTATCAGGAGGCTTGGTCAGAGTTCACCGATCGCGGCATCCCGGTCATCACCGTCGCCGACAACCCGACCTGGGAGACCGATCCCAACAAGTGCCTGCGCACGCGCAGCCAGGACGACTGCGCGGGCGCTCGCGAGGCGGTGCTGCACGATGACCCCGTGGTGAAGGCGGCCGACGGCGCGGAGGGTGTGACGCTGCTGGATTTCACCGAGGTCTTCTGCGACGAGACGACCTGCTTCCCGGTGGTGGGCGGTGCCAACCTCTATCGCGACCAGGATCATCTGACGGTGACCTTCGTGGACACACTCGCGCCCTGGTACACCGCGGCCATCGAGGCGGCGATCGCGACGGGTTAGGGTCGGAGGCATGACGATCGCCGATGGTGCCTCGATCCTCTCCGTTGCGGGCAGGGTCCCGCAGCTCGACCCGGATTCGTTCGTCGCCGCCGGCGCACGCGTGATCGGCGCGGTCACCCTGGGTCCGGGTGCCAGCGTCTGGTACAACGCGGTGCTGCGCGCCGACGGCGACACGATCACGGTCGGGGCCGGCAGCAATCTGCAGGACAACGTGTCGGTGCACGTGGATGCCGGAAAGCCCGTGATCATCGGCGAGAACGTGTCGGTGGGGCACAACGCGGTCATCCATGGCTGCACCATCGAGGACGGGTCGCTGATCGGCATGGGCGCGGTCGTCCTCAACGACGCGCGCGTCGGGGCCGGGAGCCTGATCGCCGGGGGAGCGGTGGTGCTGGAGGGAGCCGACATCCCGCCGGGATCGCTGGTGGCGGGGGTGCCCGGCAAGGTGCGGCGCATGCTGACGGATGAGGAGCGCGCCGCTCTGCTGCACAACGCCGAGGTGTATCTCGGCGTGCATCTTCCTGAGCATGTGGAGGCGACGCCGGCGCAGCGCGCCGGAGGGAGGACCCAGGATGCGGATCGATGAGATGATCGCGGCAGATGACCTGCGTCAGCTGGCGGCGGAATTCCACGACCGGTTCGGGATGTATCTCGTGCTGGACGACCACCTCGCGCTGACGAACCCGCGTCGCACGGCAGCGGGGCTGCGTGAGCTCGCGGCGCTGCTGCAGCTGAGCGATCTCGCGGATCAGATCGATCCGGCCGCCATCGACGTGCCGGCGATTCCGCCTGGAACCGCGCAGGGCCTGCGTCAGATCGAGGCGCTGTCCAAGGCACTGCGCTGACGAGAAGCGGGCCCGGCGCGTGCGCACCGAGCCCGCTCCCCGTTCGGGTCAGTCGCCGTTGCGGTCGACGATCCAGTGGCTGCCGCTGCTGTTCAGCGACGACGAGCCGTGCTTCTTGCCCTTCGGCTTGTCCTTGAACACGTTCGCCTTGAGCGAGACGACCTCGGCACGCTCACCCGTGGCACCGTGCAGGTGCAGGACGAGAGCCTTGGTGCTCTTGCCCGCATCCGACCCGAGCTGATACGGGATCTCCACGCCGCTCTGGTCGAGATACAGCGGGTCGGACACCGACACCTTCGGGTCGACCACGTCGTACGTGATCGGCGGCGAGATGTCGGTGGTGCCCCCGGTGTACGCCGAGAAGGTGCCCACCTGGTAGGTGATCGGGAACGACGTGGTCTCGCTCGTGACTCCGATCAATTTCGGCCAGACCGGCAGGATCATCGTGTCGCTGTCGAACACGTTGGTGTCCATGTCGCCCCAGTTGAAGTTCACCGGTTCGAGATCGACGGTGTCGCCGGACTCGAGATCGACAAGCCACGCGATCGGCACGTCGGTGTCCGGGTACGGCTGCATGAACACT
This sequence comes from Microbacterium sp., assembly GCA_035703465.1. Classification (GTDB taxonomy): domain Bacteria; phylum Actinomycetota; class Actinomycetes; order Actinomycetales; family Microbacteriaceae; genus Microbacterium. The sequence goes on along the minus strand of DASSYC010000241.1, from coordinate 1,754 downwards.
TCGTAGTCGGGAACACTGTCGCCGTCCACATCGAAGTCGACGAACGGGATCATGGTCGTCCCGTAGGAGTCCCACTCGCCCCACGTGCTGATGCCGAAGTACAGCCAGCCGTCGGTGTAGTCACCGTCGATGGCGGTCGACCCGGCGCCCACGTACCGCAGGTCGCCGGACCGATCAGAGCCCATGTTCAGGCATCCGTTGGTCTGACCCGCCGCGCAGTCCTTCAGCTTGCCGCTGTCGGCGCCGAACTCCATCACCGACATCAGGGAGGTGTAGGCCTCTGATCCGGAGCCCTGATCAAAGCCGCGACCGCTCACGCGCAGGGCCGGGATCTTCTTGCCCTTCGCGCCGGGGACCGCCGTGGTCTTGGTCTGCGAGGTCGGCTTGACCGCGGCATAGACCGGCACGCGCAGCGCGGTCTGGCCGGACTCCTTGGCGAGCACCCGGCCCGAGGCGTCGGAGATGTACTGGCGTGGAACGTCGATCCCCGACATCGCCTCCATGGTCGGATCCAGCGTCTTGCGCAGCTGCTTCGTCTGCACCGTGAGAGTCACTTTCACCTTCGCGCTCTTGCCGGGGCGCAGTGTGACCTTCGACGGCGACACCGAGTACGAGACGCCCGGCTGCGCCGTGATCGCCTCGTATGACAGCGCCACGGTGCGGGTGCTGTCACCGGTGTTCTCCACGACGAGCGTCTGCTTCTCGGTGTGGCGGGCCTTGGTGATCGGCACGTCGACGACGCCGAACGAGGCCGAAACCGCACCTTTCACGTCGGCGCTGTAGATCAGCAGGTCGTTCTCCACTGCGGAGGCCGAGTCGACGCGTCCTGCGCCGACGCGGTTCGGCCCGTAGATGGTGCCCGTCTGACCGGTGTTGAGGTAGACGTCGTGCCCGGCGGTGTTCATGAGACCCGCTTTGAGCTGCTCGGTCGACCAGTCCGGGTGCGCGAACTTGACGAGGGCGGCCGAGCCGGCGACGTTGGGCGCCGCCATCGAGGTGCCCGAGATCGTGAGCTGTCCGTTGCCGGTGCCCATGCCAGCCGAGGTGATCGTGTCGCCGGGGGCGGCGATGTCGGGCTTGACGACGCCGATCGAACCGTGGACGCCGCGCGACGAGAACGAGCTCAGCGTGTCGACGATGGAGTCGGTTCTGGTTGGAATCGTGCCGCGCAGCGTGCCGTCGAACGTGACGTTGAGCGTGCGGGCATCCATGGCCGGGCGCAGCCGATCGGTCTCGCTCTTGGGCAGCTGGAACACCGGGATCACGTCGCTGCCGGTGATGCCGGCTCCGAACACGTCGAGCGTCGAGGTGAAGATCGCGCCGATCGCTCCGGCGTCGGCGGCATTGCCCGCACGACCCGCAGAACCGCACCGCCGCGTGGAGTCGTTGTCGTCCCACTCGAGCCAGACGACCTTGCCGGCGACCGTGGCGGCGTCTGCCTCCGTGAACTTGTCGCAGCCGTCCGCGTTGGCGTCGCTGATCGGCACGACGTCGCCGGTGACGGGATCACTGCCTTCCCAGTCGTATGCGACGGAGAACTGGCCGGCGGCGATGCCGGCAACATCCTCAGGTGAGTTGACCTTCAGCCCGTCACGAAGCTGCAGGGCGTCGATGGTGGATGCCACGGCGAGACCGCGCACCGCGTTGCCCGGCGAGCCGCCTACGGACGTGAGGTCGCCGGCGTTGCCGGCCGACAGGACCGGCAGCACACCGTGCTCGGCGAGCTTGTCGATCACGGCGTTCTCGGGGTCGTC
>DASSYC010000202.1:0-6049 GCA_035703465.1 Microbacterium sp. | reverse complement strand
ATGTTCGCGAGCAGCACGCCGTCGTCGGCGCGCCGCCAGCCGAACTCGAGCAGCGTGCGAATCGTCGTTGCCCCCTCGCGCGCCTTGCAGTACGCCGCGAAGTCGTGCAGGCCGATGAGTGTGCGGGCCGCGGCATCCATCTTCTCCGCTTCAAGTGCTGCGGGGACGCTCGTCGTGCGGTGCCGCTCCAGCGGATCGTACCCGCCCACCGCATCGCACACCCGGTACTCGTACCGGCGCCACACCGCCGAGAACCGCGCGTCGAATCCGTCGGGCGCCAGCGACGTGCGCGTCACCGCGACGTCGGAATACCTGCCCAGGACGCCCATGATCCGGCGCGCGAAGACATCGCCAGGATCGGATGCCTCGTGCCTCCGCCGCGGCTCGGTCGCCACCGCCCACACCTCGTCGTCGATGTCGACGTGCGCGACCTGCCCGGTGGCGTGCACGCCGGTGTCGGTGCGTCCGGCGACGACCAGGCGCACGTCGGCCCGCAGGATCCGCTGCATCGCCTCTTCGAGCGTGCCCTGCACCGTGCGCAGTGCGGGCTGGCGCGCCCACCCGCGGAAGTGCGACCCGTCGTAGGCGATGTCGAGGCGGATGCGCACGATTCCCAGCCTACTGACGGGTGCGCGGCGAGCCTCCGGGGGGTGTTTGGCTCCTCGTCGATCAGATCCGCCCGTTACGTCAGCGGCGACCCATTGACTGCCTGACCCGCGATCAGCTCGCCGAGGTCGATCTCGCCGTGCTTCATACCTCGGCCTGACCGCGTTCTCAGCGTCGGCGCTCTAGAATCGGTGAGGCGAGGCATCCGCTCATCTCGCCTCTTCGAACACCATGTCTTTTGCCGCTGAAGCCGTTTCCGCACGCCCGACGGGGCGCCTGTCGGGCCTCGATGGACTGCGCGCGATCGCCGTCTCGCTCGTGGTGATCTACCACCTCTTCCCGCAGTGGTGGCTGCACGGCGGCTTCATCGGGGTGGATGTCTTCTTCGTCATCAGCGGGTTCCTCATCACGACGCTGCTGCTCAACGAGAACGACAAGACCGGCACCATCCGCCTGGTGCCGTTCTGGCAGCGCCGCGCCCGGCGCCTGCTGCCGGCGCTCGCGGTCCTGGTCACGGTGTGCGCGAGCGCGGCGTGGCTGATCGGCGGCGACGTGCTCGTGAAGATGGGTTCGCAGATCGTGGGCGCGGCGACCTTCAGCTACAACTGGGTCTCGCTCGCGGCGGGCACCAGCTACTTCACGCAGGACACGCCCGAGCTGTTCCGCAACCTGTGGTCGCTCGCCGTCGAAGAGCAGTTCTACGTGCTGTGGCCGCTCGTGCTGCCGCTGTTCCTGCTGCTGCCGTGGGGGTGGCTGCGCTCGGCGGTCGCGCTCATCGCCGCCGGCGCCTCGGCGGTGTGGATGGGCGCGCTGATCCTCGGCGGCGCCGACATGACCCGCCCGTACTTCGGCACCGACTCGCACTCGTTCGGCATCCTGCTCGGAGTCGCCGTCGCCTTCGCGCTGCGGCGGGTGGTGCGCAATCCTTCGGGATGGATGCTGCGCCTGCCCGCGCGCATCCTGACCCTGATCATCGGGGTCGCCGCCGTCGTCGGACTCATCGCGGTCGGGCTGGTGCCGGCGGGCTCGGGAATCGCGACGTTCCCCGGGACACTGGCGGCGGCGAGCCTGCTCAGCGCCGTCGCGATCATCGCCGGCGTCTGGCCGCGGTCGTGGTTCGGCCCGGCGATCGACGTGCAGCCGCTGCGCTGGATCGGCGACCGCTCATACGGGATCTACCTGTGGCACTGGCCCCTGATCGTGCTGCTCATGGCGTGGCTGGAGGGCACGGGCCCCGGCTTCTCCGTGCCGATCGCGATCGGAGCGGCCGCGCTGGCCATCACGCTGATCGCCGCCGAGCTGTCCTACCGCTTCATCGAGCAGCCGGTGCGCCGGCTCGGATTCCGCGGCTCGTTCGCGCTGCTGGGCCGGCGCCTCGCGGGTGCCCCCGCGGCGCGGCTGGGCGCGTTCGCGGGCCTGGCCGCCTGGGTGCTCGTGATCGGCGGCACGACGGCCGCGATCGCGGCGGCCCCGCAGATGACCAGCGCTGAGGAGGTGGTCGCGGCGGGGCAGGATGCGCTCGATGAGGCGGATGCCTCGAGCCCGCCGGCGACACCCGAGACCGCCGAGCCGGAGGCATCCAGTCCTCCGCCGTCACCCTCGCCGGTGGTGACCGACCCGGTCGTCGATCCCGGCGCCACCGACAAGCCCATCCCGCCCGAGCCCACCCCGATCGCCGGCGATGAGGTCACGGCGGTGGGCGACTCGGTCATGCTGGCCTCTGCCAAAGCCCTGCTGGACCGGTTCCCGGGGATCTCGGTGGATGCCACGGTGTCACGTTCGATGTGGGCGGCGCCCACGCTCCTCCGGGGCCTCGAGCGCGACGGCAAGCTGCGCCAGTACGTGGTGCTGGCACTCGGGACGAACGGACCGATCGCGGCACAGCCGATGGGTGAGGTGCTGGACATCATCGGCCCGGACCGCCGTCTCATCCTCGTGGACGCCTATGCGCCGCGCAGCTGGATCAAGGGCGTCAACCACGATCTGCGCGCGTTCGCCGCCGCGCATGACAACGTCGTCGTGGCGGACTGGTCGGGCGCCATCGGCGACCATGTCGATCTGCTCGCCGGCGACCACATCCACCCCGGCGGCGGGGGCGGGAAGCTGTTCGCCGAGACGGTCGGCGCGGCCCTGGACCACGCCGAGCAGAATCGCGTCGACGCGATCTACCACGAGGCGCTGCGCCAGTGGCGCCTGGCGCAGCTCGACGACTACCGAGCGCGCCTCGGCATGCTCTGACCCCCTCTCTCTCCCCCTCCCTCCCCTCTGCCGAACCCACACGTTGGTGATCGAGCCCACGCGTTGGAGCGGCTTGAGCGAGAGGGTTCGAGCACCGACGTGTGGGTTCACCGTGCCCGGGTCGGTGCGACGGCCGCGGGCGGGTGGCGGCGGCGGGGCGGATGCGACGACGGCAGATGCGACGGACAGGGGTGGGTTCACCGTGGCCGGGCGAATGCCACCGTGCTGGATGCCACCGCGGCGGGGCGGATGCGACGAAGGCGGCATGGATGCATCGCTGGGCTCTGCACAGGGCAGCCCGGCATGCCCCCCTCCACAAATGCGCCCTCGCCGGCGCAGCGCGGGGGCGCCGAAGTACAGGGTGGTGGGATGGATGTCCTCGATATCGCCTCGAAGGTCGTCTCGTCGGCGCAGCTGAACACCCGCGGCATCCGACGCTCTGCCGTCCGCGCACTCGTCGGCAGCGGTGGGCTCACCGTCGTGCACCGCGGCTGGTACGTCGACACCGCGCACTGGAACACGTGGTTCGCCGAATCCCGTCACGCGGCGCGCGCGATCGCCGTCGCGCGCTCGATGCAGGGCGATGGCACAGCCCTGTCCCACACGTCCGCGGCGGTGCTGCACGGGCTCCCGCTGCACCGCTTCGAACCCGCGCGGGTGCACGTCGTGGGGGCTCGGTCGAACGGCCGCACGCGAGCCTTTGCCGGCATCGCGCGGCATGAGGCATCCGTTGCCGCACACCTCGACCAGGTCCACGGTCTGCCCGTGACCTCACTCGTCCGGACGGTCGCAGACCTGATCGGACGGCTCCCGCTCGAGGCGGCGGTCGCCGTCGCGGATGCCGCGCTGCGCAGTGTGGCGATGAGGCAGGACAAGCACTACGACGAGGACGCCGCGGCGCGCCTTCGCGAGAAGATCGCCGCCTGCTCAGCGTTGGCGAAGGGAGCAAGGGGATGCCAGCAGGCCCGCTGGGTCCTCGCCTTCGCCGATGGGCGGGCTCAGACGCCGCCCGAGAGCGTCAGCCGCCTCTACTTCCATCTGCTCGGCTTTGCGCCGCCGCGCCTTCAGGTGCGGATCGAGCATTCCCGGGGCTACTACGAGCCCGACTTCGCGCTCGATGACGTTCTCGCGTGGGGAGAGTTCGACGGCATCGGGAAGTACACCGACCCGAAGATGCTCGGCGACCAGACCACGGCCGAGGTTCTGCTCGACGAGAAGCACCGCGAGGACGACATCCGCGGACGCACGGGGCGCCCCGTCATCCGCTGGGGCTCGGACCACATCAAGACGGTGGATGCCTTCCGCCGACGCCTCGAGTCGTTCCACATCCGGCCTCCGCAGGGCGCGCGCTCCGTGGCATCCGGCTGGCATCGCCCGCGCCTGTAGCACCCGCACCCGGCCCCCACCTCGCCTCGCCCTCGCTCATCACCCGAACCCACACGTTGGGGCTCGAACCCACAAGTTGCAGCTCCACGCGCGTGTGGGTTCGCGCACCGACGTGTGGGTTCGGCGGGGAGGGAGGCGGGGAGGGAGGCGGGGAGGGATGCGGGGATGGAAGACGGGATGCCGGAGGGGACGAGCACGGGACCCGCGCACCGTGAGGTGCGCGGGTCTCGTGCGTGAGTGAGCGGGATGCTACTCGGACTTCTCCTCGACGGCATCCTCGGCAGCGGCCTCGGCGGCAGCGCCCTCCTCGGGCGACTCGGCACCGGCATCCGCATCGGCACCGGCATCCGCATTCACATCGGCACCGGCATCCGCATCGGCACCGGCATCCGCATCGGCGTCGTCCGCGGCGACCTCGTCGGCGGCGTCCTGTGCCTCGTCGTCCTCGGCGACAGCCTCGGTCGCGGCCTCCTCGGCGACGTCCTCAGCGGACGCGGACGCGTCCTCGGCGGCGTCCTCAGCGGCAGGCTTCTCGGCCTTCCTAGCGGCCGCGGCATCCTTCTTCGCCGACTTCGGCTTCGGGTTCACCGGCTCGAGCACGAGCTCGATGACCGCCATCGGCGCGTTGTCGCCCTTGCGGTTGCCGACCTTCGTGATGCGGGTGTAGCCGCCCTCACGGTCGGCCACCTGCGGCGCGATCTCGGTGAACAGGACGTGCACGACCTCCTTGTCGCCGATCACCGACAGCACCCGGCGACGCGCGTGCAGGTCGCCGCGCTTGGCGAAGGTGATGAGGCGCTCGGCGAGGGGACGCAGCCGCTTGGCCTTGGTCTCGGTCGTCTTGATCGAGCTGTGCGTGAACAGCGCGGCGGCGAGGTTCGCAAGGAGCAGGCGCTCGTGTGCGGGGCCGCCTCCGAGGCGGGGACCCTTGGTGGGCTTGGGCATTCTTGTTACTCCAGGGTTCAGATCAGAAGGATCAGTTGGCCTCGTCGTCGTAGCCGCCGTAGAAGTGGGCGCCGTCGAAGCCGGGCACCGAGTCCTTCAGCGACAGACCGAGGGAGACGAGCTTGTCGCGCACCTCGTCGACCGACTTCTGACCGAAGTTGCGGATGTTCATGAGCTGCGTCTCCGACAGGGCGACGAGCTCGCTGACCGTGTTGATGCCCTCGCGCTTGAGGCAGTTGTACGAGCGGACCGACAGATCGAGGTCCTCGATCGGCATCGACAGCTCGTTGGAGAGCACCGTCTCGACCGGAGCCGGGCCGATCTCGATGCCCTCGGCCTCGACGTTCAGCTCGCGGGCGAGGCCGAACAGCTCGGTGAGGGTGCGGCCGGCCGAGGCGACGGCGTCGCGCGGGGCGATCGACGGCTTGGACTCGACGTCCAGCACGAGCTTGTCGAAGTCGGTGCGCTCGCCGGCACGCGTCGCGTCGACGCGGTAGCTGACCTTGAGCACCGGCGAGTAGATCGAGTCGATCGGGACCTGGCCGGCCTCGGCGTACTCGTTGCGGTTCTGCGTCGCCGACACGTAGCCGCGGCCGCGCTCGATGGTGAGCTCGAGCTCGAACTTGGCGGTGTCGTTGAGCGTCGCGATGACCAGCTCGGGGTTGTGCACCTCGACGCCCGCGGGGGCGGAGATGTCGGCCGCGGTGACCTCGCCGGCACCGGTCTTGCGCAGGTACGCGGTGATCGGCTCATCACGCTCGCTGGAGACGACCAGCTGTTTGATGTTGAGGATGATCTCGGTGACATCCTCCTTCACACCCGGAATGGTGCTGAACTCGTGAAGGACGCCGTCGATGCGGATGCTGGTGACAGC
>DASSYC010000179.1:0-2594 GCA_035703465.1 Microbacterium sp. | reverse complement strand
TCGACGGCGAGGGCACCGTGCTGCTCACCGACACCGTGCAGCTGGACCCGCGTCGCAACCCGTACGCCGACCGCGCGCGCGTCGAGGCCGAGATGGCGCGCACGATCGGCGCGACGCACGCCGTGTGGCTGCCGCGCGGCCTCACCCGCGACTACGACGACTTCGGCACGAACGGCCACGTCGACATCGTGGCGGCGATCCCCTCGCCCGGGCGCCTGCTGCTGCACGCGCAGCCCGACCCGTCGCACCCCGACGCCGCGGTCATGCGCGAGGTGCGGGGGGTTCTGGAGCAGGCGACGGATGCCGCGGGCCGCCGCTTCGAGATCATCGACCTGCCCGCGCCCGAGACGCTGCGCGACGCGCACGGGTACGTGGACTGGAGCTACGTCAACCACTACGTCGTCAACGACGGCGTCATCGCCTGCGGGTTCGGCGAGGAGGCCGCCGACGCGCGGGCCCGCGACATCCTCTCCTCTGCGTACCCGGGCCGCCGGGTGGTCACCGTCGACGCCCGCCCCATCTTCGCCCGCGGCGGCGGCATCCACTGCATCACCCAGCAGCAGCCGGCGGTGACCCGATGACCTCCCCGGACGTCGGTCCCGGCCGCCTCCCGGCCCGGCCCCACCCCGGACCGAAAGTCGGGTCGGTCATCCGACACCCCGGGGAAACGGCCACAGGAGTCGGCGTGTCCCGTAACGGACCCGACTTTCGGTCCGCTTCGGGGCGGGTTCAGGACGGTGGGATGCCGTGATCGACGTCGTGGAGGCATCCATCTCCGACCTTCGGGGGGCCCTCGATTCCGGAGCGACGACCGCCGCCGAGCTTGTCGAGGCGTATCTCATGCGCATCAACGCATACGACGCGGAGCTCAACGCCGTGGTCGTTCTCAACCCGGATGCGCGGGCCGATGCCGCCGCGGCCGACGCACGCCGCGAACGCGGCCAGACGCGGGGACCGCTCGACGGCATCCCCTACACGGCGAAGGACTCGTATCTCGTGCGCGGGCTCACCGCGGCCGCCGGCTCCCCCGCCTTCGCGCAGCTGATCGCACAGGACGATGCGTATACGATCCGGCGGCTGCGGGATGCCGGGGCCATCTGTCTCGGGCTGACCAACATGCCGCCCATGGCCAACGGCGGCATGCAGCGCGGACTGTACGGCCGGGCTGAGAGCCCGTACAGCGCCGACTGGCTGACCGCCCCCTTCGCCTCCGGATCGTCGAATGGCTCGGGCACGGCCACGGCGGCGAGCTTCGCGGCCTTCGGGCTCGGCGAGGAGACCTGGTCCAGCGGACGCGGTCCGGCATCGAACAACGCGCTGTGCGCATACACCCCCTCGCGCGGCGTGATCTCGGTGCGCGGCAACTGGCCCCTGGTGCCGACGATGGACGTCGTCGTACCGCACGCGCGCACGATGGCCGACCTGCTCGAAGTGCTCGACGTCGTCGTCGGCGACGACGAGGAGACCCGGGGCGACTTCTGGCGGATGCAGCCGTGGGTGCCGATACCCGTCGCCTCGGCCGTGCGCCCGGATGCGTATCCCGCGCTCACGCCGCTGCCGCTGCGGGGCGTGCGGATCGGCATCCCGCGCATGTACATCAACGCCGACCCGGATGCCGGCTCCGGCACCGGAATCGGCGGCCCGACCGGCGATCGCATCGAGACGCGGGCGTCGGTGCTCGCGCTCTGGGGGGCGGCGCGCCGCGACCTCGAAGCCGCTGGGGCGATCGTCGTGGAGGTGGACTTCCCGGCCGTCTCGAACTACGAGGGCGATCGCGCCGGAGCGCCGACGATCGCGACGCGAGGGCTGGTCTCCCCCGCGTACCTGCGCCGCGAGATCCTCGACCTGTCGGCGTGGGCGTGGGACGACTTCCTGCGCGCCAACGACGACCCGTCGCTGGACACCCTCGCCGAGATCGACGGCGCGACGATCTTCCCGCCTCCGCCCGGCGCGCTGCCCGACCGCTACACGGGCTTCGACGACGACATCGCCGACTATCCGGACTGGGTGCGCGCGCACCCCGATGCGACATGGGCGGATATGCCGGAACTGGAATCCGGCGTGCGCGGCCTGGAGGAGACCCGCCGCGTCGATCTCGAGGAGTGGATGGACGAGCAGAGCCTCGACGCGGTCGCCTTCCCCGCCGTGGCCGATGTGGGCCCCGCCGACATGGATGTGAACGAGGCATCCGCCGATCTCGGCTGGCGCAACGGCGTGTGGGTCGCGAACGGCAACCTCGCCATCCGGCACCTGGGCATCCCGACCGTGACGGTGCCGATGGGGACGATGGAGGACATCGGGATGCCGGTGGGCCTCACCTTCGCCGGGCGCGCGTACGACGACACGGCCCTGCTGCGGTTGGGCCGCGCCTTCGAGGCGCTCGCCCCGCAGCGCGCTCCTCGGCGCACCGAACCGCCGCGCACGCCTCGGCTCTGAGCCGGGTCAGACCCGGCTCAGCGATCGTCGAGCGCGCGGCCGCGCTTGTCGACCAGGCCCCACGCCGCCGCGCCGGCGATCACGAAGAACACCGCGAACACCACGAACAGCACGGGCGTTCCACCCAGCACGAGCAGCGGCGGCACCGCCAGCGGGGC
>DASSYC010000130.1:0-9305 GCA_035703465.1 Microbacterium sp. | reverse complement strand
CCCCTCGCGACAGGGGATTCTCGCGAACCAGGGGAATCTCGTCGAAGTGGGGGTCGACGACGCCGGGTTCGACGAGAATCCCCTGGTTCGGCGGCTGCCGATGTGCTCCGCGACAACGAGATGGAGATCCCGCAGTGACTGAACCCGCCACCCTGTTCCTCAGCGACGACGACGTCGCAGCGCTCGCCGACTGGGACTCGGCGATCACCGCCCTGCGCGAGGCGTATGCCCGCCCTGAAGACCCGAAGGCCACGCCCGAGCGCGCCGTCGCCGTGACCGCGACCGGCTGGCAGCGTGTCATGCCGTCCGCTCCCCCGGGCGCCCGTTTCGCGGGGTCGAAGACCATCGCGGCATCGATGAAGAACGGTCTGGCCAGCTATCTCATCACGCTGTTCGACCAGCGCGACTCCCGGCTGGTCGCGCTCATCGACGGCAATCGCATCACCGGCATCCGCACCGCCGCCACCGCCGCAGCGGCGCTGTCCGCGCTGCTTCCCGACCGGCCTCTCACCGTCGCCGTCGTCGGCAGCGGCTTCGAGGCGCGGGCGCAGCTGCGCGCGGCATCCCGCATCGCCCGCATCGCCCGCATCCGGGTCTCGAGCCCGACCCCGGCCAATCGCGAGCGCTTCGCCGCAGAGCTGGGCGCGGAGCTCGGCATCCGGATCTCCGCCTTCGCCGACGCCCGCGATGCGGTGCGGGGCGCCGACCTCGTGCTGTGCGCCGCGCGCTCGCGCGACGAGTCGCCGACCGTCTACGCCGACTGGGTCGCCCCGGATTCGACGATCGTGTCGGTCGGGTCGACCACGGCGTCGCAGCGCGAGCTCGACCCAGAGCTGATCGGCCGCGCCGCGCTCGTCGTCGCCGATGCCATCGAGGAGGTGCTGTACGACAGCGGCGACATGATCGTCGCGCGCGAGCAGGGAATCGATGTGGATGCCGCGACCGTATCGCTGCACGACCTGCTCGGCGGCGGCGTGAGCCGGCCGGGGAGCGGCATCGCGATCTACAAGTCAACCGGCAGCGGCTTCCAGGACATCGTCCTGGCTGAGCTGCTCTACGACCGCGCTGTCGCCCAGGGAGTCGGAACGCCGCTGCCGGTCGGCATCCTGACGATCCGGAAGTAGGCGCGTTTCGTCTCGGCGCTTCGCGCCTCGCTCAATGACCAGCAATCACAGAGGAGTCCCATGGCGAACTACACCAAGTCCGAAGCCCGCGATTGGGCGCGGGAGCGCCTGGTCGGCGCCGTGAACTGCACGATCCCGTCGTTCACAGCCGATCTGACCGCGATCAACGAGCGCGGCATCCGTCACGATGTCCGCCTCGCCAAGGAGCACGGCTTCCTCGGCTCGCTCGCCGTCTCGGAAGTCAACATCACGCTTCCGGAATATCTCGGGTTCATGGAGATCATGAAAGACGAGGCCGGTGACGACCTGGTCATCGTGCACCACGGCAGCTGGTCGACGCTCGAGCAGAACATCGAGGCCGTGCAGGGAGCGCAGGCGGCGGGTGCCGAGGTCGTGCTGCTGAGCTACCCGCCGAACTTCTACCCGCAGTCCGAGCAGGAGATCTTCGATTACACGAAGGCCGTGTGCGATGCGACGAACCTCGCCGTGATCGTATTCCCGATGTTCCTGTGGGGGTTCAGCCAGCGGATCCACCCCTCCGACATCCCCGCGCGCCTGCTGCGGCGCATGATCGACGAGATCCCCAACGTCGCCGTCATCAAGGCCGAGGGTGGCTTCCCCTCGATCATGGGCATCATCGAGGCGCATCGCCTGTTCGGCGACGAGGTCGTCATCTCGTGCCCCATCGAGGGCGAGCTGCTGCCGCTGGGCCAGCTGATCCCGATCCAGCTGTCGGCCACGAGCGATCACGAGTTCTGGGGCCCGACGATCCCACACGCCATGAGGCTGCTGCGCGAGCAGAAATTCGATGAGGTCACCGAGCTGTACTGGAAGATGCACCCGGCCCGCAAGGTCAAGGGGCAGATGGCTCAGCTGCTCAACGGCGGCCACTTCATCGACCGGCAGCTGTGGAAGTTCCAAGGCTGGCTGCGGGGCTACAACGGCGGGCCGCTGCGGCTGCCGACCCAGCGCATCCACGACCCGCAGATGAACATCCTGCGCAACGGACTGCTGGATGCCGGCTTCGAGCCCAGCATGGACCCGTTCAGCGAGTTCTTCGTCGGCCGCAACCCGGTCTGAGCCGCCCCGGTCGGGCTCCTCCCACCGCTGCAGCAGCGGAACGTCGCTCAGCCCCTTGATCGTGGAGGCGTGCTGGTATGCACTACGGCGTCGGCAGCACCGCGACCCCCGCGACCAGGGCTGCGTCGCGGAGCCTGCCATCGAGCGTGGCAAGCGGGATGCCGCGGGTCACCGCGATCTCCAGGTATGCCGCGTCGCAGGCGGTGAGACCCGACGCGGCAGCCCGTTCAGTCACGGAGATCGCCGTTGGGTTCACAGGTCCATCGTGAGAGAGCTGAGCACTCCCAACGATTCCCTCACCTGCTCAGCGTTGAGCTTGCCAACCGGCTCGCCCGTGAGAGTCGGTTCGCGACCTCGTAGATCAAGATCGACGGGGCGACAAGGCCTTCTCGCACGGCATGGTCGAGGATAGACACGTCGAAGGGAGCCCATGTCGAACGGAACGCAGTCCATCGACCGGGCGGCCGGCGTGCTGACCTTCGTGGTCAGCGCCGACAGTGCGGTGTCGTTCACCGACGTCGTGACGCACACCGGGCTCAGCCGGCCCACGGCATCGCGCCTGCTCGCCGCCCTTGAGCGCAACGGCCTGCTCCACCGTGAGTCCGACGGTCGCTACCGCGGCGGGGCGCTGTTCGCCAGCTACGCCGCCCGCTTCGATCGGACGGGCTGGCTGACGGCCGCCTCCGGCCCCACGCTGCAGCGGCTCAGCGGAGAGACCGGCGAGACTGTGAACCTCGCCGTCGCCGCGGGCGATCAGGTCGTCCAGATCGCGCAGCTCGACTCGACCTACCTGCTGGGCACCACGAACTGGATGGACATCGACGTCCCGGCGCATTGCTCGGCGCTGGGCAAGGTCCTGTACGCGTTCGGCGCGCTCCCGGTGCCGACCAGCCGGCTCGAGAAGCGCACCGCGCAGACCGTCACCGATGCCACGGCCCTGCGGGCCGAGCTCGAGACGGTCCGCGAGAACGGGTTCGCCGTGGCACGCGACGAGCTCGAGGACGGGTTGACGGCGTACGCCGCACCGGTCTTCGACGGCGACGGCAGCGTCGTCGCCGCGGTGGGCATCTCGGGACCGACCGGCCGCCTCGACGAAGAGCACGAGCGCATCGGACGACTGCTGGTGCACGAGGCGACGACACTGTCGAAGTCGCTCGCCCGCCGCACGACGCCCTGAACGCGCCCCCGCGCCTTGCACGAATCGGTCCGTGATCGTAAGGTGGCGTGCACAGGGGTGTGAAACACCAGTTTCACATTATAAAACCCTTCCTTCCCTCACACCGGCGCCTCGGGAGGAACCGATGACCTACAACATCCCCACCGTCGACCAGAGCGATCGGCTCGTGCCCATCAACCTGCGCCAATCCGGACCTACACCCGTGGAACTGCTGATCGACACCCGCGTGCGCAAGTCGCCCTATTGGGAGCTGTCGATGAATCACGGGTGCTGGCGAGCATCCACCTACAACCGCATGTACCACCCCCGCGGCTACGTCTCGCGCGAGCAGGGCGGCATGATGGCCGAGTACGAGTCGCTGGTCAACGACGTCACGCTGTGGAATGTCGCCGTCGAGCGGCAGATCCAGGTGATCGGTCCCGATGCACAGGCATTCGTCGACTTCGTGATCACCCGTGACGCGACCAAGATCCCGGTCATGCGCGCACGCTACGTCATCCTCTGCAATGAGCAGGGCGGCATCATCAACGACCCCATCCTGCTGCGCGTCGACGAGGACGAGTTCTGGTTCAGCATCTCGGACTCGGACGTCCTGTTCTGGCTGCAGGGTGTCAACGTCGGCAAGCGCTTCGATGTGACCATCAACGAGATCGATGTCTCACCCGTGCAGATCCAGGGACCGAAGTCCACCGACCTGATGGTCGACCTCGTCGGACCCACCGCGCTGGACCTGCCCAGCTACGGGCTCTTCGCCGCGCAGGTGGGCGGTCACGACGTGATCGTGTCGCAGACCGGATTCACCGGTGAGAAGGGATACGAAATCTACCTGCGGGATGCCTCGCTCCACGCCGAAGACATGTGGAACGCCGTCCTGCAAGCCGGTGAGAAGCACCGCCTGCGCGTCGTCGCACCGGCCCACCACCGCCGGATCGCGGCGGGCATCCTGTCATGGGGGCAGGACATGGACAACGAGACCCTGCCGTTCCAGGTGAATCTCGGCTACCAGGTGCCCCGCACCAAGGAGGCGGACTACATCGGAAAGGCGCGACTGAACGAGGTGCGCGCACTCATCGAGGCCGGCGACCCGCCGTATCGCACGCAGCTGGTCGGACTGATGCTGGGCGGCAACCCGATCGACGACTATGCACCGGACTTCTGGCTCGTCTCCGAAGCCGAGACATCCGATCCCATCGGCTATGTGACCTCGCCGTGGTACTCCCCCGAGCTGGGCACGAACATCGCCCTGGCCCACGTTCCCACTGAGCTGTCCGAGGTGGGCACGGTCCTGTGGGTCGCGCTTCCCGAGCAGTACTCGCCGGTGCCGGGAGTATCGGTGCGCGCGGAGGTCGTGCCGCTGCCGTTCCGGCCTTCCGTCAACCCCAACCAGCGTGAGAGGTTGAAGGAACGGGGCATGGACGCCGCAACCTGACGCCGACACCCGACGAAAGAGTCCTGCCATGGCCGATCTCCCCTCGAAAGCATCCGTCGTCGTCATCGGCGCGGGCATCGTGGGAAACGCGCTCACCTACCACCTGTCCGCGCTGGGCTGGACCGACATCGTCCAGCTCGACAAGGGGCCGCTGCCGAACCCCGGCGGCTCGACGGGCCACGCCTCGAACTTCATCTTTCCTGTCGACCACAGCAGGGAGATCACCGCGATCACCCTCGACTCGGTGCGACAGTACGAGGAAATGGGGGTGTTCATTGAGTCGGGCGGCATCGAGGTCGCCCGCACCGAGGAACGCATGGAAGAGCTGCGCCGGCGGATGTCCTCGGCCCGTGTGCACGGCATCGACGCCCGGCTGGTCACTCCAGACGAGGTGCGCGAAATGGTGCCGTTCCTCGACCCCTCGGTCATCGTCGGCGGTTTCTACACTCCGTCCACGGGGGTGGTGGACTCGCTGCAGGCCGGCACGATCATGCGCGAACGTGCGCTGCAGACCGGTGCCGTGACGGTCGTGCCGAATGTCGAGGTGACCGGCATGGACGTCGAGGACGGGCACATCCGCGGCGTGCGCACCACCGCGGGCGACATCGCCGCCGATACGGTCGTCATCGCCGCCGGGGTGTGGAGCCCGCGGCTGGCCCGGATGGCCGGCGCAGACATCCCGCTCACCCCGGCCGTGCACCAGATGGTCTCGGTCGGTCCGTGCCGGCAGCTCGCGGAGCGACCCGGGGAGATCAGCTTTCCCATCATCCGCGACATGGACACCTTCTGCTACGAGCGTCAGCACGGTGCCGACATGGAGGTGGGCTCGTACGCACACCGGCCGATCCTGCACGAACCGGACGACATCCCCTCGATCGAGCAGGCGAAGCTCACGCCCACCGAGCTTCCGTTCACCTCAGACGACTTCGACCCGCAACTGGAGCAGGCGCTCGAGCTCATGCCCGAACTGCTGGACGACGAGAGTGTCGAGATGCACTACGCCATCAACGGGCTGCTCTCGCTCACGCCCGACGGGCACCCGATCCTCGGCGAGACGCCCGAGGTCGCCGGTCTGTGGTCGGCGGCGGCGATCTGGGTGAAGGAAGGCCCGGGGATGGGCCGGGCCGTCGCGGAATGGATGACCACCGGTCTTCCCGAGATCAACGTCCAGGAGTTCGACATCGCGCGGTTCTATCCGCATCAGCGCACCCGCCGGTTCGTGCGCGACCGCACCGCGGAGGGGTTCAACAAGACCTACGGCATCGTCCACCCGGGCGAGCAGTGGGAATCGTCCCGGCCCGCCCGGCTCTCCCCGATGCACTCCGCGCAGCAGCAGCTCGGCGCGGTGTTCTTCGAAACGGCCGGATGGGAGCGCCCGCAATGGTACGAGTCCAACGCGCCGCTGCTGGAGAAGTTCGGCGACGCCGTCATGCCGCGTGAGCACGAGTGGGACGCGCGCTGGTGGTCGCCGATCATCAACGCCGAGCACCTGCAGCTGCGCGAGGCGGGGGCGATCATCGATCTGACCGCGTTCGCCATGTTCGACGTGATCGGACCGCAGGCGCTGCGCGCCGTGGAGCGGATCATCGTCGCCCAGGCCGACGTGCCGGTGGGGAAGGTCGTCTACACGCCGGTGCTGGACGAGCGCGGGCGGTTCCGCTCCGATCTCACCGTGATGCGGCTCGCACACGACCGCTTCCGCGTCGTCACCGGCGGCGCGCACGGGATGGTCGACCTGAAGTGGTTCTCCGACCGGATGCCGGACGGAGTGCTCTGCGTCGACGTGACCTCCGCGGTGAGCACGATCGGGCTGTGGGGGCCGCGGGCACAGGACGTGCTCGCCTCGCTCACCGACGCGGACGTCTCTCCGGATGCGCTGCCCTTCGGCACCTGCCGGCTCATCGAGATCGGAACTCTCCCGGTGCTGGCGTCGCGCATCTCATACGTCGGCGAGTTCGGCTGGGAACTGCACGTGCCGTTCGAGCTCGGCGCGGCGCTGTGGGACGCGCTCATCGCCGCGGGCCGACCGCTCGGAGTCGTGCCCGCGGGCATCGGCGTCTACACGGCCACCGGCCGCATCGAGAAGGGGTATCGCGCGATCGGCACCGAACTCGATCCCGACCGCACTCCGGCTCAGGCCGGGATGTCGCGCACGCGGGTCAAGGACGCCGACTTCATCGGCAAGGACGCGATGCTCGCCGAGGGTGCGCCGGAGCGGGTGCTGTGCACCCTGACGGTCGACGATCACCTCAGCGCGAGCGGCATGAAGCGCTACATGCTCGGCGGGGAGCCCATCGTGACCCCCGGCGGTGAGCCGATCGTGGGTGCGCACGGGGAGCGCTCGTTCGTCACCAGCGCGGCATCCGCCCCCAGCCTGAGCAGGCACGTGCTGATGGCCTATCTGCCGCCGGAAATGGCACGGATCGGCAACGGACTCGCCGTGTCGTACATGGAGGAGCTCTACCCGGTGACCGTCGCCTCCGTGGACGCGACCGGGCTGTTCGATCCCGGGAATGCGCGGCTGAGGGGGGTCTACGAGTGACGAACGTCCTCGTCTGCATCAAGCGATCGGTCGACATCGCCGGCCACGTGGTGCTCGACGAAGCCGGCACGGCGCTCGACGGACGCTACTCGGGCTACACGATCAGCGACCACGAACTCGCGGCCGTCGAACTGGCCATCGCGGTAGCCGAGGCGGGCTCAGGCTCGGTGACCGTGCTCACCGTCGGCGACGAGGACGCCGTCGAGCAGCTGCGCTATGCGCTCTCGTTCGGCGCCCACGACGCCATACGCATTGCTGCCGCCAGCACCGAGCACCGGCCGGAAGACATCGCCGCTGCGATCGCGGACGTCGTGTCGGCCCACGATCCGGGGTACGACCTTGTGCTGCTAGGCAACGACGCCGCCGACACCGGCGACTTCCAGGTCGGCATCCGGCTCGCCTACGCCCTTGACTGGCCCGTGGTCTCGCGGGTGCAGCAGGTCGAGGTGCGCGACGGCGTCGCCCACCTGCGCGCCCGCTCGGCCGAGGGCACCGAGCGGTACGAGGTCGCCCTGCCCGCAGTCGCCTGCGTGCTCGAGGGGGGCGTCTCGCCCCGCTACCCGAGCATGCGCGGGCGGATGCGGGCCAAGAAGGCCCCCATCGACACGGTGACCCCGGCGCGCAGACTGCAAGGGACGGGAGCCCTCGGGCTGCGGGTGCCGCCGGTGGAAGGGGGCGAAGTCACGATCCTCGGCGAAGGTCCGGGAGCGGTCCCGGCGATCGTCGACGTGCTGCGCCGGACGGGAGTGGTGTCATGAGTGCGGTGGTAGTGCTGATCGAGACGGACGAGGGCCGCATCGACCTCGTCTCACGCGAAGCCCTGACGGTGGCCGGCGTGCTGGGCAGCGAGGTCCACGCGGTCGTGCTCGGGACGGTGGTCGAGGCGATCATGGCCGACGCCGCCGACCACGGCGTGGCCGTCGTGCACGAGGCCACCGACGCCGAGCTCTCGCGGTATGCCGCAGCGGCGTGGGCACGCGCCGTCGACGCGTGCGCGGCCGCGACCGAGGCGGCGATCGTGATCGGCGCCGGCTCCCCGCACGGCATGGAGGTGCTCGCGCACGTCGCGGCGCGGCGGAGGGTTCCGATGTCGGCCAACGTCGTGGACATCACCTCGATGGAGCCGCTCGAGGTCGAGCGGCAGGTCGCCGGCGGCGCGGTGCTGGAGCGCCGCCGGCTCACCGCCTCGCCGGCGGTGTTCACGATCGCAGGGCACGCCTTCGATGCCGAGCCGAATGATGCGCCCGCGGCGACGCAACGGCGGCCGTTCGCCGTCGGTCTCGCCGCCGAAGACCTGCGCGCACAGCTGTCGGCCGTCGAGGCCGATGCGGGCGGCGACGGCGCGGAGCTTGCGACCGCACGCATCGTGATCGGCGTCGGACGCGGCGCGGGCGGTCCGAACGGGTTCGCCGACGCCGACCGCCTCGCCGCGCGGCTGGGCGGCGTCGTCGGCGTGTCCCGCGTCGTCACCGGCAATGGATGGCGTCCCCACCACGAGCAGGTCGGACAGTCCGGCACCCGGATCGCTCCGGATGTCTATCTCGCATGCGGGATCAGCGGTGCCGCGCAGCACTTGGCCGGCTGCTCGGCCGCGAAGACGGTCATCGCGATCAACACTGACGCGAACGCGCCGATGGTCGCAAAAGCCGACTATGCCGTGATCGGAGACATGCACGAGGTACTGCCCGCTCTCCTGCAGGCGCTGGAGTAGAGACCGCGAAACAGGGGATTCTGGTCGAGGCTGGGGTCGTCGACCCCGGGTTCAGGGAGCCCCGGGTTTCGCCATGCAGTCTCGCGCACTCACCTTCCCTCTCCAGTGGATAGTGCGGAGAGCCTCCGCCTGCCACGCGCATCGACAGTGCGACCGTCGCGACCGAGCCGGCCATCAGCCGCACTCCGGCGCGCGAGGCGGTGCGGGCTCGGCGTCGCCCTCATCCCGCGGCTCGCGCGGCT
>DASSYC010000021.1:0-52292 GCA_035703465.1 Microbacterium sp. | reverse complement strand
CCGCGCGAACTGCGCAAGCAGTTCGAAGACCACGGGGCGAAGACCGCGATCGTCTGGTCGAAGGTCGTCAAGACGATGCAGGAGTTCCCTGCCGACCTGCAGGTGGCGAGCATCGTCTCGGTCGATGTCACCAAGTCCATGCCGCTGAGCACCCGCCTCGCGCTCAAGCTGCCGATCCGGAAGGCGCGCGAGTCGCGCGACGCGCTTCACGAGCGCGTGAGCGGCACGATCCCCTGGGAGGAGCTGCTGAAGAGCGCGGCCCTGCCGGCGTCCCACCCGCTCCCGGCGACCGACGACCTCGCGATCATCCAGTACACCAGCGGCACCACCGGCACCCCGAAGGGCGCGGCGCTCACCCACCGCAACCTGCTGGCGAATGCGGCGCAGGCGCAGGCGTGGGTTCCGCAGATCACACGCGGGAACGGATGCGTGGTCTACGCGGTCCTGCCGATGTTCCACGCCTACGGGCTCACCCTGTGCCTCACCTTCGCGATGTCGATGGGCGCGCGACTGGTGCTGTTCCCCAGGTTCGACCCCGACCTCGTGCTGGCTGTGACGAAGAAGCATCCCGCCACCTTCCTTCCCCTCGTGCCGCCCATCGCCGACCGGCTGCTGCGCGCCGCCCAGGAGCAGGGGGTCTCGCTCCACGGCACCGAGATCGCCATCTCCGGTGCGATGGCGCTCCCCCACGAACTGGTGGTCCCCTTCGAAGCCGCGACCGGCGGCTTCCTCGTCGAGGGCTATGGGCTGTCGGAGTGCTCGCCGGTGCTGATGGCCAACCCGGTCGCCGACAACCGCGTCCCCGGCACGGTCGGGCTGCCGCTGCCCGGGACCGAGTGCCGGGTCGTCGATCCCGACGAGCCCGCCGTCGACGTGCCCCAGGGCGAGCGCGGAGAGCTGATTGTCCGCGGACCGCAGGTGTTCTCGGGGTACTACGGGAAGCCGGAGGAGACCGAGCGGGCGTTCGTCGACGGCTGGTTCCGCACCGGCGACATCGTCACGATCGATGAGCAGGGCTTCGTGCGGATCGTCGACCGCATCAAGGAGCTCATCATCACCGGCGGCTTCAACGTCGCACCGACCGAGGTCGAGATCGCGCTGCGCCAGCATCCCGATGTCGACGACGCGGCCGTCGTCGGCCTGCCCAGCGAGCACTCCGGCGAGGAGGTGGTCGCCGCGGTCGTCCTCGACCCGAGCGTGGAGGAGCCGGACGTGGACGCCATCCGCGAGTTCGCGCGGGGCATTCTCACTCCGTACAAGGTGCCTCGGCGCATCTTCGTCGTCGACGAGCTGCCGAAGTCGCTGATCGGCAAGGTGCTGCGCCGTCAGGTGCGCGAATCGCTGCTGCAGCTGACGACCGGATCCTGAGCATCCACGGGCGCGTGGGGCTGACGCGCATCAGACGGGGGGCCCGATTCGTGCACCCGCGGCGGTGCTGGCGCGGCGGGCGAGGTCGACGCGATTGGCCGCGCCTGTCTTGCGCAGGATGTTCGACATGTGCGAGCTCACGGTCTTCTCGCTGATGAAGAGCGTCGCCGCGATCTCACGGTAGGTGAGCCCATCCATGACAAGGCGGGCGATCTCGGCCTCGCGCCGAGTGAGCCTGTCGAGCGCTGCGGGAGCGGCGGCCGGCTCCGGCCTGAGACCGTTCGATGGTCGTCGCGACTCGGCCTCTCCGAGCACCGGCTCAGGCAGCGTGATCCTCGCGAATCGCGCGAGAGCGCGCACCGCGTCTTCGAGCGGTCGTGCGCCGAGGCGCGACGATATGGCGAGGCTGCGGCGCAGCAGCGGGGCAGCTCCCGCACGATCGCCGCGTCCGTGCACGAGCAGGCTCTCGGCGGCCCTGCGACAGGCGTACGCCTCCTCCCACGCTCTGCGCGCATGGGCGTTCGCATCTGCGGCCCTCTCCCAGAGCTGCGCTGTGTCCTCGTCGACGGCGCGTGCCTGCTCTGCGTCGGCGAGGGCACGCCGCGCCCGCGTCAGGCAGTCACCTGCCGCGTGCGTCACAGCCGCGTCGGCGATGAAGGACTCCAGGACGGCGAGGTCATCTTCGGCGCGCAGCTCCCCCGTCCGGCGAGCGTCGGCGATGACCCGTGACACCGTGGCGAGGAGCTCGTCAAAGTCTTCGGCGCTCGTTCTGGGCAGACTCTGCGCGAGCAGCGCCACGGCTGTCCACGGCTCGTCCCGATCGAGCGCGGCCTCGGCCTGGCCTGCAGCGAATTCGTGCGGGACCAGGGTCTTCGCCTGGGCCGCCAGCTCCTCCACGCGCGCGAAGTGTCCTTCCGCGATCGAGGCGAGACCCTTCCTCGGATCCGCGATCAGATACAGCAGCGAGTCGAGCGTCGCGGCATCCGCCCACTGGACGTCGTCGATCAGCAGCACGACCCGTCCGCCATCGGCCACCTCATCGAGCCAGCGGTCGAGGCCTGCGAGAACGTGCGCGGGCGCTTCGTCGAAGTCGACTCCCGACACGCCTTCGCCGCTGCCGGCGCGCGCGATCGCCCGCAAGGGGAGATACGGGACCGACAGGGTCGAAAGCGGGAGGCAGGCGCCCATCAGGATGTGCGCATCTTCGACATCATGTGCCGCTGCGTGCGCGAGCACGGTCTTGCCGATTCCGGGCTCGCCCGACAGCACGACCGTGCCAGAGCCGCGCGGATCCTCCAGCACAGCAGCGATGCAGTGCCGGAGTTCATCGCGGCCAACGATGCGAGATGGCGCACGCCCGAATGCGCCCATGCCATCAGTGTGACAGGGCTGAGCCGACTCCGAGCACATCTGAGGATCGGCATCCGAAACCTGAGGGGTCCGGCCCCATGTGCCGCCCCCGCCCCCGGGTCACGCTGGTTTCACCAGAGAACGGGAGAGAATTCATGAACACCAGCAACGGCCGGCGCCCCGTGGCGGCGGCCCTCGTCATCAGCGCGATCGCGGTCGCGTTCACGATGCCTGCGACAACAGTGGCTGCGACCTTCCAGGCACCAGCGGTGATGGCAGCGGCTGCGCCGAATCCCGACGCAGACGAGCCGGGAACCTGCGTCGCCGCATCGGACTCCATCGGATCGTCCCCAGCGGACTCATCGGCAGAGCGCACGCCACCGCCGAACATGCTCCGTGCGAGTTTCTACCCGCATTGATCGGCACCGAACAGAGGGCCTGGGCGTCGCGGAGTGCGCCCAGGCCCTCAGCCCGTCACACAATCATGCGCGGAACTGGCCAGGCCGCGGCTGACGCCATTTCGGGGAGTATCCGGGCTCTCCGGGGAACCGACCGCTGCAGTCGTCGAGGGTGAGCTGGAGCACCTCGACCGACGCCTCCGGCGGGCGCTGATAGAACCGGTTCGCCTCGAAGACGATCTCGCCGGGGTTCGGAACGATCTCGACGAGGGCGTGGTGGTGCCACTCGTCGAAGGTGAGCACCACGCCCGGCGTCAGATCGTGCCCTGCGCGGATCCGCGCCGACACGTCGTTCAGGACCCCGCCGGCCGTCTGCGGGTCGACACCGAAGACGATCAGTTCGGGATGGCCGATGCCGAAGAGCCCGACCGTGTACGCGAACGGCAGGTCCGTGCTCTTCTTCTGCTTCGCGAGACGGCGCCGGTCTGCTCGGTTCAGCGCGGCGCACGCGACGCACTCGTCGCTACCGACATAGACGATGCGGGTTCCATACCGGCGAATCGTCTCCGTAGAGAGTCGGTCGTCCTGGTCGAGCCAGGCCTGGACGGCGGGGTCATCTGCGAGTGTCATGTTCTCGTTCCTTTCTCGATGTGCGTCGAGATTAGAACGTACCTACGACAATCGTCGTCGACTGCTACCCCGCATCCGCTGCGAGCGCATCGAGTGCGGCGGGCCCCTGCTCCACGAGAATCCGGAACTGCGCGGCGTCGATGATGCGCACGCCGAGCTCCTCGGCCTTGGCGAGCTTGGAGCCCGCGCCGGGACCTGCGGCGACGAAGTCGGTCTTCTTCGAGACGCTGGATGCCGCTTTGCCCCCTGCCTGGATGATCGCCTCCTGCGCGCCTTCGCGCGTGTACCCCTCGAGCGATCCGGTCGCGACGACGGTGAGCCCGGCGAGCACGCCACCGCCGGCAGCAGCCGCCCCCGGACCCGGATGACCCGGCGTCGACCAGCGCACGCCGGCATCCGCCCATCGCTCGACGATGTCGCGATGCCAGTCCACCTCGAACCACTCCAGCACGGAGTCCGCGATGATCCCGCCGACCCCCTCGACCGCGGCGAGATCGTCGCGCGTGGCGGCGCGGATGGCGTCCAGCGAGCCGAACCACTGCGCGAGCGCCCGGGCGGCGACGGGGCCGACGTGGCGGATGTTCAGCGAGACGAGCAGTCGCCACAGCTCCTTGGTCTTGGCCTTCTCCAGCTCGGCGAGCAGCGTCAGCGCCTGTGCGGAGGGCTGAGGACCGGTCAGGCCGGCCTTCCTCTCCGCGGGGCTCGGGTTGCGGCGGAAGGGCGCTCGCCGCACGGGCTCGCCTGTGGCCTGGTCGAGCTTCACCTCACCGGTCTCTGTGTTCCGCACGAGCGCCTCGATGGGCACGAGCTCGTCCAGGGTCAGCTCGAACAGGGCCGCCTCGGTGTCCAGCACCGCCTGCTGCGGCTCGACCGGATGGGTCAGTGCGGCGGCGGTCACCTCTCCGAGCGCCTCGATGTCCAGCGCCCCGCGGGATCCGATGTGCTCGACCCTTCCGCGCACCTGCGCGGGGCAGGAGCGGGCGTTCGGGCACCGCAGGTCGATGTCTCCCTCTTTCATCGGGCGCAGCGCGGTGCCGCACTCCGGACAGTGCTCGGGCATCACGAACTCGCGCTCCGTCCCGTCGCGCAGCTCGACGACGGGTCCGAGGATCTCGGGGATCACGTCGCCCGCCTTGCGCAGCACGACGGTGTCGCCGATGAGAACCCCCTTGGCGCGCACGATGTCCTGATTGTGCAGTGTCGCCTGCCGCACGACCGACCCGGCGACGCGCGCTGGGGCCATCACGCCGTACGGCGTGGCCCGCCCCGTGCGGCCGACCGAGACGACGATGTCGAGCAGCTTCGTGTTCACCTGCTCGGGCGGGTACTTGTACGCGATGGCCCAGCGCGGTGCGCGACTGGTGGCTCCCAGTTCGTCGTGCAGGACGAGCTCATCCACCTTCACGACCACGCCGTCGATCTCGTGCTCCACGTCGTGCCGGTGCTCGCCGTACTGCCCGACGAACCCGAGGACTCCGTCGATGGTGTCGAATGTGCGCGCGTACGGGCTGGCCGGAAGCCCCCAGCCGGCCAGCAGGTCGTAGATCTCGCTCTGTGCCGCGACCGGCGGGTGCTGCCACGCGCCGATGCCGTGCACGTAGAGTCGCAGCGAGGCGAGCCGCGCCCGCCCCGCCTCCAGCTCCATCCCGGTCTTCTTCTCCAGCTGCTGACGCAGCCCGCCGCTGGCCGCGTTGCGCGGGTTGGCAAACGCCGGGAACCGCCGATCGGCGGATCGGCGCGCCTTCTCCGCATCGACGCCCCGCGCCGCCGACGCGGCGAACGCACGCTCGCGCAGGTCGGCCTGCAGTGCGTTGAGGTCGTCGAACGCCGCGACGGGGATGAAGACCTCGCCGCGCACCTCCACGAGTTCGGGATGCCCCGAGCCCGCGAGCCGCTCCGGCACCCCGGCCACCCGCACCGCGTTGACCGTCACCTCCTCGCCGACGCGCCCGTCGCCGCGCGTGGCTGCGGACGTGAGCACACCGTGCTCGTAGCGCAGGCTGATCGCCAGCCCGTCGATCTTCAGCTCGGTGAGCCACCGCACCGGCCGGCCCGCGGCATCCTGCGTCTTCCGGCACCACTCCTCGAGCTCGGCCTCGCTGAAGACGTTGTCCAGGCTCAGCATGCGCTCCGCATGCTCGACCGGCGCGAACATCGACGACTCGGCGGCGCCGACGGTGAGGGTGGGCGAATCCTGACCCTGCAGCTCCGGGTGCAGCCGCTCGAGCTCTTCGAGGCGGTGCATCCACCCGTCGTAGGTCGCGTCGTCGACGATCTCGGCATCGCGCCCGTAGTAGGCGTCGCGCGCCTCGAGGATGTGCTCGGTGAGACCCTCCGCCTCCCGGCGGGCTTCGTCGAGGCTCAGGTCGCGGAGTTCCGTCGGAGCGTCTGCCACCTGGCCAGTCTAGATACGGCCTCCGACGTCAGACACCGGCGGGGACTGCAGAAACCGTTCTGTCGACGGTGAACTGGCCGATCACGCGCGTGCCGTCGTAGAGCACTGCGGTCTGCCCCGGTGCGACGCCGTCGAAGGGATGCCGCGGGCGCACCGTGAGCCCCCGCTCGTCGAGCACGGCCACAGCCGGCACGGGGTCGGCGTGCGCGCGGATCTGCACCTCGCACGCGAACTCGCCGGCCTGCGGCGCGCGACCGGCCCATGAGAGCCGCTCCCCCGCGATCTCCGCGGTGGCCAGCGCCTCCTTCGGGCCGACGACGACGGTATTCGAGACGGGGCGCACCTCCAGCACGAAGCGCGGCTTGCCGTCGGCGGCGGGCACGCCCAGCTGCAGCCCGCGGCGCTGGCCCACCGTGAACGCGTGGGCGCCCTCGTGCGAGCCGATGACCGCGCCGGCGCGGTCGACGATGTCGCCGCGCTCGGCGCCCACGCGCTCGGCGAGCCAGCCACGCGTATCGCCGTCGGGGATGAAGCAGATGTCGTGGCTGTCCGGCTTCTGCGCGACCGTGAGCCCGCGCTCGACCGCCTCCGCACGCACGAGTGCCTTGGACGGCGTCGAGCCCAGCGGGAAATACGTGTGCGCCAGCTGCTCCGCGGTCAGGACCCCGAGCACGTAGGACTGGTCCTTGGCGGCATCCGACGCCCGGTGCAGCTCGCGCCCGCCAGGACCGTCCACAAGCGTCGCGTAGTGGCCCGTGCACACTGCGTCGAAGCCCAGCTCGACGGCGCGCTCGAGCAGCGCGGCGAACTTGATGCGCTCGTTGCAGCGCATGCAGGGGTTGGGCGTGCGCCCGGCCCGATACTCGGCGACGAAGTCCTCGACGACATCGTCGCGGAACCGCTCGGAGAAGTCCCACACGTAGAACGGGATGCCGAGGCGATCGGCCGCCCGACGGGCATCCATCGCATCCTCGATCGTGCAGCAGCCGCGACTGCCGGTGCGCAGCGTGCCGCCCGCGCGCGAGAGCGCGAGGTGCACTCCGACGACGTCGTGCCCCGCCTCCACGGCCCGCGCGGCCGCCACGGCGGAATCCACGCCGCCGCTCATCGCCGCCAGAATTCGCATCCCTCCAGTGTACGAACCTCAGCCCGAGACCTCTCCCCGTCCTCCCGGACAGACCCCCGAGCGGGCCGAAAGTCGGGTCCGTGACGTGACTCGCCGGGCCCGGGATCCATCTCCCCGGCGTGTCCCGTCACCGACCCGACTTTCGGTCCGGGTGGGCCGGGGCAGAACCGGACGGGCCGGCCGGAGGTCAGGGACAGCCAGGGAGGGTCAGGATGCCGCGCGGGCGCGCGCGACGGCGGCCGGCAGTGCCGCCAGCAGGCCATCCACGTCAGCATCGGTCGAGGTGCGGCCCAGGGTGATGCGCAGCACCTGCCGGGCCTCGGCATCCGTCCTGCCCAGGGCCTGGACCACGTGCGAGGGTTCGGGAACCCCGGCCTGACAGGCGGAGCCCGTCGACACGGCGATGCCCTCCTGATCGAGCAGGAACAGCAGCGTCTCCCCGATCGCCCCGGGGAGGAGCAGGTGCGCGTTGCCCGGGAGCCGCTGCGACGCATCGCCCAGGAGAACGACACCGGGAACGGATGCCCGGGCCCCCTCGACCAGGCGATCGCGCAGCCGCGCCAGACGCTGGGTCTCGGTGGCCCGCTCGGCCACTGCCAGCTCAGCGGCGACCGCGAACGCCGCCGCCCCGGGCACATCCTGCGTGCCCGAGCGCAGTCCGCGCTGCTGGCCGCCGCCGTGCACCAGCGGCACGGCCGCCGCGCGGCGCGACAGCACGACCGCCCCGACGCCGGCCGGCCCGCCGATCTTGTGGGCCGACACACTCAGCGCCACCAGCCCGGAAGAGCCCGGCGCATCGCCGCGCCAGCGCCGGAACGACACCGGAACGTGCCCCAGCGCCCCCACCGCATCCAGGTGCAGCGGGACTCCGGCATCCGCCGCCGCCCCGGCGAGCGCCTCCGCGTCGTTGATGGTCCCCACTTCGTTGTTGGCGACCAGCGCGGTCGCCAGCGCAGCCGCAGGCAGCGCCGCGGCGAAGCGGTCGATGCAGATGCGGCCGACGCCGTCCAGCGGGACCGCTTCGACCTGTGCTGCTTCGTGCGCCCGAAGCCACTGCACCGTGTCGAGAGTGGCATGGTGCTCGCCGTCCGGAAGCACGACCACGTCGCTGCCCTCGGGCCGACCCCACCACAGGCCCTTCAGCGCGAGGTTCACGGACTCGGTGCCGCCCGAGGTGAACACGACCTCGATCGGGTCGCACTCGAGCGCCGCAGCCAGCCGCTCCCGCGCTTCCTCCAGCGTCCGCCGTGCCGCCTGCCCGGCGCCGTGGATCGAGGAGGCATTGCCGACGCGTTCGGCCGCAGCCAGCCACGCACTGCGCGCCTGCGGGCGCATCGGCGTGGTCGCCGCATGATCCAGATAGATCGCCATCGCCGCCCTCGCTGTGCCTGCGGGCCGGTCCCCCGCACCCGAACTACTGTAGAACGCATGCTCAGCACCCCGTCCGTCCTGCAGGCGGCGCCCGGGTCCGTCCTGCCGGCGGCACCCGGGCTGCTCTCCCCCGAACTCGACGGCCTCGGAGTCACGCTCGGCGAAGACGGCGGCACGCTGCGCGTGTGGTCGGCGCATGCGAACGCGGTCGAGGCGGTGATCTTCGACGACGACGACCTCGACTGGATCATCGACACCGTGACCCTCGCACCCGGCCCGCGGGGGGTGTGGTCCGCCACCACGCCTATGCTGCGCCCCGGCACACGGTACGCGATCCGCGTCGACGGCCCGCACGGCCACGGCAATGCGTTCAACCACCGTTCCCTGCTGCTCGATCCATACTCGCGCGGCCTCGCGGCCGACGGCCACGAGATCTGGCGCTCGGAGGTCGTCGACGGCGGGTTCGACTGGGGCGGCGTCGCCAAGCCGGCCACCCCCCTCGATCGCACCGTGATCTACGAGGCCCACGTGAAGGGTCTCACCAAGAGGCATCCGCTCGTCCCGGCCGCGCTGCACGGCACGTACGCGGGCCTCGCCCACGACGCCACCATCGAGCACCTCCTGAACCTGGGGGTCACCGCCGTCGAGCTGCTCCCCGTCCACGCGTTCGTGACCGAGCCGCGGCTGCGCGGCCACGGCCTGGTCAACTTCTGGGGCTACAACACCCTGAACTTCTTCACCCCGCACGCGCCCTACGCCACCGCGGAGAATCGCCGCGAAGGATCCGCAGGCGTGCTGCGCGAGTTCAAGGGCATGGTGCGCCGCCTGCACGAGGCGGGGCTGGAGGTCATCCTCGACGTCGTCTACAACCACACCTCCGAGCTCGGCCTGGGAGGTCCGCGCTCCAGCCTGCGCGGCATCGACAACCGCTCCTACTACCGCCAGCACCACGACGGCGCCTACATCGACGTCACCGGCTGCGGCAACTCGCTGGACACGAACACGGATGCCGCGGCGCGCCTGGTGCTCGACTCGCTGCGCTACTGGGCGCAGGAATGCCAGGTCGACGGCTTCCGCTTCGATCTCGCCGTGACACTGGGCCGCGACGCGCACCAGGCGTTCACCCCGGAGCACCCGCTGCTGCGCGCGATCATCGACGACCCGGGCCTGGCCGGCGTCAAGAAGATCGCCGAGCCGTGGGATGTGGGCCACGACGGCTGGCAGACCGGGAACTTCGCCTCGGGCTGGAGCGAGTGGAACGACCGCTTCCGCGACCGCGTGCGCAACTTCTGGCTCAGCGACATCGACTACGTGCGGCGCGCATCGGTCGCCCCCGTCGGCATCGGCGGCTTCGCCACGCGTCTGGCCGGCTCCTCGAAGACATTCAGCGCAGAGCGCGGGCCGCTGGCATCCGTCAACTTCGTCACCGCCCACGACGGCTTCACCCTGCGCGATGTCGTCTCGTACGACATCAAGCACAACGAGCACAACGGAGAGGACGGGCGCGACGGCGCCGACACGAACCGCTCCTTCAACCACGGCGTGGAGGGGCCCACCGCCGACCCGCACATCCGGGCCATCCGGCGGAAGGCGATGCGCAACCTGCTCGGCACGCTGCTGCTGGCCTCCGGCGTTCCGATGATCACCGCTGGAGACGAGTTCGCCCGCACCCAGAAGGGCAACAACAATGCGTACTGCCACGACTCGGCGCTGACCTGGCTGTCGTGGACCCACGAACCGTGGCAGCAGGACATCCATGCCCACGTGCGCGCCCTCACGCGGCTGCGCCGCGAGAATCCGGCACTGCGCCCGGTGCACTTCGCGCACGCCGAGCAGCGCGTCGCCAACGCGACGGTGATGGACTGGTACGACGAGTCCGGCGAGACCATGTCCATCGAGCGCTGGACGAACCCGTCGCACCGGACGCTCCAGTACGTCGCGACCTCGACGCCCGACAGCGAAGAGGTGAACCGCATCCTGCTGATCATCCACGGCGATGAGTCGGCACGCGAGGTCGTGCTGCCGCGCGTCGACGGCGTG
Organism: Microbacterium sp.; assembly: GCA_035703465.1. Lineage (GTDB taxonomy): Bacteria > Actinomycetota > Actinomycetes > Actinomycetales > Microbacteriaceae > Microbacterium. The sequence goes on along the minus strand of DASSYC010000021.1, from coordinate 41,614 downwards.
ACGCGCTTCGTGTCGCTGTGGTCGAGCGCCGACGAGCAGCCGGCGACCGACGAGCCCGCCTTCTCCCCGGGCGACATCGTGCCGATGCCGGGCACCTCCATGCGCCTGTTCCGGGCGGAGCACGCCGCGGGCTGAGGCGTGCCGGCGACAGAGGGCGCCTGTCTCAAGCGCGCACTCCGCGATAGGTTCGTGGCGTGGCCAGCACAGCACGCACTCGCACCGCACCGCCGTGGCGCAGCGCCTCGGCGATCCCGCCGCGAGCCGCGCAGCCGCGGCATCCGCTGCCGGGCACCGCGACCGGCCGCATCCCGATCACGGATGAGCGGCCCACGACCCCCGACGCCCGCTACCGGCCCAAGGCCTTCGCCGGCGAGGTCGTGCCCTTCCGCGCGACGGCCTTTCGCGAAGGGCACGATCTCATCGGCGTGCACGTGCGCCTGCACTCCCCCTCCGGCGACGAGTCGCTGCACCGACTGACCGCGCTCGAAGACGGGTTCGACCGCTGGCGCGCGGATGTCGCGCTGCTCGAGCAGGGCGAGTGGCGATTCCGCTTCGAGGCGTTCGCCGACGACTTCCGGACATGGCAGCACGCCGCGACGGTGAAGCTGGCCGCCGGCGTCGATGCGGCGCTGATGCGCGAGATCGGCGCGCGTCTGCTGGATCGCGCCGTCGCCGAGGCTTCACGTCCCGCCGCCCAGCGGCGCCTCCTCGCCGTCGCCGCGGCGCGTCTGCGTGACGACACGGTCGACGACGACGAGGCGGGCCGGATCGTGCAGGATGCCGGGCTGTCGGCGTCCTTCGCAGAGCTTCCCCTGATGTCGCTGATCACCGTCGGCGACGAGCACCGGATCCTGGTGGAGCGGGAGCTCGCCGGGGTGGGCGCATGGTACGAGCTCTTCCCGCGCTCCGAGGGCGCACGACGGCTCAAAGACGGCTCGATCAATAGCGGCACCTTCCGCACCGCCGCCAAGCGCCTCCCGGAGGTCGCCGCCATGGGATTCCAGGTGGTGTATCTGCCGCCGATCCACCCGATCGGCCGAACTGGCCGCAAGGGTCCGAACAACACGCTCGACGCCGACCCGGCGGTGGACCCCGGGTCGCCCTGGGCGATCGGCGCCGCAGAGGGCGGCCACGACGCAGTGCACCCCGATCTCGGCACCCTCGCCGACTTCCGCGCGTTCGTGCGCGCCGCCGCCGCAGAGGGGATGGAGGTCGCCCTCGACCTCGCACTGCAGGCCTCCCCCGACCACCCGTGGGTGGCCGCACACCCCGAGTGGTTCACGACGCTGCCGGACGGCTCGATCGCCTACGCCGAGAACCCCCCGAAGAAGTATCAGGACATCTATCCGGTCAACTTCGACAACGACCCGGAGGGCATCTGCGCCGAGGTGCTGCGGGTCGTGCGGCACTGGATCTCGCAGGGTGTGCGGATCTTCCGCGTCGACAATCCGCACACCAAGCCGCTGTGGTTCTGGGAGTGGCTCATTGCCGCGGTGGCCGCCGAGGACCCCGACGTCGTGTTCCTGGCCGAGGCGTTCACCCGCCCCGCTCCCCTGCAGGCGCTCGCGCAGGCCGGCTTCCAGCAGAGCTACTCGTACTTCACGTGGCGCAACACCAAGGCGCAGCTCGAGGAGTTCCTCGAGTGGGTGGCCGACGACACCGCCGACTTCATGCGCCCGAACCTGTTCGTGAACACCCCGGACATCCTCACCGAGTATCTGCAGTTCGGGGGGCGCCCGGCGTACCGGGTGCGGGCGGCGATCGCGGCCACCGCGGCGCCCAGCTACGGGGTGTACGCCGGCTACGAGCTCTTCGAGAACGTCGCCCGGCCGGGCTCCGAGGAGAACATCGACAACGAGAAGTACGAGTACAAGATGCGCGACTGGGCCGGTGCCGAGGCGCGCGGAGACTCGCTGGCCCCGTACCTGCGGCGCCTCAACGAGATCCGCGCCGCGCACCCGGCGCTGCGCCAGCTGCGCAACTGGCAGGCGCACTGGAGCGACGACGACGCGATCCTCGTGTACTCGAAGCACCTGGATGCCGCGCTGTCGCCGACCGGCGCATCCGACACCATCATCGTCGTGGCAAACGTCGACCCGCACTCGGTGCGCCAGACGACGATCCACCTCGACACCCGCGTCTGGGGGGTCGAGCCCGGCGAGCCCTTCGAGGTCGAAGACCTGGTCACCGGAGCGCAGTGGACGTGGACCGACCACGACTTCGTGCGACTGGACGCCTTCGACGAGCCGGCCCACATCCTGCACGTCAAGGAGCCGCGATGAGCATCATCGACGACAACACGCTCAACCGGGTCTCCAGCGGCTCGTACCACTCCCCGCACGACGTGCTGGGCCAGCATAGGACCGGCGGCGGCGCAGAGGGCGAGTCATGGGTGATCCGCGCGCGGCGCCCGCTCGCGACATCCGTCACCGCCGTCTTCCCGCGTGGGACCCGTGTCGCCCTCGAGCACGTGGCTTACGGGATCTGGGAGGGCGTGCACCGCGGCGGCCCCGAGGCCTACACGCTCGTGGCGACCTACGACGGCGCCCCGGACTGGGCCGCCGACGACGGCTATCGGCACCTTCCCACACTGGGCGAGCTCGACCTGCACCTGATCGCCGAGGGCCGGCACGAAGAGCTCTGGCGGGTGCTGGGCGCGCACGTCCGGGACGACGACGGCGTGGCGGGTGTCGCCTTCACCGTGTGGGCGCCGAATGCGCAGGCGGTGCGCGTCGTCGGCGAGTTCAACGGCTGGGACGGGCAGGGCCATGCGATGCGCTCCCTCGGCTCCAGCGGCGTCTGGGAGCTGTTCGTGCCCGCCGTCGGCGAGGGCGCGGTGTACAAGTTCGAGCTGCTCACCCAGGGCGGCTCCTGGATCCTGAAGGCCGACCCGATGGCCCGGCAGGCCGAGGTGCCTCCGGCGACGGGTTCGATCGTCACCCGCGCCCGGCACGTGTGGCGCGACGGCGACTGGATGGCCGCCCGCGCGCGCACCACGCCGGTCTCGCAGCCGATGTCGGTCTACGAGGTGCACCTCGGGTCGTGGCGCCCCGGGCTCTCCTACCGCGACGCCGCTGACGAGCTCATCGACTACGTCACCGGGCTCGGGTTCACCCACATCGAGTTCCTGCCGCTCGCAGAGCACCCGTTCGGCGGATCGTGGGGCTATCAGGTGACCGGCTACTATGCGCCGACCAGCCGGTTCGGCACGCCGGACGACCTGCGCCACCTCATCGACCGGCTGCACCAGGCCGGCCTCGGCGTGATCATGGACTGGGTTCCCGGGCACTTCCCCAAGGACGCGTTCGCCCTGGCCCGCTTCGACGGCCATCCGCTGTACGAGCATCCCGACCCGCGGCGCGGCGAGCACAAGGACTGGGGCACGTACATCTTCGATTACGGGCGGCGCGAGGTGCGCAACTTCCTCGTCGCCAACGCGCTGTACTGGCTCGAGGAGTTCCATGTGGACGGGCTGAGGGTGGATGCCGTGGCGTCCATGCTCTACCTCGACTACTCGCGCGAGGAGGGCGAGTGGGCGCCCAACGAGCACGGCGGGCGGGAGAACCTGCAGGCGATCGGCTTCCTGCAGGAGGTCAACGCGACCGCCTACAAGCGGTACCCGGGCATCGCGATGATCGCCGAGGAGTCCACCAGCTACCCGGGCGTCACCGCGCCGACCAGCGCCGGCGGGCTCGGGTTCGGGTTCAAGTGGAACATGGGCTGGATGAACGACTCGCTCGAGTACATCAAGCGGGACCCGATGTATCGCGCCTATCACGAAGGGGAGCTGTCGTTCTCGTTCGTCTACGCGTTCAGCGAGAACTTCGTGCTGCCGATCAGCCACGACGAGGTCGTGCACGGCAAGGGCAGCCTTTTCGGGCGCATGCCCGGAGATCACTGGCAGAAGCTCGCGAACTTGCGCGCGTTCCTCGCCTACATGTGGAGCCACCCCGGCAAGCAGCTTCTGTTCATGGGGCAGGAGTTCGGTCAGCTCTCGGAGTGGTCGGAGGGCCGAGGTCTGGACTGGTGGATGCTCGACCAGCCGTCGCATCGCGTACTGCTCGATTTCGTGGGAGTCCTCAACGGCGCCTACCGCGACACCCCCGCGCTGTGGTCGCGCGACTCAGACGGCGCCGCGTTCTCACGCCTGGGGGCGCCGGACTGGAACCCCGACACGCTCGCCTTCGCGCGGCGGGATCACCATGGCGGCACCGTCGTGGTCGTGTGCAATTTCTCGGGCGCGCCGATCGAGGGCTTCACGCTCGAGCTTCCCGAGCGCGGCGAGTGGCATGAGATCCTCAACACCGACGCCGAGGCGTACGGCGGCTCGGGCGTGGGCAATCTCGGTTCGGTGCGCACCGGGCAGGGCACGCTCGCGACCATGGTGCTGCCGCCGCTGGGCGTGCTGTGGCTGCGGCACGCCGGGGCCTGAGTCGTCAGAACAGCAGGGATGCCAGGCGCCCGCGAGCGCGGAGCACCCGCGGATCGCCGTCGCCGACGAGGCCGAACAGCTCGAGCAGGCGCTCGCGCACAGGACCGCGCTCATCGGACGGCAGCGCGGCGAACAGGTCCAGCAGCCGGTCGAACGCGTCCTCCACGTGACCGCCGGACACGTCCAGGTCGGCCACCGTGAGCTGCGCCGGGATGTCGAGAGGCGATGCCGCCGCGGTGGCGCGGGCCGCCTGCAGATCGGCACGCTGCACCCGGTCGAGCAGACGCACCTGGGCCAGTCCCGACGCCGCATCGGCGTCGTGCGGGTTCTGCGCGAGTGCCTGCTCGTAGGCCGTGATGGCGCGCGGGTAATCGCCCGCCTCGATCGCGTCGAAAGCCTCGGCGTGCAGGGGCGGCAGCTCGGGCTCCGCCGGCTCGGCGTCATCCGTCTGCTCGGCCTCGCCGACGGCGACGGTCCCGGTGACCCCGTTCTGGGCGGCCAGCTGCAGCAGCTGGGCGAACACATCGCGCACCTGCTGTTCCGGGACCGCTCCGGTGAACAGCGGGACCGGCTGCCCGGCGAGGAGGGCCACGACCATCGGGATGGACTGGGCGCGGAAGGCCTGGGACAGCTGCGGGTTGGCGTCGACGTCGACCTTCGCCAGCACGATCCTTCCGCCCAGCTCGGTGACGACCTTCTCCAGGATCGGGCTGAGCTGCTTGCACGGTCCGCACCAGTCGGCCCACAGGTCGATGACGACCGGCACGCTGCGCGAGAGCTCCAGCACCTGCGGGAACGACTCATCGGTCACGTCCATCACCAGGGATGTGACCGAGCCGGTGTCGGCCGCGGACGACTCACCGGCGGCGGGCGCTGCCGGACGGTTGCGCAGCGCAGACAGATCTACCGCTCCGCGCAGGACCGCGCTGGGCTGGAGGACTGAGGGGTCGGGACTGCTCACTTCTTGATCACCGCCGCGGAGAGGATGTTGGAGCCGTAGCCGAGCAGGCGGATCTTCTCCGTCGATCCCTGCCCTGGCACATAGAAGAACAGCTGGTCGCTGTAGGTCGTGGTGAACCCGGTCGCCGACTGGTCGACGCCGGTGAGCGTCTTCACGGTCGGGTTCTGGTTGTCCTTCTCGTTGAGCTTGATCACGGCGTCCTTGTTGGTGGGCTTGACCGTGTCGGTCTCATTGATGTTGACGGCGACGATCGCGCCGCTCTCCAGCGTCGCGAGGGCCAGCGGAGCCTCGGGGCCGACCGTCGAGGCGAACGTCAGCGTCGCGGTCTTCTTGCCGGTCTTGTTGAACGACTCCAGCTGCTGGGCGCGCTTGTCCGCCACCGATGCGTGGAAGTCGTCGTTGGCCAGATCGAACAGGCCCGCGAACTCGCTCGCGTCGCCCTTGTTCAGGACGTCGGCGTACGCCGCGGCGAGGTCTCCCGGCTCGATCACGAGGAACGGCGAATCCGGCTGGACCTGGATCGCCCCGATCTCGGCCGGGGCGACGCCCGGCAGCTCGGCGGAGGCCTCGAGGTTCGCGAGATAGCTGACCCTGTACTCCGACCACGGGTCCTGCTGGGTCATGAGCATGATCGTAGGAGCCACCGTGGCGTCGTCCTTGTCATAGACGATCGACATCACCGTGCGCGGCCATCCGTCGTACTGCTGCGGCAGGAGCACCGCAAGCGGCTTGGACGGGATCGCCGCCATCGGGTCGCGGTCCTTGATGGCGCTGTTCAGCTTGTAATCCGTCTTCCGCTCCGCCAGGGCCGCACCGGCGAGGCGGGTGGCGGCGAGGTCGGCGTCCTTCGCCTCATCTGCCTCTGCGACCGTCGCGGAGACCTCGGCGAGAATGCGCTCAGCCTGAGCCTGTGTGACGGCCGGCTGCTGCTGACCCTCGGGCACGATGACCGTCTGGGAAGGGCTCGGGCTCGGGGACGCGGTGCCGCCCAGCTGCGGCCACGCGTCGGCCGAGCAGCCCGCGAACAGGAGTGCGGAGATCGCGACGGCGGGAAGCACGATGAAACCGCGGCGCGCGGCGCCGACGGCGCGGCGGGTGGGTGCGCCCGCCGAGATGACGCCCTTGTCCTCGGCCTCGACGGCAAGGTCGATCGGCTGCGTGTCAGCCAGCGGCGGAAGGGCCTTGCGGCGCGGGCCACGCGAGCGGCGCACATGGCGGATGCCCAGGAGCCACAGGATCACGCCGATGGCGAGGAAGACGCCGCCGAGGGCCATGAGCGGTCCCGCCCACGGCGTCGAGTTGTCCAGGGGCCACGAGATGGTGATGTCCGCCGGGGCGGGCTGGGTCCCGTCGGAGGCGACCAGCACGCTCATCGTCTCAGGCAGCTTGAGCGGCGCGATGACGGCCGCGTCCTCCTGGTACTGGTCCAGCCAGAGATCCGAGCCGGCGGGGTCGCGGGTCGCCGGGGCGGCCTCTGTCCCGTCCTCGGCTGTGGCGACCGAGACGGGGTCGACCTCGTCGACGACGATCCGGTCGCCCTTCATCGTGACGTGGCTGTAGGCGGCGTCCGAGAGCCAGCCGCTCATGTCGGTCGTACGGCCGTAGGCGGCGAACACCGGTCCATCACCGCGCACCACGAGAGTCTGCGTCCCCGGCATCGACGACAGCACTGCGCCGTCGATGAGGGTGTACGGCAGCTCCGCAGACACGCCGATGTCGGCCTGCTCCGCCTTGGGGCCCATGAACACCGTGCGCTGGGCGATGCCGCCGGCAATGCACACAGCGGCGAGGAAGAAGGCCACCACAGCCCACACGAATCGCACGTGAACAACTCCATCCATGACCCGGTCGATGCGGCACCGGGTCTGCACACTCGACATTTCAGACTAGCGAAGGGCACCTGAAAGTCACCATGGAGGGGGTGGCGATATCCCTGAACGGAGCCGGGTGGCTATTCTGACCTGAACGCCGGTGCGATCGGAGATCCATGAAGTTCAGCAACCCGTTCCGTACGGCGCTCATCGCCACCCTGGGCGTCGGGCTCGGCCTGCTCCTCATCGGCAGCATCCAGACCCTCTCCACGATCCTGCTGTACATCGGCACCGCGCTGTTCCTGTCGCTCGGCCTGGACCCGATCGTGGAGTGGCTCGAGAGGCGGCGCCTGCCGCGCTGGGCGGCGGTGCTCGTCACGATCCTCGGCGTGCTTGCCGCCTTCGCGGGCATCGTGCTGCTGATCGTGCCGATCATCGTGGATCAGGTGAGTCAGCTGGTCGGCACGATCGGCGAGTTCGTGGGCAGCCGCACGCTCCCGCAGTTCCTGGACGAGGTGAGCAGCTGGCTGCTGGGCCTGTTCCCCGGCCTTCCGACCGCGTTCCTGGACGAGGCGCTCACCAATCTGCAGGACTGGCTGCTCGACAACTGGGGCTCCATCACCGGCGGGGTCATCAATGTCGGTCTCACCGTGGCATCCGGCCTGTTCGGCGCCTTCATCGTGCTGATCCTCACCATCTACTTCACGACGTCGACCCCCGCGCTCAAGCGCGCCGTCTACCAGCTCGCGCCCGCCTCCAAGCGCGACCGCTTCGTCGACCTCTCCGAGCAGATCACCGACTCGGTGGGCTACTACGTGATGGGGCAGGTCTCGCTGGGCCTGATCAACGGAGTGCTCAGCGCGATCTTCCTGTCGATCATCAACGCGCCGTTCCCGGCGGTGCTCGCCGTCGTCGCGTTCTTCTTCTCGCTGATCCCGCTCGTGGGCACCCTGACCGGCTCGACCATCATCGTCCTGACCTGCCTCATCCCCGGACTCGGTTCGCCGACGATCGCCCTCATCGCGGCGATCTATTACCTCGTGTACATGCAGATCGAGGCGTATCTCATCTCCCCGCGCATCATGAGCCGCGCCGTCGCAGTCCCCGGCGGAGTGGTCGTCGTGGCCGCTCTGGCCGGAGGGTCGCTGCTCGGCCTGCTCGGTGCCCTGATCGCGATCCCGGTGGCCGCCAGCATCCTGATCATCTACCGCCAGGTCGTCATCCCGCGGCAGAACGAGCGCTGACTCAGGCGATCCGCCAGCAGCCGGTGTGCCAGTGCCGGCGTGCTGCGAGATCGGCGGCGTCGCCGAGCACACCGTCCGCACGCCACGTCACGACGTGGGCGGTCCCGGGCTGGATCTCGCGCCTGCATCCGGGGCAGGTGTAGCTCTTCACGGCCTGTCCGCCGGGGACCGGCTGCACGGTCCACTCCGCTCCACGGCGCGTCTCGGTCCGCTTCCAGCCGGCGAGCAGGCGCTCGAAGGAGTCCTCACCCCCCGGATCCGGCCGACGACGATTCGACCGCGCCACGGGTCAGTACCAGCCGGTGCGCTGAGAGTGCGCCCAGGCGCCGCACGGAGTGCCGTAGCGCCCCTTGATGTAGCCGAGACCCCACTTGATCTGCGTCGTGGCGCTGGTCTGCCAGTCAGCTCCGGCCGAGGCCATCTTCTTCCCGGGCAGCGCCTGCGGGATGCCGTACGCCCCGCTGGACTTGTTGTACGCGTTCACGCGCCAGCCCGACTCCCGGTTCCAGAGTGCGACGAGGCAGGCGAACTCGTCGTCGCTCCAGCCGCGGGTCTTCACCATGTCGTATGCGATCGCCTTCGCCGAGCCGGGGTCCGGCTTCACGAACGGCGGCGCCCAGCCGCCACCGCCACCGCCACCGCCGCCGGTCGATGCGCTGCGGGCGGTCGGGGTGGGCTTGGGCTTGACGTAGACGGCGTAGCTGTCGCGCTGCAGCACGATCTTCGCCGCCTCATCGGCCGGCTGAATCGTCTGTGCTCCGTCGATGGCCTCGGCGAACAGCGATGTCGTCGCGGCCGCGGTCTCAGGCTCGGCGAACGCCGCCCCCATCGGACCGACGTACGCGGCAGCGAACCCGACCGCGGCGAATGCGGCGAAGACGCCCATCACGCCCCGGCTGCGCGACCAGCGAGCCTTCGGCGCAGGGCGGGCCGAGCGCGAGGCGGGAGCCGACGCGGCTGCCGAGGTCCCGCCTTCCGCCGACGCACGCGCCATCCGCCGGGAGCCGGCGGGAATCATCTCGTTGCCCGGAGTCACAATGACGCGATTCTACCGGCCCCATGCTGGGCATGCCATCCGAGGGCGCACCACCGCGCGCCGCGGCTCAGCGAACGGCGAGCATCACCTCGACCACGGCGTCCAGAAGGGCATCCACCTGCTCCTCGCGGTAGCCGCGCCGCTGCATGCGGAATGCTGCCTGCCGCACCTGGTCGACGGTGACCCGGTCGCCGCGCTCGAAGAAGCCGATGAGCTTGCGAGAGACGAGATCCACCTCGTCGACGCGGTACCCGTAGTGCATTCCGCGGGCGCGGTCGAAGCGGCGTCCGTCCGGCCGCGCCAGGCGATCGAGCACCTCCTGAGCGGTGTGGCGGGCGCTGTCGACCCAGCCGGCGAGACCCTGCCGAGTGATTCCGTCTTCCCGCTCACGGGCCGCGAATGCGTCCTCCACGCGGCCGAGGGCGGTGTCCACCGCTGTGACCGCATAGCCGTTCTTCACAAGGGGGAAGGATGCGTCGCGCACCGTGGCGCTGGTGATCTCCGCTTCGCCGACCGGTGCTTCGAACGCGGCCCTCGCGCGGGCGAGGAAGACCTCGACGGCGCGCTTCTCGTACCCCTTCTCGCCTCTGGGCGCGGCGGGGAAGGGCGCGGGGCGCGCCGACTCCTCTATCGGCACGGCAGCATCTTCGATCGGCATCGGGTCGTAGGTCATGAGGCCGCCAGGGGGGAGAGCAGGTAGAAGAGCGCCAGTGCCGGCACGGTGGACAGCAGGATCGAGTCGAGACGGTCCAGGACGCCGCCGTGGCCGGGCAGCCACGAGCTCATGTCCTTGATCCCGAGATCGCGTTTGAGCATCGACTCGCCGAGATCGCCGATGGTGGCCGAGACGAGCACGGCGATCCCGAGCACTGCACCCCACCACAGCGGCAGGTGCAACATGAACTGCGCCAGCAGGAGGCCCGCGACCACCGAGGCGAACACCGCCCCCGCGAAGCCCTCCCACGTCTTCTTCGGGCTGATCCTGGGCGCCATCGGGTGCTTGCCGAAGGAGATGCCGGCCGCGGAGGCGCCGGTGTCGGTCGCGACCACGATGATGATGAACGCGAGCACCCACCACTCGCCCTGCTCCTGGCGGAGCAGGACGACGCACAGGCTCGCCAGGAACGGCACGTACAGCTGCAGGAAGATGCCGGTGACCACGTCGCGCACCACGTCGCCGTAGGTGCGGCCGTCCTTCGCGACCATCTGAGCGATGAGGCGCCACACGACGATGATCGCGATCGCCGAGAACAGCAGCACCCACTGCAGTGCGTGGCCGAGGACGGCCGCACCCACCACCAGCGCCGATCCCAGCACGAGCTGCGGCGCGAGGTCGATCCGGCGGCCCCCCGCCTGGAGTGCGCGGGTCAGCTCGACGGTGCCGAGGATGCTGGCAGCCAATGCGAAGGCGACGAACACCCATTTCAGGAAGATGAGGGTCGCGATCAGGACGGCGCCGATGGCCAGTCCGATGAGGATGGCGAGGATGAGGTCACGACCCGTGCGCTCCTTGATGCGCTCGTTCGCCTCCTCGAACTGCTCGCGCGCGTGCGCCACCTGGCTCTCGAATTCCGTCCGGGCGTTCCGCATCGACTCCTGGAATGCCGCGGCGGGGTCGTCCGGGAGCGCCGGGCGCGGGGGAATCACATCCGGGGGCGGCACGGCGGGAGCGGGTGCGCCCGTGACGGCGGCTTCGCGGCGCGCCTTGGCCGCCTCGCGCCGTGTCAGCGGTCGCTGCGGCTGTTCGCCGTCATCGGGATCGGACATGCGCGGCTCAGACTTCGAGGAGTTCGGCCTCTTTGCGCTTGAGCGCCTCATCGATGAACTCGACGTGCGTGCGGGTCAGGGCGTCCAGCTCCTTCTCCCCGCGGGCCACGTCGTCTTCGCCGATCTCCGCCTTCAGCCCATCGAGATCGTCCTTCGCCCGGCGCCGGATGCCGCGCACGTGCACCCGCGCGTCCTCCGCCTTCGAGCGCACGAGCTTCACGTACTCCTTGCGGCGCTCCTCGGTCAGCTCCGGCAGCGTCACGCGGATGATCTGCCCGTCGTTCGTCGGGTTCGCACCGATGCCCGGCGTGTCGCGGATCGCCTGCTCGATCGCCTTCATCGCCGACTTGTCGTAGGGCGTGACGATCAGCGTCCGCGCCTCCGGGTTGTTCAGCGAGGCGAGCTGGGCCAGTGGCGTCGGCGACCCGTAGTAGTCCACGAGGATCTTCTGGAACAGCTGCGGGTTCGCGCGGCCGGTGCGGACGGTGGCGAAGTCCTCCTTCGCCGCCTCGACGGCTCGATCCATGCGTGAGGTGGCATCGGCCAGAACGTCCGCGATCACGGTCTCTCCATTCTTCGGCAGTCAAAGCCCGATTCTAGCGGTCGGCCCGGGTTGCCCGGTGGGCGACCTCACGTCGTGACGAGTGTGCCGATGGATTCGCCCAGGAGTGCTCGGGTGACGTTGCCTTCCGGCTCCATGCCGAACACCCGCATGTCCATGCGATTGTCCATGCAGAGGCTGAACGCCGTGGAATCGACGACCCGCAGACCCTGCTGCAGCGCCTCCAGGTAGGTGATGCGGTCGATCCTGGTGGCTGCGGCGTCGTGCTTCGGATCCGCGGTGTAGACCCCGTCCACGCCGTTCTTGGCCACGAGCACCTCGTCTGCGCGGATCTCCAGTGCGCGCTGGGCCGCCACGGTGTCGGTGGAGAAGTACGGCAGTCCCGCGCCGGCGCCGAAGACGACCACGCGCCCCTTCTCCATGTGGCGCTCCGCGCGCAGCGGGATGTACGGCTCGGCGACCTGGATCATCTGGATCGCCGACTGGACTCTGGTCGCCGCGCCCGCCTGCTCCAGGAAGTCCTGCAGGGCCAGCGCGTTCATCACCGTGCCGAGCATGCCCATGTAGTCGGCGCGCCCGCGGTCCATGCCGCGCTGGCTCAGCTCGGCTCCGCGGAAGAAGTTGCCCCCGCCGACCACGATCGCGATCTCGACGCGATCGACGGCGGCGGCGATCTCCTGGGCGATCTGCGCGACGACGTCGGGGTTGACGCCGAGGCTCCCGCCGCCGAACGCCTCGCCGGAGAGTTTGAGAAGGACGCGTCGGCGTCCCGTGGCTTCATCGATCACGTTTCCTCCGTGGGATCCAAACTAGCGAACGACACGAGCAGGGCCCGCATCGAATCCGATGCGGGCCCTGCTGCGTCGACTACGCGCCGACCTTGAATCGTGCGAAGTCGGTGACGGTGATCCCGGCGTCCTTCGCGACCTGGGCGACGGACAGCTTGTTGTCCTTCGCGTAGTCCTGGTCCAGAAGCGCGACCTGCTTGAAGAAGGCGCCGAGGCGACCCTCGACGATCTTCGGCAGCGCGGCCTCGGGCTTGCCCTCGTTGCGAGAGATCTCGGTGACGATCTCGCGCTCCTTCTCGACGTCGCCGGCGGGGACGTCCTCGCGCGACAGGTACGTCGGGTTGGCGAACGAGATGTGCTGTGCAATCGAGCGCGCGGTCGCCGCGTCGTCGCCCGTGTAGGCGACGGCCACGCCGATCTGCGGCGGGAGGTCCTTGCTCGTCTTGTGCAGGTAGACCTCGACGGCATCGCCCTTGACCGTGCGGACCTGTCGCAGCACGACCTTCTCGCCGATGATCGCGGCCTCGTCGGAGATGAGCTGCTCGACGGTCTGCCCGGAGGCATCCGCCGCCAGCGCGGCCTCGGCCGAGTCCGCGTCCGCCGCGGCGGCCGCATCGGCGATCTTGTCGGCGAGTGCGATGAACCGGTCGTTCTTCGCGACGAAGTCGGTCTCGCAGGCGAGCTCGACCAGGGTCACGGACCCGGCGCTCTCACGAGCGGTCACCAGACCCTCGCTCGTCGAACGGTCGGCGCGCTTGGCGTTGCCCTTCGCGCCCTTCAGGCGCAGGATCTCGACGGCCTTGCCGAGGTCGCCGTCGGCTTCCTCGAGCGCCTTCTTGGTGTCGACCAGCCCGGTGCCCAGCTGCTCGCGCAGCGTCTTGATGTCGGCGATGGTGAAGTTGGCCATTTGGCGGCTCCTTGGATTGCTCGTGGCGGGTGTCTACTCTGCGGTCTCGGCCGCGACCTCAGCGGTCTCGGCGGTTCCGGCGGTCTCTGCGGTCGAGGCGGCGGCCTCGGCAGCGGCGACCTCATCGGCCGACTCGCCCGCCGCGGCGGCGATCGCCTCGTCGTGCGCCTCGGCACCCGCCTCATCGGCGGCCGAGCGCGTCGCCGACTCGCCCTCCGAGACCTGCTCGGCCTCGACGGCCTCGGCGACGTCGGTCTCCGCGATCGCCTCGTCGGCGACCTTCTCGGTCTCGGCGGAGGACTGCTCGGGAGCGCTCTGCTCAGCGGTGTCCTGCTCAGTGGTGTCCTGCTCAGCGGTGTCCTGCGCGGCGGTGTCCTGCGCGGACGCACTCTCCTGCGCGCCCTGCTCCAGCAGCTCGCGCTCCCACTCCGCCAGCGGCTCTGCGGCCTCGTCGGCCGCATCGGCGGGCTGGTGGCGCTGGATGAGACCGTCGGCGGCCGCGTCGGCGACGATGCGGGTCAGCAGCGAGACCGAGCGGATGGCGTCGTCGTTGCCCGGGATGGGGTACTGGAAGTCGTCCGGATCGGCGTTCGTGTCGAGGATGCCGATGACGGGGATGCCGAGCTTCTTGGCCTCGTCGATGGCGAGGTGCTCACGCTTCGCGTCGACGACCCACAGAGCCGACGGCGTCTTGCTGAGGTTGCGGATGCCGCCCAGCGACTTGTGCAGCTTGTCGAGCTCGCGCTTCTTCAGCAGCAGCTCCTTCTTGGTGAAGGGGCTCGATGCCGGGTCGTCGTAGTCGAGCTCCTCGAGTTCCTTCATGCGGGCCAGACGCTTGGACACCGTCTGGAAGTTGGTGAGCAGTCCGCCGAGCCAGCGCTGGTTCACGTACGGCTGACCGACACGCGTCGCCTGCTCGGCGAGGACCTCCTGCGCCTGCTTCTTGGTGCCGACGAACAGGATCGTGCCACCGTGGGCGACGGTCTCCTTGACGAACTCGTAAGCCCGGTCGATGTAGGCGAGCGACTGCTGAAGATCGATGATGTGGATGCCGGAGCGCTCGGTGAGGATGAAGCGCTTGACCTTCGGGTTCCACCGGCGAGTCTGGTGCCCGAAGTGGACGCCGCTGTCGAGCAGCTGGCGAATGGTGACGACGGCCATGGCCGTTCTCCTGTTCTCGGCGCGTGCGCGCCTGTTGCGGTTGTTTTCCGCCGGACCGGTGGTCCGGCGAGCCTGGTGCCCGACACACTCCCGCTCGCCCTGCGTACAGGTCGAGACCGTTGGGAGTCTGTGCCGCCCGATCGCCGTCTCCGGTGGACAGGCTCTGGGCACGCGTAGTCACCCCGAGATCGAGGTGCCTTCCCAGTGTATCAGCCGTCGTCTCCTCCACAGCGCCGGTCACATCGGCCCTGTGCACACTGTCCGGCGCCCCCGCTTCACCGTCACCGTCCCGCCTGCACCATGGGGACATGACGCCTTCGACGCCCGCGCGCATCCTCGCTCTCATCGCGATGCTCGGCCTGCTGGTCGTCGCACCGCCGGTGGTCGCGCGTGCGGCATCCGCGCCTGCGGCGGATGACGTCGTGGTGGCACCTCGCCATGAGAGCTGGGAGTGGCCGGTCCGGAGTCCTGTGCGCCTCGAACGGCAGTTCGTCGCCCCGGCGCACGCATACGGGCCCGGCCATCGCGGCGTCGACCTGCTTCCCCTGGGGGACCCCGCGCTGCGAAGCCCCGCCGGCGGCGTGATTGCGTTCGTCGGTGATGTGGCCGGCCGCGGCGTCATCACCATCGATCACGGGGACGGCCTGGTCACCACACTCGAACCCGTCGACTCCGATCTGACAGCGGGCACCCCCATCGCGAGGGGCGACGAGGTGGGCGTGCTCAGCACCGGCGGCCACGTACCGGCAGGGCGCTTCCACTTCGGCGTCCGGCGCGACGGCGAGTACATCAATCCGCTGCTGCTTCTGGGCGGGGTCCCCCGCGCCGTCCTGCTCCCCTGCTGCTGAGCGCGACCGGTCAGGCGCGCGGATGGGCCAGCCGGTAGGCGGCCCGGAGCCGCTCGGCCGAGACGTGCGTGTAGATCTGGGTCGTGCCCAGGCTCGCGTGGCCGAGCATCTCCTGCACGGCCCGCAGGTCGGCGCCCCCGTCGAGCATGTGGGTCGCGGCGGAGTGCCGCAGCGTGTGGGGCCCCACCGCCGTCGCCTCGAGCACCGGACCGAGCTCTCGGGTCACGATCGCGTGCACCGCTCGCGCCGACAGCCGGCCGCCCTTTGCGCCCAGGAACAGCGCGGCCACCGGCGCCCGCCCGGGCGCCTGCGCAGCGCGGGCCGCCAGCGCCGGGCGACCGCGCACGAGGTAGGCGTCCAGCGCGGCCAGCGCCGGAGCGCCGAACGGCACCACCCGCTCCTTGGATCCTTTGCCCAGCACCCGCGCCGTCCGACGATCACGGTCGACGTCCGAGACATCGAGCCCGCACAGCTCGGACACGCGGATCGCCGCCGCATACAGCAGCTCCAGCACGGCATGGTCGCGCAGGGCGAGCGGCTCACCGGCAGCCGCGCGCTCCCCCAGCCGTTCGAGCACCCCGCCCACTGCCGGTGCGGTGGCCACCTTCGGGAGCGAGCGACCGCGCTTGGGCGTGGTCAGCCGGATCGTCGGGTCCGCGGCGACCAGGCCGCCCTCCAGCGCCCAGCGGAAGAACCCGCGCGCCGCCGCGGCACGCCGGGCAAGGGTCGCCCGGGCATCCCCGCGCCGGGTGGACCGCCACTGCCACTCGCGCAGGTGCTCGAGGTCGACGTCGGGCAGCGCGACTCCCGGCGGCAGGGTGCCGGCGAGGTCGCGCAGGTCTGCGGTGTAGGCGCGCACGGATGCCGGAGACAGCCGCCGCACGCGGTCCAGATGCCGCGCGTACGCATCGATGGCCTCGTCAAGCTCCACGGGACCAGCATGACCGGCGACGCGGTCGCGGTGCCTCAGGCACTCCGCACCGGCGCACCCAGGTCGCGGCGATCCTCGCCGTCCGGCGCGCGCCGGCGCCAGCCGTCGGCTGCGTCTGTGACGTCGCCTTCCAGGGCGAGCAGTCCGAGCAGGCTGCGCACATCCGCCGCCGACATCCCCGAGCGCTGCGCGATGTCGGCGACGCTGCGGCGGGTCCGGAAGCTCAGCGCATCCAGCACCCGGGTGCGGTCGTCCGTGCGCGATCCCGTCTCCACGGGAGGCGCCGCGAAGGCGGCGCCGGCCAGTTCGAGGGCGTCACCGGCCGAAGTGATGCACTGGGCTCCGCGGTCGCGCATCAGCCGGTGGCATCCCGCCGACGCGGCGCTGGTCACCGGCCCCGGAACGGCACCCAGCGGCCGGCCGAGCGCGCTCGCGTGGTTGGCCGTGCTGAGCGAGCCGCTGCGCCAGCCGGCCTCGACGACCACCGTCGCATCGGACAGCGCGGCGATCAGCCTGTTCCGCTCGAGGAACCGCCACCGTGTGGGAGCCGAGCCGCACGGCGCTTCGCTGACGATGGCACCGCCCGATGACGCGATGCGCCGGATCAGCTCCGTGTTGCCGGTCGGGTAGGCGCGGTCGGCGCCGCCGGCGAGCACGCCGACGGTCGTGCCTCCGGCAGCGAGCGCGGCACGGTGCGCGGCCCCGTCGATGCCGTACGCCGCACCCGAGACGATCGTCACGCCGCGGGCGGCGAGCTCGGCGGCCATCTCCATGGCGATGTGCTCGCCGTACCCCGTGGCAGCACGGGCCCCCACGATCGCCAGCGAGACCTCGCCGCGGGTCATCGCGGCGGGATCCCCGCGCACCCACAGGCACACCGGTGCGTGGTCACCCAGATCGTCGAGCCGGGCCGGCCACCGCGCATCCGCGGGCAGCAGCAGCGAGATGCCGGCAGCCGCGGCGGTGTCCAGCGCAGATCTGACCAGCGTCGACGCCATCCTGGGGCGCCATCGCGCGAGCGCCTTGGACCACTCCCGCGCCGAGACGCCGGCCAGCGCCGCGACCGCAGTCTGCTCCGCTTCGACGGCCTCAAGAGCGCGGACCGCCCCGACTTCGGCCAGCAGACGCCCTGCGATGCCATCGCCCGGTTCGACCAGGCAGCTCCAGACCACGCGGGCGGACGCCTCCCGCACGCCGTCGGGATCGACCGGACGGTCGATCAGGGTCGCGGTGCGCGCGCAGAGGTCGTCGGTCAGCAGAGCGGAGCGGGTCATGGCATGATCCCCTTCTTCATGTAGAGCGCACGTCCGATGTCGTGCACGGTCGGTGCCGGGTGCCCGGCGAGATCGGCCAGAGTCCAGGCCAGACGCAGCGTCCTGTCGTAGCCGCGCAGGGTCAGCGCTCCCCGGTGCAGCGCGGCATCCAGGGGACGGCGCACCACCGGCGGCAGCGCAAGCGGGCCGCTGCGCAGCCAGGTGCCGTCCACCCGTGCGTTGACCCGCCAGGGTGTGGCGCGCAGGCGGCGGGCGGCGCGATCGCGGGCTTCGGCGATGCGCTCGCGCGCCGCGCGCGTCGAGACGACGCCGCCCGCGCCGGCTTCGGTCACCGAGACGCGCGCGAGCCGCAGCTCGATGTCGACGCGGTCCAGCAGGGGCCCGGACAGCCTCGCCAGATAGCGGCGGATGGCCATCGGCGGGCACTCGCAGACCGCTGCGCGCACGCCGTAGTTCCCGCAGGGGCAGGGGTTGGTCGCGAGCACGAGCTGGAATCGGGCCGGGAAGGATGCCGTGAAGCCCGCACGGTGGATGACGATCGCGCCGGTCTCCAGCGGCTGCCGCAGCGCATCGAGGGCGTGCGCGGGGAACTCCCCGGCCTCGTCGAGGAACAGCACGCCGTGAGTGGCGCGCGCAATGGCGCCGGGCCGGACGATGCGCGAGCCGCCGCCCACGAGGGCGGCGACGCTCGCGCTGTGATGCGGGGCCTCGAACGGCGGCCGGCGCACCAGCGATTCGACCGGCTCACCGCACAGCGACCGGATGGAGGCGATCTGGATCGCCGCATCGTCGTCCAGCGGCGGGAGGATGCCGGGGAGCCGCCGGGCCAGCATCGTCTTGCCCGCACCGGGCGGTCCGCTCATCAGCAGGTGGTGGTCTCCGGCGGCTGCGGCGATGAGGGCCTCGACCGCCTCCGGCTGGCCGATGACGTCGGCGAGTTCGGGAGCCTCCTGCGCGGCAGCGGCGCTGGCTGCCCGCCGGACCGGCTCGAGCGAGACCTCCGGGATGTCGGCGCCGTGCCAGCGGGCCACCTCGGCCAGCGACGTGGCAGCGAGGACCTGGATGCCGTCGACCAGCCCCGCCTCATCAGCGTTGGCGTGCGGCACGACGATGCGCTCGAACCCCGCCCGCGCAGCGGCCAGTACGGCGGGGAGGACCCCCGGAACAGGGCGCAGCCTGCCGTCGAGCCCGAGTTCGCCGATGTGGACGGTGCGTGCCAGGGACGCGGCATCCATCCCGCCGTCCGTAGCCAGGGCGGCGACCGCGATCGCGACATCGAAGCCCGAGCCCTGCTTGGGCAGACTGGCCGGCGAGAGGTTCACCGTGATCCGGCGGCGGGACAGCGCGAGACCGCAGTTCGCCGAGGCGTTGTGCACCCGTGAAGCCGCCTCGCGCAGGGCGCTGTCGGGAAGGCCGATGATCCGGAACTCCGGTATCTGGTTCGACTGATCCGCCTCGACCTCCACGAGCGCGCCGTCGATGCCGGTCAGGGCGACCGCCCAGGTGCGGGTGGCGCTCATCGCAGATCCACCACGTGCTCGATCCTTGCCGTGGCGATGTCGGCGCCGATCACAGCGACCGCGTCGAGGCGGATCTCGCGTCCGCGCGCCACGTCGGGGTGGTCGACGGCCCACGCCATCGCCAGGTGCCACAGCCGTGCCCGCTTGCGGGCGTCGATGGCTTCGAGCGGATGGCCGAATCCGACCCCGCGCCGGGTCTTGACCTCGACGACGACCAGATCGTCTCCGTCCAGCGCGACGATGTCGAGCTCGCCCTGGCGGCAGCGCCAGTTCCGCTCGACCAGCCGCCACCCGCGCTTCTCCAGATGCGCCGCCGCGCGGTCCTCGCCCGCCCGCCCGACTACGTCCTTCTGTGCCATGAGTCGAGACTGCGATGTCGCGGGGCGCCACATCGGCCCGAGGCATCCGATTCTGGAGAACCCCTCCCACGAGCGGGCCTGTGCAGGAGTCCGCCGGGCGTCTTCTCAGGGCCTCGCGCCGGGCGGTCGCCGCCTAGGATGGAGGGCACCATGGATGACGACGTTTTCGAGGACTACGATCGCGAGCTCGAGCTGGCGCTGTTCCGCGAGTACCGCGACGTGGTCGCCCAGTTCCAGTACGTCATCGAGACCGAGCGCCGGTTCTATCTGGCCAACGAGGTCAATGTCGTCCGGCGCGACACGGAGCACGACTTCTACTTCGAGCTGACGATGCAGGACGTCTGGGTGTGGGACATCTACCGCGCCGACCGCTTCGTCAAGTCGGTGCGGGTGCTTACGTTCAAGGACGTCAACATCGAGGAGCTCTCGCGCCGCGACTTCCAGCTGCCCGAAGAGCTCTCCCTCGACGGCAGCTGATCAGAACAGCGGCACGGCGAACGACCACGATGCGCGGTGGTGCTCGGTGAGTCCGTGGACCTGGATCGCCTCGCGGTGATCGAGACTCGCATAGCCCTTGTTGCGCGACCAGCCGTATGCCGGGAGGTCGTCGTGCAGGCGCGTCATGAGCGCATCGCGCGCGACCTTGGCGATGACCGATGCCGCCGCGGCGCTCGCGCAGTCGCGGTCGGCCTTGATCACGGGCCGCACGGTGAGCCCGACGCCTCCGGCCGGAGTCACGTAGTCGTGGTTGCCGTCGAGCAGGACGATCGCATCCTCGGCGATGATCCCGTGCGCGCGCAGATCGGCGATCGCGCGCAGCGCGGCCAGCCCCAGGGCGCGGATGATCCCCACATCGTCGATCTCCACCGAGGACGCCCAGCCCACCGCGCTGGCCTGCACCCAGGATGCCGCGCGCAACGCGACACCGGCGCGCTTGTGCTCGGGGACGAGCTTCGAGTCGCGCAGCCCCGCGGGCACGCGGCGCCGTGCACCGCGTTCGTCGACGACGGTCGCGCCGACCGCCACCGGCCCCGCCAGAGCACCGCGGCCCACCTCGTCGAGGGCGATCACAATCGGGCGCTCCTTCAGCAGGCGCCGCTCGAGGGTGAGCCGGGGCTCGACGACGGTCACGGCGCCGAGGCCTCCGCGGGATCGGGCACACCGGCGAAGACGTCGCCGTGCCCGTCGATGAACCCGAACCGGTCGAAGGGCCAGGTGATGAGGAAGGCGCGCCCGACGATGTTCTCCATCGGGACGAAGCCCCTGCCCGGCTGATCCTGGTTGTACCGGGAGTCCTTCGACGAGTAGCGGTTGTCGCCCAGGACCCACAGCGCGTCGTCGGGCACGGTCACGTCGAAGTCGTCCTGAGATGCCGCAGTCTTCCCGCCAGGCAGATCGAGGTATCCGGTCTCGTCGATGGGCACGCCGTTCACCGTGATCTGCCCGATGGCGTTGCAGCACACGACGTGGTCTCCGGGAAGGCCGATGATGCGTTTGACGAGGTGGTCGTCGCTGTCAGGTGCGGACAGCCCGACCAGCGACAGCAGCCAGTCGACACCCTGCACGATGGCCGGCCGGGTGTCTTCGCGCTGGGGCGGCAGCCAGCCGCCGGGGTCTCGGAACACGACGACATCGCCGCGGTCGTAGCCGGTGAACCGCGGGGTGATCTCATCGACCAGGATGCGGTCCTGCACCTCGAGCGTGTGCTCCATCGACCCGGAGGGGATGTAGAACGAGCGCACGAGGAAGGTCTTGATGAGGAAGGACGCGACCAGTGCGATCAGCACGATCACGAGCAGGTCGCGCAGGAATGCCCAGCCGCCGCGGTGACGGGTCGCCGTGCGAGGCTGCTCCGCGCGAGCGGCGGGCTCGGGCCCCGGTGCAGCCGGCACCGTCTTCTCGCTCGTCATGGGCTCCTCGTCACCCGGCACCGTCCGCGCCGTGCCTTCAAGGTTCGCACATCCGGCCCGCGTCAGACGACGAACCCCGCCGCATCGCGACGGGGTCCGGTTCAGCACGTCAGCTGTCGCGCTTCTCCTTGATCTTGGCCTTCTTGCCGCGCAGCTCGCGCAGGTAGTACAGCTTGGCGCGGCGCACATCGCCTCGGGTGACGATCTCGATGTGATCGATCGACGGGCTGTGCACCGGGAAGGTGCGCTCCACGCCGACCTGGAAGCTGATCTTGCGGACCGTGAACGTCTCGCGCACCCCGTCGCCGGAGCGGCCGATGACGACGCCCTGGAAGACCTGGACGCGCGAGCGGCTGCCCTCGGTGATGTTGACGTGCACCTTCACGGTGTCACCGGGAGCGAAGGCGGGGATGTCGGAGCGGAGTGAAGCCGCGTCGACGGTGTCGAGGATCTGCATGATCGTCTCTTCCTGCGGCCGCCACAGGTCGGCCGCGCGTATGAAATCGGGGAGTCGTGCTCTCGCGGCGGAACGCCGAGGCATTCGACCAGCTCCCCTGAGGCAGAGCCGTCAGAGCACAGAGGACAATTCTGCCATGGATGGGCGGCTCGGCAAAAACGGCGCCTCCGGGAAACGGATCAGTCGCGCGACGAGGGATGCTCGGTGACGACGAAGACCTCGGGCTCGCCCGGCGCACTGGCGGTCGCCGCCGGGGGTGGAAGGTATCCGGTGCCGCCCGAGGTGCGCAGGAGAAGCGCCGCCGGCCGCGCCTCCCGGACGAGCTCCCACAGGAGGTACCAGAACAGCCCGATCCCCGCTGCGATCGCGGCGACCAGCAGCAGGGCCCAGAACGCGGGGTGGAAGAATCCGAGGGCGATGGTCAGTCCGTGCCAGATCGTGAATCCCAGGACATCGCCCCACGACACGGCGCGGGTCGCCCGCACGGTGCCTCGCGCGCGAACCAGGAGGGTGAAGGCGAGCTGCCCGATGAACACGGACGGGATCGCGATGAACAGCACCCAGACGAAGCCCCACGCGCCCGCGTTGAACACGCCCCAGCCGATCAGAAGCCACAGGGGCAGCACGAACGCCGCCGGGATCAGCCACCCGAAGAACGCCCGTCGCAGCCACATAGACCCGATGGTACGCCGAGGCGCCGGCCGCTGCGGCCGTGGAGCGGGGATGCTGGGCGCCCTCACAGGCAGTTCCGATCGACGATGGCTCATCCCCTCATCGGTCAGAATGGAGACGACGAGAGGATCCCCCGATGATCGAGCTGCGCACGCCCGCCGAGATCGAAGCGATGCGCCCCGCCGGTCGCTTCGTCGCCGAGACGCTGGCGACCCTGCGCGACGAGACGAAGGTGGGCACGAACCTGCTCACGATCGACCGCCGCGCGCACGAGCTGATCCGCAGAGCGGGGGCGGAGTCCTGCTACATCGACTACCACCCGTCGTTCGGCGCCATGCCGTTCGGCAAGGTGATCTGCACATCGATCAACGACGCGGTGCTGCACGGGCTGCCCTTCGACTACGCCCTGCAGGACGGCGACCTCGTATCGCTGGACTTCGCGATCGCGATCGATGGCTGGGTCGCGGACTCGGCGATCTCCTTCGTGGTCGGCACGCCCCGAGACGATGACCTGCGCATCATCGACACCACCGAGCGCGCCCTGCAGGCGGCGATCGCCGCGGCCACGACGGACAGCCGGATCGGCGACATCTCCCACGCCATCGCCGAGATCGCCCGCGGCGACGGCTACTCGATCAACACCGACTTCGGCGGGCACGGGGTCGGGCGCACCATGCACGGCGATCCGCACGTGCCCAACGACGGCAAGCCCGGCCGGGGATTCCCGCTGCGCCCGGGCCTGGTGATCGCGATCGAGCCGTGGTTCCTGCAGACCACCGACAAGCTGGTCACCGACCCGGACGGATGGACGCTGCGCAGCGTCGACGGCTCGCGCGGAGCGCACTCCGAGCACACGATCGCGATCACCGACGACGGCCCGATCGTGCTGACCGACCGGTCGTTCCTGGGCGTCCATTGACGCTGCGCCTCAGCGCGCGGGGCCGATGATCGCGGCCGAATCCGGGGGCAGCGTGACGAGTCCGTCCTGGATCCGGATGCGATCGTCCGTCCCGATCAGCAGCGTGTCATGATCATCCGCCGGCACCGTCCACTGCTCCTCGGTCAGATTCACAAGCACGCGCACTTCAGCGCGCGAGAGCACGAACGCGCGATGAGCGGCGTCCGCGCCGGCCGGTGCGTGAACCTGTGCGGACGCCGGCCACGCCGGGTCGGTGAGCTCGGGTCGTTCGCGGCGCAGCCGGGCGAGCTCGCGGTAGAGGTTCAGGATGCCGGCATGGTCGCGGGTCGCGGCCTCCGACCAGTCGAGCTGCGCATGCTGGAACGTCTTCGGGTCCTGCGGGTCGGCGATGGCCGCCTCATCCCAGCCCATCCGGGCGAACTCGGCGATGCGTCCCGCCGCCGTCGCCGCGGCCAGCTCGGGCTCCGGATGCGAGGTGAAGAACGGCCAGGGGGTGGATGCCGCCCACTCCTCGCCCTGGAACAGCATCGGCGTGCCCGGCGCGGTCAGGGTCAGCACGACCGCGACGGCGAGCCTGCCGTACGGCAGCGTCTGCGACAGCCGGTCGCCGGCGGCGCGGTTGCCGATCTGGTCGTGGTCCTGTGCGAAGGTGACCAGTCGCCAGGCCGGGACGTCCGGGGGTATGGGATGCCCGTGGTCGCGGCCGCGGAAGGACGAGTACGTGCCGTCGTGGTAGAAGCCCCGCGTCCAGACCTTGCCGAGCGCGTCCTGATCGGCGAAGTCGGCGTAGTAGCCGGCGGTCTCCCCGGTGAGAGCGACATGCACGGCGTGATGCCAGTCGTCGCTCCACTGCGCGGTCAGCCCCCAGCCTCCCGCCTCGCGCGGCAGGATGAGGGTCGGGTCGTTGAGGTCCGACTCCGCGATGAGCGTGAGCGGGCGCCCGACGTGGGCCGACAGCGCGTCGACCCGCTGGGCGAGCTCCTCCAGGATGTGCAAGGGCGACGAGTCGCGCAGCGCGTGCACGGCGTCCAGCCGCAGACCGTCGACGTGATGGTCGTCCAGCCACATCAGCGCGTTCTCGATGATGAAGGCGCGCACCTCGGGCTGGTCGAGGTCGATGGAGGAGCCCCAGGTGTTCCTCTCGGCGTCCCGCAGGTACGGCCCGAACTCGGGCAGGTGGTTGCCGCTGGGGCCGAGATGGTTGTACACGACGTCCTGCACGACGGCGAGCCCCGCGTCGTGCGCGGCGTCGACGAAGCGCTGATATGCCCGCGGGCCTCCGTAGGCCTCGTGCACCGCGTACCAGAGCACGCCGTCGTAGCCCCAGTTCCACACGCCGTTGAATGCGTTGACCGGCAGCAGCTCGACGTGCGTGACGCCGAGCCCGACGAGGTGGTCGAGCCCGCCGATCGCGGCATCCAGCGTGCCCTCCGGCGTGAAGGTGCCGATGTGCAGCTCGTAGATCAGCCCGCCGGCGAGCTGCCGGCCGGTCCATGCACCGTCGCTCCACGCGAAGGTGGCGGGATCGAAGAACGCCGATGCGCCGTGCACGCCGTCCGGCTGTCGCCGGGAACGGGGGTCCGCGCGCAGGGCATCGCCGCCGCCGAGCACGAACCCGTACCGATCGCCGTCGGCGAGCACGACACCCGTCGTCCACCAGCCGACGCGCTCGTCGCTCCTGCGCGGGGCCGACCGCGACATCTCGACATCGTCGTGCCCGGGCCGGCGCAGCCGCACTCGCTGCGCGCGCGGAGCCCACACCTCGATCATCCGTCCTCCCCCGGCACGAGCAGCGCCACCGGATAGACGCTCAGCACATCGGCCAGGCGCACCTCCGATCCCGTGAACCGGCGCCCGGTGAAGGCGTCCACCGTCGCTCCGGCATGGCGCAGCAGGACGGTCTCGCCCCAGCCGCCGCGGCCGTCGAGCCCGGCGGGCAGTCTCGTCGCGACCGTCAGCGCACCGCCCCGGTCGAACGCGATCGCGTGGTCGGCGGCCGCTCCCACGACAGTCATCGGCGTGTATCGAGTGAACAGGTCCGGTCGGTCGCGGCGCTGCCGCAGCGCCCGCGAGACGACGAGCAGCTTCGCAGCGCCGGTCTCGTCGATCGGCGGCTGCCAGCCCGCGTCCAGTCGCTCCAGCAGCGCACGTCGCCGATCGAAATCGACGCTCCGGCGATTGTCGGGATCCACGAGCGAGGTCTCCCACAGCTCGGAGCCCTGGTACACATCGGGAACGCCGGGCCCGGTCAGCTGGAGCGCCTTGGCCGCGAGGGAGTTCGACCAGCCGAGCGGGGCGATCTCGGCGGCGAACGCCTCGACGATGCCTCTCGCGGCCCCGAAGGCGGCATCCACGAGCCCGTGCATGCGCCTTTCGAAGGCCTCGACCGGATCCCACCAGGTCGTCGACTCGCCCGCTTCCCGGGCCGCCTTCTCGGCGTAGGCGTGCAGCCTCTCGGGGGTCGCCGGCCAGGAGCCGACGATCGCCTGCCACAGCAGGCTGTCGAACGGTCCGTGCCCGCTGGAGGCCACCGACCTCAGCTCTTCGAGCACGGTGGCCCAGCGCTCGGGCAGCTCTGCGAGCACCGACAGCCGCGCGCGCACATCCTCCCCGCGCTTGGTGTCGTGCGTGGACAGTGCGGTCATCGTGTGGGGCCACGCCGCCTGCCGTCTCGCGAAAGCGGCGTGGAAGTCCTCCACCGTCAGCGCGAACACGCTCGGATCGCCCCCGACCTCGGTGAGGGTGCCGAGCCGGGTCGCCCGGTAGAACGCGGTGTCCTCGACGCCCTTGGCCATCACCGGCCCGGTCGTCTGCTGGAACCGCCGCGCCACCTCCAGGTCGCGATCGGACAGCGCCGGCAGCAGTGTTCGGATCGTCCCGGCGAGATCCGGCCGTCGACGGGATGCCTCGCTGGCCGCCTCCTTCAGCCACCCGCGGCCGGCGGGCAGGTACGACCGGTAGACGGGGAAGCATGCGAGCAGCTCGGCGAGGGCGTCCTGGGCGTCGGGCACACCGTTCCGGATCCCGTCGGGAAGGCAGCGCACCAGCCGCCGGATCTCCGAGACCTGGATGGTGTCGGAGATCATGCGCTTGGTGTCGTGGATCAGGTCGTGCCATGACTGCGCGGGCGCCTGCGCAGTCTCGGCGCGCAGTCGTGCGTCCAGATCGTCCAGCGAGCGCTCTCCCGCCGGGTCGACGAGCACGCGGTCGATCTCGGCCATGGCGTCGTAGCCGGTCGTGCCCTCGGTCGCCCACCACGCGGGGAGGCGCTCGGGGTCTGCGGTGGCGCTGCGCTCGAGGATCTTCTCGACCAGCGCGTATGAGCCGCCTGTCGCCTGCGAGAGCCGCTCGAGATAGTCCCCGGGGTCGGCGAGGCCGTCGGGATGGTCCACGCGCAGCCCGTCCACGAGCCCCTCGCGCATCCAGCGGGCGACCTCCGCGTGCGATTCGGCGAACACCCACGGCACCTCGACGCGCAGCCCGGCCAGGGTGGAGACCGCGAAGAACCGGCGGTAGTTGAGGTCGGATGCCTCGCGCCGCCAGTGCACGAGGTCCCAGTGCTGGCGCGGGAGCACCGTGGTCAGGTCCGCGCCGTCGTCCGCCGAGCCGGGGGCCAGCGGCAGGACATGATCGGCGTACCGGACGACTCCGGCCTCCGCGTCCAGGATGAGCTCGCCCAGCGCGTCCTCGAGCGAGCCGCTCAGGATGGGGACGCGCACCCGGCCGCCTGCGGCATCCCAGTCGATGTCGAACGCCTCGGCATACCGCGACCCGCGCCCCAGTCGCAGGACGTCCCACCACCAGGGATTCTGCTCGGGCTGCGAGATGCCCATGTGGTTGGGAACGATGTCCACGAGGATGCCGAGTCCGGTCGCGCGCGCGGCGGCGGAGAACCGCGCCAGCGCCTCAGGACCCCCGCGGGACTCATCGACCTGTGAGGGGTCGACCACGTCGTAGCCGTGGTCGGATCCGGCGGTCGCCTGCAGCAGGGGCGAGAGATAGACCCAATCCGCGCCGAGCGCGTGCAGGTAGCCGGTCAGCGCCGCCGCGGCATCCAGGTCGAACGACGCCCGCACCTGCAGGCGATAGGTGGATGCCGGCGTGCGCATTCAGGCTCCGTCTCGCTCGGGACCCCCGTTGCCTCCCTCGCCGCGCGCGGCCAGGGACGCGGCCACGGAGTGATCGGCTGCGGGAGCGGCATCCACATGCTCGCGGAGGACCATCATGGCCTTCTCGGGCAGCCGCGCCGACCCTCCCGGCGCGATGTTCGGCGAGTCGGCCTGGGTGCCGGCCGTGTCGACCACCACATCCCAGCTGGGGCTGAACTCGACGGCGGGGATGCGGAAGTCGACGGCCTCGTCGCCGGCATTGAACAGCACGATGAAGTGCAGGTCCTCGATCGGCGCGCCCCGGCGGTCGCGCTCGCGGATCCCGTGCCCGTTCAGGAACACGCCGACCGCGCGGCCGAACCCGGACTCCCAGTCGTCGGGCTGCATCGCGGTGCCGTCCGGCCGCAGCCACACGATGTCGGGCACCGGCGCGCCTTCTTCGCGCCGGACCGGGCGCCCGTCGAAGAAGCGGCTGCGCCGGAAGGTCGGATGCTCGCGACGCAGTCGCGACAGGGCGGCGGTGAACTCGATCAGCGGTTCGTCGGCGTCGTTCCAGTGGACCCAGGTGAGCTCGTTGTCCTGCGCGTAGCCGTTGTTGTTGCCCTGCTGGGTGCGGCCCAGCTCGTCGCCGTGCGAGATCATCGGCACACCCTGGCTGAGCAGCAGCGTCGCGAGGAAGTTCCGCTGCTGGCGTGCGCGCAGCTCCAGGATGGCGGGATCGTCGGTGGGACCTTCGGCCCCGCAGTTCCAGGAGCGGTTGTCGTCGGCCCCGTCGCGATTGTCCTCGCCGTTGGCCTGGTTGTGCTTCTCGTTGTACGAGACGAGGTCACGCAGGGTGAAGCCGTCGTGCGCGGTGACGAAGTCGATGGATGCCACGGGCCGGCGCCCCGAGTGCTCGTAGAGGTCGGCTGAGCCGGTCAGGCGTGAGGCGAACTCGCCGAGGGCCTGCGGCTCACCGCGCCAGAAGTCGCGCACGGTGTCGCGGTACTGCCCGTTCCACTCCGTCCACTGCGGCGGGAAGTTGCCGACCTGGTACCCGCCCGGCCCGAGATCCCACGGCTCGGCGATGAGCTTGACCTGCGAGACCACCGGGTCCTGCTGCACGAGCTCGAAGAAGGTGGAGAGCTTGTCGACGTCGTACAGCTCGCGGGCCAGTGTCGAGGCCAGGTCGAATCTGAAGCCGTCCACGTGCATCTCGAGCACCCAGTAGCGCAGCGAGTCCATGATCAGCTGCAGCGAGTGCGGGTTGGTCACGTTCAGGCTGTTCCCGGTGCCGGTGTAGTCGGTGTAGTAGCGCTTGTCGTCGGCTTCGAGCCGGTAGTAGGCCTCGTTGTCGATGCCGCGCATGCTCAGGGTGGGCCCGAGATGGTTGCCTTCGGCGGTGTGGTTGTAGACGACATCCAGGATCACCTCGATGCCGGCCGCGTGCAGGGCGCGCACCATCGCCTTGAACTCCGGCACCTGCTGGCCGGGCTGGCCGCCCGAGGCGTACGTGTTCTGCGGGGCGAGGAAGGCGATCGTGTTGTAGCCCCAGTAGTTCGACAGGCCCTTCTTCTGGAGCGTGTCGTCGTCGACGAACTGGTGCACGGGCATCAGCTCGACGGCGGTGACACCGAGGCGATGCAGATGCTCGATGACCGCCGGGTGGGCCAGAGCGCTGTAGCTGCCGCGGATGTCCTCGGGCACGAGCGGATTCAGCTGCGTCATGCCCTTCACGTGCGCCTCGTAGATGAGGCTCTCCGCATACGGGGTCTTGGGCGCGCGGTCGCCCGCCCAGTCGAAGAACGGGTTGACCACGACGCCTTTCATCATGCTGGCCGCCGAGTCCTCGTCGTTGCGCGAGTCGGGATCGCCGAAGTCGTACCCGAACACCGACTGGCTCCACTGCACCTGGCCGTCCACGGCCTTGGCGTACGGGTCGAGCAGCAGCTTGTTCGCATTGAAACGCCTGCCCTGCGCCGGGTCGAACGGACCGTCCACGCGGTACCCGTACCGCTGGCCCGGACCCACCTCGGGCAGGTAGGCGTGCCACACATGGGCGTCGACGTCGATGAGCGGAACCCGGGTCTCCCGGCCGTCATCGTCGAACAGGCACAGCTCCACCTTCTCCGCCGCCTCCGAGAAGAGGGCGAAGTTCGTCCCTCCGCCGTCGAAGGTGGCGCCGAGCGGATACGCGGTTCCAGGCCAGGCCTGCATGGCACCCCTTCCGGTCGATCCGGGACCCACGATAGCGGGGCGCCGGCGACTCGCCGTCAGCTCTCCGGGCCGAGCAGATCCGGGCGTCGCTGCCGGGTGCGCTCGATCTGCTGTTCGCGCCGCCACGCCGCGATCGCGGCGTGGTTCCCGCTGAGCAGGATGGGCGGCACCTCCTGGCCGCGCCACGAGGAGGGCTTGGTGTACGACGGATGCTCGAGCAGGCCGTCCTCGTGCGATTCCTCGACGAGGCTGTCGGGATTGCCGACGACACCGGGCACGAGCCGGCCGACGGCCTCGATCATCGCCATCGCGGCGACCTCGCCTCCGTTGAGCACGTAATCGCCGAGACTGAGCTGGCGCACCTGGCCGAGGGTCTCCGCGTAGGCGTAGACGCGCTCGTCGATGCCCTCGTAGCGGCCGCAGCCGAAGATCAGGCGGGAAGCGGTGGCGAGCTCCCGGGCGACGGCCTGTGTGAAGGGCTGTCCTGCCGGCGAGGGGAAGACGATGACCGGCGTCCCCTCGGCCGGCTCAGGCAGCGAGGGGTCCGGCGGCACGAGAGCATCGAGCGCCTCGCCCCACGGCTCGGGCTTCATCACCATGCCGGCCCCGCCCCCGTACGGGGTGTCGTCGACGGTGCGATGGCGGTCATGGGTCCACTGGCGCAGATCATGTACCCGGATGTCGAGCAGGCCGGCTCCGCGCGCTCGGCCGAGCAGCGACACTTCGAGCACGTCGAAGAAGTCGGGGAAGATCGTGACCACGTCGATCCGCACGTCAGTCCCCCGCGGGCGCGTCCTCGGCGGCGGATGCGGTCTCCGCAGGGTCCGCCGCATCCTCGAACAGGCCGGGCGGCGGTGTCACCACGACACGGCCGGCCGCGACGTCCACCTCCGGGACGATCGCCTTGACGAAGGGGACGAGAACCTCGCGATCGTCGCCCGTCGCCGCGACGATCAGCAGGTCCTGGGCGGGCAGGTGGTCGACGCGCACGACCCGCCCCACGACCTTGCCGTCGCGCACGACGTCCAGGCCCATGAGCTGATGGTCGTACCAGGCATCGTCCTCGGGCTCGATGGCCGCGGCATCCTGCTCGATCCACAGGATCGCCCGGACGACGCTCTCCGCGCCGGAGCGGTCTTCGATGCCCTCGAAGAAGACGACCGGGTGGCTGTTCATCCACCGGAACTCGCGCACGGTGAGGGTCTTGCCGTGCCAGGGCGACGACTCCGGGACCTGGAGGGTGAACGACGCTCCCGGTGCGAAGCGGCCGTCGGGGTCGTCGGTGTACAGCTCGAGCTTGAGCGCACCCTTGAGGCCGTGCGCCTTGACAAGGCGTCCGACACGCAGCTGGGTCCTGCCGGACGGCGCAGCCGGTCGCCTCGGTGCCGCCACGTCAGTCGTCCGCGACGTCGACGCGCACGCGGCGCCCGTCGGCGAGTGCGGAAACGACGGTGCGCAGCGCCTTGGCCGTGCGCCCGCCGCGCCCGATCACACGCCCACGGTCCTCGGGGTGCACGTGCACCTCGAGGACCTCTCCGCGCGGAGAGGTGGACGAGTGGATGCGCACATCGTCCGGGTGATCGACGATCCCCTTGACCACGTGCTCGAGCGCGGCGGCGAGCAACGGACTACTCTGCCGACTCGTCGGCGGCGGACTTCTCGGCCGGCGTCTCCTCGGCCGACTCGGCCGGCTTCTCCGTCGCCCCCTCGACGGGCTCCGGACGGCGTTCGGCCTTGGGCTTGACGACCGACTTCTTCGAGGTGTCCGCCTCGAACTCGGACTTGGCCTGGGCGGTCTTCACCGTCGAGACGGCGTTCTCGTCGCCCTGGAAGCGACCCCAGTCGCCGGTGAGCTTCAGCAGCGCGCGGACCTGCTCGGTCGGCTGCGCGCCGACCCCGAGCCAGTACTGCGCGCGCTCGGAGTCGACCTCGATGAACGAGGGCTCCTCGGTGGGGTGGTACTTGCCG
The DNA here is from genome assembly GCA_035703465.1 of Microbacterium sp. Taxonomy (GTDB): domain Bacteria; phylum Actinomycetota; class Actinomycetes; order Actinomycetales; family Microbacteriaceae; genus Microbacterium. The sequence continues at coordinate 9,782 of DASSYC010000021.1, read as the reverse complement.
ATCTCCTCGATCACGCGACCGTCGCGCTTCGTGCGCGAGTCGGCCACGACGATGCGGTAGTAGGGCGCACGGATCTTGCCGAGGCGCTTGAGTCGGATCTTGACAGCCACAATTCTCCTGAATACGTGTTGAGACGATGAACGGCGCCGGAAGCGTGGGGTGCACACCCGGCATAAGCTCTGAGGGCGGACCGCGCGCCGGATAGAGGGTCGAGCGGTGGTCCGACCGTCTATTCTGCCAGATCGACACACCGCTCGCGAACGAGCGCCTCGCACTGCCACAATGTGCGGATGACGGTGCCGTTCGCGACATCCGCCCGCTCCTCGGTGGGCATCGAATGGGAAGTGATGCTCGCCGACGGCGAGACGGGGAATCTCGCACCCCGCGCACCCGAGGTGATCTCGGCGCTGAGCACCGACACGGCGCTCGAGCGCTTCACCGTCACCGGTGAGCTGCTGACCAACACCATCGAGGTCACCAGCGGTGTCGGCGACACCGTCGCAGCGGCCACCGACGACATCGCCGACGCGATCGCCGCAGTCCGGACGGTGACGGACCCGATGGGGGTCGAGCTGCTGTGCGCCGGCAGCCATCCATTCGCCCAGTGGTATGAGCAGGAGGTGACCGACAGCAGCCGGTACCACACGCTCATCGAGCGCACCCAGTGGTGGGGGCGCAACATGCTGATCTGGGGCATCCACGTGCACGTCGGGATCGAGGACGTCACGAAGGTGTTCCCGATCATCAACGCGCTGTCGATCTATCTGCCGCACCTGCAGGCGCTGTCGGCCTCGAGCCCGTTCTGGGCGGGAGAGCGGACCGGGTACGCGTCCAACCGCTCGCTGGTGTTCCAGCAGCTGCCCACTGCGGGACTGCCTTGGCCGCTCGATGACTGGGCGCAGTTCGAGGGCTACCTGGACGACATGGTGCGCACCGGCGTGATGAACGATGCGACGGAGGTGCGGTGGGACATCCGTCCGGCGCCGCGGTGGGGCACGATCGAGGTCCGCGCCTGCGACGGCATGTCGACGCTGCCCGAGCTGGCCGCAGTGGCCTCCCTCGTGCAGGTGCTCGTCGAGCACTTCTCCCGCGAGCTGGACGCCGGGCGCGAGCTGCCGCGGATCCAGCCCTGGTTCGTCCGAGAGAACAAGTGGCGTGCGGCGCGCTACGGTCTGGACGCCTCCGTGATCGTCGACCATGACGGCCGCGAAGAGCTGGTCACCGACCACATCCGCGAGACGATGGGCGCTCTCGCCGACGTCGCCGAGGAGCTCAAGTGCGTGCGGGAGTTCGGCGGCCTGGAGCGGATCATGACGCACGGCGCGTCGTCCACCCGGCAGACCCTCGTCGCGGATGCCGCGGGCGGCGATCTGCGGGAGGTCGCGATGCACCTCATCCGCGAGTTCCGCGCGGGTCCGACCCTGCGCGACCACCTCGCGTCGCTCGGACGCTGAGCCCCGGTCAGCCCCTGCCGAACAGCTTCTGGATCTCGGCGAGATCGGCCTCGGTCGGCTCCGCGCCCTTCGGGCCGCCGAGCCCGAATCCCGAGCCCGTGGGCTGCTCCGAGGTCTGCGTGGCGATCCCGGCGTTCTCGGCTGCCCGCTTGGCGGGGTTTCCCGAGCGAGAGCCCTTGCGCTTGGTCTGCTTGCCTCGCTTGCTGGACGCGCCGGGGCGCCCCATGCCGGGGACCGGGCCCATTCCCGGAACGTTCGGCACTCCCCCGCGCGCGACCGTCTTCATCATCTTGGATGCCTGGTCGAACCGCTGCATGAGCTGGTTGACATCGGTGACGGTCATGCCGGATCCGCGGGCGATGCGCAGCCGTCGCGAGCCGTTGAGCACCTTCGGATTCCGCCGCTCCACCGGCGTCATCGAGCGGACGATCGCCTCGGTGCGATCGAGCTCGCGCTCGTCGAGGTCCTCGAGCTGCTGCTTCATCTGACCCATGCCCGGCAGCATGCCGAGCATCTTCTTCATCGAGCCCATCTTGCGCAGCTGCTGCAGCTGGTCGAGGAAGTCCTCCAGCGTGAACTGCTCGGTCGCGAGCTTCTCTGCGACCTTGCGGGCCTCCTCCTCGTCGAACGTCTGCTGCGCCTGCTCGATGAGGGTGAGGATGTCGCCGAGGTCGAGGATGCGGCTGGCCATGCGGTCCGGGTGGAACGGCTCGATGTCGTCGAGGCCCTCGCCCATCGACGCGAAGATGATCGGGCGTCCGGTGACCGACGCGACCGAGAGCGCCGCACCGCCGCGGGCATCGCCGTCGAGCTTGGACAGCACGACCCCGGTGAAGTCCACACCCTCCTGGAAGGCCTTGGCGGTGTTGACCGCGTCCTGCCCGATCATCGCGTCGATGACGAACAGCACCTCATCGGGCTCTGTGGCCCTGCGGATGTCGGATGCCTGCTTCATCAGCTCGGCGTCCACGCCCAGCCGGCCCGCCGTGTCGATGATGACCACGTCGTGCTGCTGACGGCGGGCCGTCTCGACGCCGTCGCGGGCGACCCGCACCGGGTCGCCGATGCCGTTGCCGGGCTCGGGCGCGTAGATCGCGGCGCCGGCCTGCTGCGCGACGACCTGCAGCTGATTCACCGCGTTCGGGCGCTGCAGGTCTGCGGCGACCAGCAGCGGGGTGTGCCCGTCCTTCTCCAGCGACTTGGCGAGCTTGCCGGCGAAGGTCGTCTTGCCCGAACCCTGGAGTCCGGCGAGCATGATCACGGTCGGGGGGTTCTTCGCGAACTGCAGACGGCGCTGCTGACCGCCGAGGATGCCGACGAGCTCATCATTGACGATCTGCACGACCTGCTGGGCGGGGTTGAGCGCGCGGTTCACCTCGTCGCCGAGCGCCCGCTCGCGGACGCGACCGGTGAAGTCCTTCACGACCGGCAGCGCGACATCCGCATCCAGCAGCGCGCGGCGGATCTCGCGGACGGTCCCGTCGACGTCGGCGGGCGTGAGCCTGCCCTTGGTGCGGAGATTGCGGAAGGTCTCGGTGAGCCGGTCCGAGAGCGTGCCGAAAGTAGCCATAGTGCCGGACAGTTTACGCGAGCGGCCGTGTGCGCCGCCGTCTGCTACTGCGGGCCGAGCTCTTGGAACAGCGTCAGCTGGAGACCCGCCGGCCCGCGCAGGCGCGCGTTGAGCGAACGCCACGGCGTCTGCCGGACGGATGCCTCGACGGCCGCGCCGCCGTCGGCCAGCCGCTGCTGGGCTGCGACGGTGTCTGCAACCTCCAGCGCAATGCGCACGTGGTCGCTCGGGGCGTCGCCGTCGGTCTCGACCCGATCGATGAACGCGATCTGAGCCGGATTCGACAGCTCGAGAGTCGCCCGGCCAGCATCGAGGATGGCGACCCGCGCACCGCCCTCGGCCTCGTACGCCTCGGCCTGCGGCATCCCCGCCACGTCGCGGTAGAACACCAGCGCCGCCTCGAAGTCCTCGGCCTCGACGACCACTCTCAGCTGACGCACCTCGCCGCCGAGTCCCGGAACGTGCGCGAGGGCCTCGTGCATCCACCGCTCCAAAGCGGTGCGTCCGGAACCGGCATCCGCCCACGCCCAGACAGCCGCCATCACCGCACCCGCTGCGGCGGCCGCGTGCACATCGGCCGCCAGGGGCGGCATCCCGCTGCGGTGCGCCCGCTGCGCGACCGCTCGCCCCAGCTGCGCCGCGCGCACCGCGCGGCCGCGCTCGAGCTCGTCGGCGACCCCCATCGCGTCGGCGTTGGCGATGGCCAGCGCGAGCACGTCGGGGGCGAATCCCGCGATCTCGGCGAGGATGTCGCGGATCGGCGCCACTCCGGCCAAGGCGGTGCACGCGGCATCCAGCCGTTCGTCGAAGCCGCCCCACAGGAGGGCCGACTTCGTGTCGAAGTAGTTGAAGAAGCTCGAACGGCTCACACCGGCGCGGATCGCGATGTCGGTGACGGATGTCCGGTTGTATCCCTGCTCGAGGAACAGCTCGCACGCGGCCTCGGCGATCGTCTCCCGCGACGAGGCCTTCGGGCGCCCGGCATGCGCTGCGCTGTCCACGTCCCCCACCCTAAAGGCGGGACCTTGGCCAGGCGGAGTTCGTCGAGTTCGAGGACGGGCCCGAGCGCATCGGCTTCGCGCAGGCGGTGTGAGAGCTCACTCGGGGCGGTGCCGCAGACCGATCAGCCGACTGATCACCGTCTCGACCGTGAGGATGACCGCGCAGCCGATCGACACGCTGCCCGGGATGAAGACCAGCAGGGTGTCGATGCTCTCCGCCGCGGTCGGCAGGAACAGCGAGACCCACGTCAGCACCAGCGCGATCGCTGTCGCCGCCTCGCCCAGCAGACTCAGCGACACGAAGACGACGGCGCGCCGCTGATGGCGTCGGGAGGTGCTCCGCGACACGCGGAAGTCGAAGCCGAAGAACAGCAGGAGCACCGCGAACACCGATAGCAGGACCCCGAGGTCCATCGGGCCGAGATCGCGCATCTCAATCGGCGCTCGTGACCGACTGGACCTCGCCGTCGGTGGCGAGGTTCACCAGGAGGACGTCGTCGGTTGCATCCGGATCGAGCGCGTACTCGAGGACCGCGAACGGCTCGGACCCGCCGTGCTCGTCGGCGAGGATCGTCATGCTCATCAGCTGAAGGGAGCGGATGACGTCGACGTGCACATCGCCGGAGATGTCGACCAGCAGATCCTCGAGGTCGTCGCCGAGCTGCTCCTGCTGCTGCAGGATGTACTCGATGACCTCGCTGGTTCGATCGTCCAGCTCGCTGAGCATGGCCCGCCGGGCCCGCATATCGATGTCCTCCAGCGCGGAGATCATCGCCGCGGCCACGTCCAGTGCGGCACGGGACACGTCGTCCTGGTCGGGCGCCGTCAGGTCGACCGTCACCGACTGATCGCCGAACTCGACGTTCTCCGACCAGAAGATCGACCCGTCGGGGCCGGACTCCAGCAGTCCGAAGAAGTCATGCTCGATGGCCATAGCCCTATGAAACCAGCGGAACCGATCAGGCGGTAGTCCGGTCGACCGCCCGCGTGTCACTCCACCAGCGACGCGGCGAAGACGTGCGGGGTGAAGCCGGTGAGATCGTCGATGCCCTCGCCCTGCCCGAGCAGCTTCACCGGGATGCCCGTGCGCTCCTGCACCGCGAGCACGAAGCCGCCCTTGGCGGACCCGTCGAGCTTGGTGAGCACGAGCCCGGTGACCCCGGCGTGCTCGAGGAAGGCCTCCGCCTGCAGGACGCCGTTCTGCCCGGTCGTGGCATCGAGCACGAGAAGCACCTCGCTGATCGGCGCCTGCTTCTCGATGACGCGGCGGATCTTGGTGAGCTCGTCCATCAGGCCGCCCTTGGTGTGCAGCCGGCCCGCCGTGTCCACCAGGACGATCTCGGTGCCGGTGCGGATGGCGTGGTCGATGGTCTGGAAGGCGACCGAAGCCGGATCCTGACCCTCGCGCTCGGGCCGGACGATGGCCGCGCCGCCGCGCTCGGCCCACGTGGCGAGCTGGTCGACCGCGGCCGCACGGAACGTGTCGGCGGCGCCCACCACGACGGAGCGCCCGTACCGCTGCAGGAATTTCGCGAACTTGCCGATCGTGGTCGTCTTGCCCACGCCGTTGACGCCGACCACGAGCACCACCGCGGGGCGCTCGGTCAGCCGCAGCGTGGTGTCGAACTTCGCGAAATGCTCTTCGAGGGTCTCCTTGAGCATCCGCTGCAGGTCGCGCGGGTCGGTCGTGCGGTACCGGTCGACCTTCTCGCGCAGCTCGTCGACGATGCGCTCGGTGATGTCCGGTCCGAAGTCCGCCGTGATCAGCGCGGTCTCCAGGTCGTCCCACGTCGACTCGTCGATCGTGGGGCCCGTGAGCATGCCGCGCAGCGCGCGTCCCAGTGACCAGGATTGCTGGACCATGACTCCACCCTATGGCGAGGGCGGGTTGCTACGATCCAGCCATCGGCGAACGCCTGGAGGAGCGGATGTACAGCAATATCCTGATCACGACCGACGGCTCCGACCTCGCCCGCAAGGGCATCGTGGAGGGGCTGAAGCTCGCCAAGGCCCTCGGCGCGACCCCCACGATCCTCACCGTGACGGAGCCCCTGAAGCCCAGCGTCGTGCGCGCCGCACTCGAAGCCGGTCTGGATGACCCGCTCGCGCGGTACGAGCACGAGGTAGATGCCGACATGCAGGAGCGCCTGAAGCGATTCCTGGCGAGTCACGAGGACGTGGCCGCCAATGTCGTGCTGCGCCACGAGATCGACGACCACCCGGCCGAGGCGATCGTGCGCACCGCCGAGATCGGCGGCCACGATCTGATTGTGATGGCTTCGCACGGCCATCGGGGCCTGCGCAAGGTGCTGCTGGGCAGCCAGACCGCCGAGGTCCTCGTGCACACGAAGGTGCCGGTCCTGGTCGTCCGCTAGCCCGCCACGGTCTCGCGGACCCGCTGCCCCACCACGGCCGAGACGCCGTCGTGGCGCATCGAGACACCGTAGAGGGCGTCCGCGATCTCCATCGTGCGCTTCTGGTGGGTGATCACGATCAGCTGGCTGTTCTCGCGCAGCTGCTCGAACACGCCCAGCAGCCGGCCGAGGTTCGCATCGTCGAGCGCGGCCTCCACTTCGTCGAGGATGTAGAACGGGCTGGGCCGGGCCTTGAAGATCGCGGTGAGCAGCGCGACGGCCGCCAACGACCGCTCGCCACCTGACAGCAGTGACAGCCGCTCGATCTTCTTGCCGGCCGGCCGCACAGTCACCTCGATGCCGGTGGTGAGGATGTCGTCGGGGTTCGTCAGCGCGATGTCTCCCGCCCCGCCGGGGAACAGCACCGGGAAGACCTCGTGGAACGCGGTCCTGGTGTCGTCGAAGGCGGCGGCGAAGATGGTCTGCATGCGCTCGTCGAGCTCGGCGATGATCGTGAGCAGGTCCTTGCGGGTCTGGGTGAGGTCGGCGAGCTGCTCCGTCAGGAACCTGTGCCGCTGCTCCAGCGCCCCGAACTCCTCCAGCGCCAGCGGGTTCACCCGGCCCAGCAGACCGAGCTTTCGCTCGGCCTCCTGCAGGCGCCGCTTCTGCTGCACGCGGTCGAAGGGCGTCGGGGAGGCCTCGTCGTCGCCGTCGTCCGGAGCGATCGGCTGATCGGGACCATATTCCGAAATAAGAATATTCTCGTCCAGCCCCAGCTCCGACTGGACCCGCTCGAGGAGGCTCTGCACGTGGAGCCGTTTCTCGTGGATCTGCAGCTCCAGTGAATGGACTCCCTCGGTGACCGTCGACAGACGATCGCGCACTCCCGCCTCCTGCGCGCGCAGCTCGGTCAGCTCCGCGTTCTGCGTGGCGCGCTCGGCTTCGGCCGACGCCAGCGCCACCCGCGCGGACGCGACCGATCGGTCGACGGATGCCAGCACCGCCGGCAGCTGCGCGATCACCGTGCCGGCCGCATTCCGCTGACTGCGGCGGATCACCGCCCGGCGCGCGGCCTGCTCCGCCGCTGCCCGCTCCGATTCGCGACGCCGCTCGAGGGCGGCAGCCTGCGCTTCGCCGGCCCGCACACGCTCGCGCAGCGTCTCGACATCCAGGCGGGCTCTCATCTCGGCGTCGCGCGCGGCCTCCAGCGCAGCGAGCACCTCGTCGCGGGCGGATGCGTCGAGGATCGGCCGCGGCGCCTGCTGCGCGGCGGTCAGCGCGGCATCCGCCGACTGCGCCCTCGCCTCCGCGTCGGCCACGGCCGCCTCCGCCTGCGCAAGGCTCTTGGCCAGGCGCTCGCATTCGGCCGCGGCCGCCTCGTGCCGCACCGTCGCTCTGTTCACCTGCTCCGCGTGCGCCGCGTACGCGGCATCGTGCGCGCGCAGAGTCTCCAGCGATGTCCGGGTGCGGGCACGCGCCTCGTCGAGGCGATCCTGGGCGTCGCTGAGCTCCTCACGCAGCGAATCGCCGACCACCCGGATCTCGTCGAGACGGTCGGTCGCGGCATCGCGCTCCGCCGCCAGCTCGAGCCGTGACCGGCCTCCCCCCGAGCCCGCTCGGAGCGTGTGAGCGGTCAGAACCTCGCCGGAGCGGGTCACCAGTGTCAGGGGACCGCCGAGCCCCGCTGCGGACAGGGCCGGCCAGGCAGCCAGCGCCGCGTCGAGGTCGTCGGCCACCGCGACGAAGGCGAGCACCCCGAGGATCCCCTCCGGCGCGGAGACGACCTCGCGGGCGGCGACGATTCCGGGCGTCTTCGGGAAGGCCGGTCGCGGCGCTGCAGTCTCGGCGATGGCGATGTCGACGACCCCGACCTCACCGTCGCGGGCGGACTCCGCCGCGGCCCGGGCATCGTCGCGGGTGTCGACGAGCACTCCCTCGGCGAGCGCGCCGAGGGCGGCGGCGATCGCCGGCTCGAATCCGGCCTTCACCTGCACGGCATCGCCCACCAGCCCCCGCACGCCCGGCCCGCCCCGGGCGACCAGCTCGGTCGCGCCGTTGCGGACGTCCAGTGCACGGCCCAGGGCCGAGCTCTGTGCGGTCAACGCGTCGATCTCACGTTCCGTCGCGTGCAGCCGGTCGCGCAGCTCGGCGACCGCGGCATCGGCGTCGGCGGCCTGCTGCTGCGCCTCGTCGTAGGCCGAGGCGTACTCCGCCGAGGTCATGTCCGTCTCGAAGTCCGGCTCGAGCCCGTCCAGCTCCTCCTGCGCCTGTGCGCGCCGCGCGATGGCCGCGTCCAGTGCGCTCTGCTGGCGCAGCACGCCGCCACGAACCGCGGCCAGTGTCGAGCCGGCGGCATCGGCGGCGGCTCGCAGGCTCGTCAGCCGCATGTCGTGCTCAGACACCAGCGCGCTCTGCGCGGCGATGTCGGCATCCAGCGCGTCCAGCTCGGCCCGTGCGCGGGCCACGCGCCGCGTCGCGTCGGCGGCGGCATCCGAGGCCTCCTCGACCGTGGTCGCGAGCTCTGCGATCTCGGCTCGCGCCTCCTCGACAGCGGCGGCCGTCACGGTGACCGGTGATGCCTCCTGATCGGCATCGCCCAGCAGGGCGAGTCGCTGATTGGCGAGGGTGAACAGCCCGCGCAGCCGCTCCTGCAGCTGCTCGAGGGCGAAGGCGACCCGACGCGCTTCGTCGACCTCGGCCGACCCCTGGGCGTGCTCGAGCGCCGCGATCCGCTGGCGCGTCTGCACGGCCCGATCCTGCAGCACGAGCCGCTCGGCGTGCCGCTCCTGCTCCGACCGGGCGTGGTCGGCGAGCGCCTCGCGCAGCCCGACGAGCTCGTCGGCGAGCAGGCGAGCCCTGGCATCCCGCACCACGGCCGCGATCGTCGCCGCCTCCCGCGCCACCTCCGCCTGCCGCCCGAGCGGCTTGAGCTGCCGCCGGATCTCACCGGCCAGGTCGCTCAGGCGCGTCAGGTTGGCCTCCATCGCGTCGAGCTTGCGGAGGGTCTTCTCCTTGCGGCGGCGATGCTTGAGGATGCCCGCGGCCTCCTCGATGAACCCGCGACGCTCCTCCGGCGTCGCCTGCAGCACCGCGTCCAGGCGGCCCTGCCCCACGATCACGTGCATCTCACGGCCCAGGCCGGAGTCGCTCAGCAGCTCCTGCACGTCCAGCAGACGACACACCTCGCCGTTGATGGCGTACTCGCTGGCTCCGCTGCGGAACAGGGTGCGACTGATGGTGACCTCGGCGTACTCGATGGGCAGCATGCCGTCGGAGTTGTCGATCGTGAGCTGGACCTCGGCGCGGCCGAGCGGCCCGCGCGTCGCGGTGCCCGCGAAGATGACGTCCTCCATCTTGCCGCCGCGCAGGGTCTTCGCGCCCTGCTCACCCATCACCCAGGCGA
>DASSYC010000247.1:0-4182 GCA_035703465.1 Microbacterium sp. | reverse complement strand
TGCCGCGCTTACCGTTGCGGTCATGGACATCCCGATCGTCGCCGGCACGGTCTCCACCGTGGCCTTCGCGGTCAGCAATCTGCCGATGCTGCGCAAGGCGCTGCGCACGCGGGATGTCTCCTCGTACAGCCTCTCCAGCCTTGTGATGATCAACGGCGCCAACGTCGTGTACTCGCTCTACGTGTTCACGCTGCCGATCGGCCCGATCTGGGCGTTGCACACGTTCTACGTCGTGTCGTGCGCCGTCATGCTCGTGCTCTGCCTGCGCCAGCACCGCATCGCCGGCCACCGCAGCCATGTCGCGCGACCGCCTGATCGGCTGTCGCGGCGACATGACGCGTCAGTCTGATCTCAGGCTTGGGGGAGTGACTCCGACCCTGCCTCAGCCCTGGACCACCTCGTAGATCTCGTCCGCCACGAGCCCGTGCGCCTCGCGGTGCACAGTGTGCGCCGTCTCGGCATCCGGCGCCTCGACCAGGCAGAAGATCTTCCGCGAGTCGGCGTCGAACCAATAGCTGCGGTACTGCACGCCGTAGGCGGCCTGCGTGCGCAGGTCCGCGGCGTGCGCCTGGGCGACCGCTCGGGCATCGGCTCCCTCGGGAACCGTCTGATGCACGTCCATGAACAGTGCCATCGTGTCCTCCTTCGTCGGGTCGGCAGGTGTTCGCCGACATCTTCGACGTTACGAAGGAGCGCATGCCCGGGCCTGGGGCAACCGCCTCAACTTTCCGCCGGGGACTCAGGTCGCCGATCGACCCGGGACGGTCACCCCGTGCTCGAGTGCGTAGAGGCTTGCACCGACCCGATTGACGGCGCCGATCTTCGCGTAGGTGTGCTCGATGTGGTTGCGCACGGTCTTCTCGCTGAGCACCAGCTTCTGGGCGATCTCGCGATTGCTCAGCCCACGGGCGACGTAGCCGAGCACCTCGCGCTCTCGAGGCGTGAGGGCATCGTCGCGCCGGACCTTCGTGCTGCGATGCCCGGCCGCCTGGAGGATCGCCTCGACGCTGTCGGCATCGAGCTCGCCCCGGTCGCCGCGTTGCCGCAGACGCGCCGCCGCATCCTCAGGGGTGAATGCGTCCCGGTAAGGGCGCGGTTCGAGGGCCGACTGATACGCGACCGCCGCGGCCAGGATCCGCTGCCCCGGGCCGAGCGCCATCCCGGACAGGCCGGACGGATAGCCCGTGCCGTCCACGTGCTCATGGTGGGACCGTGCCAGCTCCCGCTCCCGGGTCAGCCCCGGGATGCGTGTGAGGACGCGGTCGGTCAGATATGGATGCATCCGCACGCGCTCCCAGTCCGCAGGCGTGAGATCGTCGGGCTTGGACCACACCTGATTCGATATGCCGAGGCGCCCGACATCGTGAAGGTGACCCGCCCTGCGGATGACGCCGACCTCGGGCTGGCTGAGCCCGAGCGTCGCGCCCGCGGTGCCGGCGAGCTCGGCGACCCCGCGCGAGTGGCCCAGGGTGAACGGGCACTTGAGGTCGGCGAAGTCGCCGATGGCCTGAGCCAGCCGGTCGAGGTCCGGCCCGTCGATGCGCTCGGAGTCCGGCGCTTCGGCGAGCGCAGCATCCCAGCTGTCCTCCTCCGGCAGCCTCAGGATCTGCTCCGGCGCATCCGCGAACGCGTCGACCACCTCGGGATCGAACTGGCCCCCGCGCCGGTCGCGTGCCATCGCGACCGCGCCCTCCACGCCGCGGAGCCGGTGATGCACCTCAGCGACATCGGCCAGCTGCACGATCTTCATCTCGATCGGGATGCCTGCTCCCGAGACGCCATTGGGCAGCCCGCGGCCGTCGTGACGTTCGAACGTGAACCCGAGCGTTCGCTCGACATCAGCGGGCAGGCCGAGGTGCCGAGCCAGCGCACCGGCCGACGTGCAGTGCGACCGCATCAGTGCCCCCAGCTGCCCCCGGGCATCACGGAAGAGCGTGCCCATGACCTTCAGGCGCTCGGGCAGGGGTTCGCCTCGCGCGACGTTTCCCACCAGGAACCTCGTGAACGGCATCCCCGCCCAGTCCACGAGCATCGATTCCCGGCGGACGGCGATGTCGTCGCCGAACCAGCGCGCGTACTCCTGCGAGTCGGCGGTGCACCCGATCCACAGCAGCAGCGACGTGTAATAGGCCGTGGCCCGCTGCTGGGCGTCCAGTCCCATCCGGTCTGCCAGCCGGCAGGTGATGATCGCTGAACGCAGCATGTGCTCGGTCGGCTGGCCCAGCCCCAGGTCGATGGCGACGGACACGCCGGCCAGCACCTCCACCCGGCGCGGCCGAGTGTCGTCGAGACGCTGCGCATCCGCGTCCATCACCCCATTATGGGCGCCCCGGTCCGTGATTGTACGGCTGCCTGCTCTGCGGCGAACCGCATCCGGCCGGTGAAGAAGATGCCCTTCTGCGGCATCCAGAAATCGGCCATCGCCGCCTGCTTCTCCAGAGGCCCCAGGGGACCGAGATCGGTGTCGCCCAGCACGGCCGCCCCTCCGGCGACCCGCCACAGTTGCAGCGGCGCTGCGCGGAAGCGCGGCCCGTTCGGGCTGGCCCCGGCCAGGCGGATCCTGCCCGACCCGAGAACCGTTCCGGCCATCGGGCCCATCGAGGCGAGAACCGCTTCGCTGTTCCACGCCCACTCCGGGGTCACCGCGCCCATTCCGGTCATGAGCCGCGTGGCTCCGCTCGCGGCGAGGCTCAGCCGCCAGGACAGCCGGTCATCCATCGACACGTCGACGGTCCAGTCGTCGCGCCATTCGATGGAGATCGCGGGGACCCGCTCGACGGCGGCGCCGCGGCCGAAATACCTCGGGCAGCTCAGGCGCGGGTCGATGGTGGTGCAGATCGTCCAGTGCCCCGCCGGGTCGCGGTGCCAGATCGCCCGATACGGCGGACCGATGGAGGTGACCAGCATGTCGCGCAGGCAGAGATAGTGGCCGCTCGCGAAGGGCACGCCCATCGCACCGTAGCCGTTGAACCGCTCGTCGTCACCGCCGACGAGCGGTGGGTCGTCGCTCAGCGTGCGCACGGCCTCTCGTGGTGTCGTCGTCATGACTCCAGCGTGTGATTCGCGGCGCTCCGGCGCCTGAGGCATCCGCCTCATCTTGCGGTCCGATGCCGGGCAGAGGCGAGGCATCCGGTCCGGCCGCTCCGAACGGACCGGCATGTGCGAGAGTCGGAGGCGATCGAGCGTATCGTGGCGTGGCGGGAGATCTGCGAACGGTGCTCGAGAGAAGAGGTCCTGTGCGTGGTGTGATGCTGTACGCCCCCGGCGACATCCGGGTCGAGGAGCGGGAGAAGCCGACAATCACCGCGCCGACCGACGCGATCATCCGCGTGGCGGCGGCGTGCGTCTGCGGGTCGGACCTGTGGCCGTACCGCGGCATCGGCGCCCGGTCGGACAAGCCGCAGCGGATGGGGCACGAGTACGTCGGCGTCGTCGAGGAGATCGGCGACCAGGTCAGGAACGTGCAGGTCGGCGACTTCGTGGTCGGCTCGTTCGTGGCATCCGACAACACGTGCGAGATCTGCCGGGCCGGCTATCAGTCCCGCTGCATCCACCAGGTGATGATGGGCGCGATCGGCACGCAGGCCGAGTACGCGCGCATACCGCTGGCCGACGGCACCCTGGTGGCAACCCCCGGTCAGCCCGATCCTGCATTGATCCCCTCGCTGCTGGCCGCATCCGACGTGCTGGGGACCGGCTGGTTCGGAGCCGTCGCCGCACACGCCGGGCCGGGGCGGACGATCGCCATCGTCGGCGACGGGGCGGTGGGTCTGTGCGCGGTGATGGCGGCGAGCCGGCTGGGCGCCGAGCGCATCATCGTGTCCAGTCGGCACGCCGACCGCCAGGCGCTCGCGCGGGAGTTCGGCGCCACCGACATCATCGAGGAGCGGGGGGATGCCGCGGCCGCCCGCGTCAGGGAGCTCACCGGAGCCTACGGCGCGCACGGCACCGTCGAAGCCGTCGGGACGCAGGAGTCGATGCTGCAGGCGATCCGCTCCACCCGGGCCGGCGGCTATGTCGGATTCGTCGGAGTCTCTCATGGCGTGGAGCTGGACGGACGGGAGCTGTTCGGGTCCACCGTGCACCTGCACGGCGGACCCGCCCCGGTGCGACGGTTCCTGCCCGAGCTCATCCGGCTCATCTGGGACGGCGTGATCGATCCCGGAAGAGTCTTCGACCTCA
>DASSYC010000211.1:0-7062 GCA_035703465.1 Microbacterium sp. | reverse complement strand
CGCGAGCACGTGGGGACTGGTTTACGGGATCGCCCGACTCGACATCCACGGCAAGATCCCGCAGACCGTGCCGGCGGATCCGGTCGCACTCGTCCACAGCGGGATCGATGCAATCTATCGCGGATGGCAGGAGTGACCGCGTTCAGGACAGCAGTCGCTCGACCATCTCGGTGAGGGCCCGCTGCGTCTGCGCGCGTGACAGCTCGCGATCCCGCCGCAGAAGGTGCCACGTGTAGGTATCGCACAGGGTGAACAGCTGCGCGTGGAGGATCTGCCGATCCTCGCCCGGGCGCTCATCCAGCCACGGCGCGAAGACGCGGTCGATCCAGCCGTCCGTATACGCCTTGCCGAAGGCCGTGACCTCGGCGAACGGCGGCACGCGCTCCTCCTGCCGCAGCAGCAGCATCACGAGATCTCCGATCGACTCGTAGTGGTCCACGAGGTTCGCGATGGCGCCGGGGATGTCGCCGACGGGTGCCTCGTCGCGCTGTGCCACGACGCCGGGTGACCGTGCCTGTGCGACGGCACGGATGAGTCCTTCTTTGCTGCCGAAGCGTCGCAGCACGGTCTGCACCGTCACGCCGGCGTCCGCCGCGATCGCGTCGAGTGTGACGTCGTCGTAGTAGTCCGTCGAGATGCGTTCGTACGCCGCGAGGAGGATGCGCTCGCCGGTTCGGGCGGCGGCGCGCGCACGCAGGGGGCTTGTGTACGACCGGGTTTTCATGTCACCCTTACTAACACGAAAATTCGCTTCGGGGAGGACCGACGAGGCGGGTCTTCGGACGGAGGTCGTCATGCACTCGGTTCTGCTCGCAGCCCACGTCGCCGACGGGCACGTCGCCCCCATGCTCGGGGTCGCCGCCCACTTCGTCTCGGCAGGCCATCGCGTCCGCTTTCTCACCGGCGACAGATTCGCCGGCGCGGTGCGCGGCACCGGGGCGGAGTTCATCCCCTGGCCCGAAGGGGCGCAGATCGATCACGCGGCGGTGATCGCCGCGGCGCGCGCCTCGGGCGACCGGCGCGCGGGCACCAAGGGAATGGTGCGAAACATCGAGCAGATCTTCATCGCGCCGGCACGGACGCAGTACCGCGCGCTGTGCGCGGCGATCGACGCCGAACCCACCGACGCCGTGCTCACCGAGTTCACCGTCGTCGGCGCCGCCGCACTGGCCGTGTCGCGCGATCATCGTCGACCGCTCGTGGCGTGCGGGATCCTGCCGCTCGGGCTGTCCAGCGTCGACGCGGCACCGTGGGGGCTGGGCATCCTGCCGCGCGACGACGCGATCGGCCGGCTGCGCAACCGCTTCCTGAACTTCATGACGAAGCACGTCATCCTCCGCACGCCCCAGCAGCAGGTCGAGAAGTTCGTGAAGGAGGCGACCGGGTCGACGCTCGGCGTCTACTTCATGGACTGGGCCGTGCGTGCCGACCGCTACGCGCAGTTCACCGTCGCGGGCTTCGAGTATCCTCGCCGCGACCTCCCGCGCAGTGTCCAGTTCGTTGGGCCGGTGGCGCATCTCTCCCGCTCGGATGCGCTGCCCGAGTGGTGGCCCGACCTCGACGGCGGCCGGCCGGTGGTGCACGTCTCGCAGGGCACGATCGCCAACGAGAACTCCGAAGAGCTCATCCTCCCCACGGTGAGAGCCCTCGCCGACCGTGACGTGCTGGCCGTGGTGACCACGGGCGGGGCGCCCGTCGCTTCGCTCGGCGCGCTGCCGTCGAATGCGCGGGCGGCCGAGTTCATCGGCTACGACGCGCTGATGCCGAAGGTCGACGTCTTCATCACCAACGGCGGCTATGGCGGCCTCAACTTCGCGCTGGCTCACGGTGTGCCGATCGTGGTGGCCGGCGACACGGAGGACAAGGCCGAGACGACACGGCGCGTGCAGTGGTCAGGCGTCGGGGTGAACCTCGAGACGGCCCGGCCCGACGAGGCCGCCATCGCGCGAGCCGTGGACGAGGTCCTCGCCGAGCCGTCGTACCGCGAGCGCGCGCGAGAGCTCGCGGCCGAGGTCGCCGCCGCGCCCGGTGTCGCCGGACTCGAGCGGATCGTCGACGATCTCGTCGCCGTGCGCGGCTGACGGCTCGCCCTGCGGGAGCTCACCCAAGGAGAGCGGCTCCGTCCGCGCCGGAGACAGGCCCGGCAGGGTGAGGAGCCCGTCGGATGCCTCGGCGAGGCCATCTGCGATGAGCGAGTCGATCGCGCGGTCGCGCTGACCCGCGTCAGGCCAGTCGGAGATGACCGCTCGGTGCGGGACGGCGGCGGGAGCGGCATCCCGCAGCGCTCTGAGCACCGCGCCGCGGGCCTGCCGGTCGCTGCCCTCGTACCGAGCCTGCCGGCGGCGCTGATCGCCGGTGTCGGGGAATCCGGCGGCGCGCCATGCGCAGCGGTCGGCGATCGGGCAGGCGGCGCACCGCGGTGCGCGCGCCGTGCAGACCACGGCACCCAGTTCCATGGTCGCCGCGTTCATGACCGCCGCTTCTGCGTCGTCGACGGGCAGCTGCGCCGCCATCGCGTCCAGGTCGCGGCGCGAGGGCGGCCCCGGCTGCGACCTGCCGTCGACGGCGCGCGCCAGCACGCGCCGCGTATTCGTGTCGACCACCGGGTGCCGGTCGCCGTACGCGAACACCGCGACCGCTCGCGCCGTGTAGTCGCCGATGCCCGCCAGCGCCAGCAGCGCGGCCACATCGCGCGGGACGACACCGCCGTGCCGGTCGCGGGTCTGCACCGCCGCCCGGTGCAGCCACAGCGCCCGGCGCGGGTAGCCGAGGTTCGTCCATTGGCGCACCGCCTCCGCCGGCGCGTCGGCGGCCAGCGCGGCCGGCGTCGGCCAGCGCGCCAGCCACGCCTCCAGGTGCGGGATGACGCGGGTCACCGGTGTCTGCTGCAGCATGAACTCGCTCACCAGCACTCCCCACGCGCCGTAGCCCGCGAGGAAGTCCGCTCGCCGCCAGGGCAGGTCGCGCGCGTGCTCCCGATACCACGCGATCAGGGGCGCGGCGAGGTCGGGCATGCGGTTCAGCCTAGGCCGGATGCCTGCCCGCGCCGCCCGTAGGCTGGGATCATGCGCCTGCCCGTCACGCCCGTCACGACGCTGTGGCGCGCGCTGCGCGACGAGGCGCGCCGCGGCCGCGCCGGCAGGGTGGTGCTCGCCGTGGACGGGGTCGACGGCGCGGGCAAGACCGTCTTCGCCGACGGACTGGCCGAGGCCTTCTCCGAGGAGGGCGTCGCCGTCTACCGGGCGGGCATCGACGACTTCCACCGCCCGCGCGCGGAACGCTATGCGCGGGGGCGGAACTCGCCCGAGGGCTTCTACCGCGACTCCTACGACTACCCCACCTTCCGGCGCGTGCTGGTCGACCCGTTCCGCGACGGGGCGCAGACCGCCGGTTCCACGGGCTTCCAGCTCGCCGCCTTCGACCTGCGTCGGGACGCGCCGGTGGGGTCGCAGTGGGTGACCGGCCCCCGCGACGCGGTGCTGATCGTCGACGGCATCTTCCTCAACCGTCCGCTGCTGCGCGGGCTGTGGGACTGGTCGGTGTGGCTGGATGTGCCCTTCGAAGTCGCCTACGCGCGCATGGCGCTGCGCGACGGCTGCGACCCCGATCCGCTCGCTCCCGCCAACCGGCGCTACTACGAGGGCCAGCAGCTCTATCTGCGCGAGGCCCAGCCGATCGAGGCCGCATCGGCCGTGGTCGACAACAGCGACCTGGCGCATCCGTTCCGCGTCGCCGGGAGCCGGCGCTGATGGCGGCCGGCATCCTCCTCGTCGACAAGCCCGCAGGGGTGACCTCGCACGACGTCGTCGCCCGCGCGCGCCGCGCGCTCGGCACCCGGAAGATCGGCCATGCCGGCACGCTCGACCCGATGGCGACCGGCCTGCTCGTGCTGGGCGTCGAGGGCGCGACACGCCTGCTGACGTACCTGGTGGGGCTCGACAAGACGTACGAGGCGACCATCCGGCTCGGCGTGAGCACCGACAGCGACGACGCGGACGGCGAGATCACAGCGACGGCGGATGCCTCCGGCATCCCCGCATCCGCCGTCGATGCCGCCGTCGCGGCTCTCACCGGTCGCATCGCCCAGGTGCCGAGCACCGTCTCGGCGATCAAGGTGGACGGGCGCCGCGCGTACGACCTCGCCAGGGCGGGGGAGCAGGTGCAGCTGAAGCCGCGCGAGGTGACCGTCTCGAGATTCCAGATCGTCGCCGGTCCCCGGGCGGTCCCGGCGCCCCTCGATGGGTCGGGCAGCCCCGGTGCCGTCGACCCCGGTGCCGTCGACCTCGAGGCCGTCGATCTCGAGGCCGTCGTGGACTGCTCCAGCGGCACGTACATCCGGGCCCTCGCGCGTGATCTGGGTGCGGCGCTCGGGGTCGGCGGTCACCTCACGGCCCTGCGGCGCACGCGCGTGGGTCCTTTCGACGTGGCCGACGCGGTCGCGCCCGACGACATCGCCCCGGCGGCGCTGCGCCCGCCTGCGGACGTGGCGGCGGCGGTCCTGGGTCGTCTCGACGTGACCGCCGACGAGGCGCGCGACCTGCGCCACGGCAAGCGGCTGGCCGCGGGCGCCGGCCGCCTGGCCGGGCGGCAGCGAGCCGCGGCGATCGATCCGGACGGCCGCCTCGTCGGCATCGTCGAAGCGCGCGACGACGACCTCAAGAGCGCCATGAACCTCCCCGAGGAGACCGAATGATCCTGTGGTTCACCTACATCCAGGTGATCGTGGCCGTCCTGGCCGGCGTGCTGTGCATCGTGCTGGGGCTGATCGGGCGGCGCCCCAGCGATCTCACCGTGGGCGCGATGGCGGCCATCGAGCTGCTGCTGATCGCGCAGATCGTGATCGCGATCGTCGCGCCGCTGGCCGGCAACCCGCCCAGCGGAAGCCTCCTCGAGTTCTGGGTCTATCTTGTCGCCGCCGCGCTCCTGCCGCCGGCCGGAGTCGCCTGGGCGCTGGTCGAGCGCAGCCGCTGGAGCACCGTGGTGCTCGGAGTCGCCGCGCTGGCGGTCGCCGTCATGGTCTGGCGGATGCAGGTGATCTGGACCGTGCAGATCGCCTGAGCCGGGTCGTCTTAGGATTGACGCGTCATGTCCTCCGAAGCCCGCCCTCGTCGCCGCATGTCCGGAATCGGCCGTGTCCTGGTCGTCGTCTACGGCATCCTGGCGGTCGGCGCGTTCGGCCGATCGCTGGTGCAGGTCATCGAGCGGTTCGACCACGCGCCGCTCGCCTTCACGCTCTCGGCGGTGTCCGCCGTCGTCTACATCATCGCGACCCTGGCGCTGATCTTCGCGGGATCGACCGTCTGGTACCGCATCGCCTGGGTGGCGATCAGCTTCGAGCTGCTCGGAGTGCTCGCCATCGGCACGCTCAGCCTCATCCGGCCCGACCTGTTCCCCGAGGCGACCGTGTGGTCGTTCTTCGGCATGGGGTACCTGTTCATCCCGCTCGTGCTTCCCTTCCTCGGACTGTGGTGGCTCGTCACCCATCCGCCGGCTGTCGCGGCGAGCAAGGCCGATGCCGCACCCACCGCGGTGGCATCATGATCGTCTACCGTGAGCCGGGCGAGGTCCCCGCGGGGTTCGGGCCCTCCGTCGTCGCGATCGGGAAGTTCGACGGCGTGCACGCCGGCCACCGCGCCGTGCTCGAGCGTGCGCGGGTGGATGCCGCTCCGAGCGGCACCAAGGTGGTCGCGGTCACCTTCGACCGCAATCCCCTCAGCCTGCTGCGGCCCGACGTCTGCCCCGAAGACCTGGTGGGCGTGACCCAGAAGCTGCGGCTGCTCGGTGAGACCGGCATCGATGCGACGCTGCTGCTGCGGTTCGACCGGGCGCTGGCCGACCTCACGCCCAGGGAGTTCGTCGAGCGGATCCTGGTCGGCGCGCTCGGCGCGCGCACGGTGCTGGTGGGTGCGGACTTCCGCTTCGGGCGCGGCGGTGCCGGAACCCCCGAGGTCCTGCGCGAGCTGGGGGGCGAAATGGGCTTCCGGGTCGACGTCATCTCCGACGTCCGCGCGATCGATGCCGATCGCCGGGTGTCGTCCACCTGGGTCCGCGAGCTGCTGGCCGAGGGAGATGTGGAGACGGCCGGCAAGCTCCTCGGCCGGGCGCCGTCGGTGCTCGGCGAGGTGGTGCATGGCCTGAAGCGCGGACACGAGCTGGGCTTTCCCACGGCGAACCTCTCACCCGACCTGGAGGGCTTCGTCCCGGCGGACGGCGTGTACGCCGGCTGGCTCGTGGACGAGGGCTCCGACGACGGGCTGCGCACCGGCATCCGGTATGCCGCCGCCATCAGCGTCGGCACCAACCCGACCTTCGACGACGTGCCGCGCCGACAGGTCGAGGCCCACGTGCTCGATGAGACCGAGATGGACCTCTACGGGCACCTCGTCGAGGTTCGATTCGTGAAGCGGATCCGCGGCATGGTGGCGTTCGCGGGCATCGAACCGCTCAAAGCGCAGATGGCCGACGACCTGATCCAGGTCCGCGCCGCGCTGATCTGACTCGGCCGGCGGATCTGTGCCAAGGTCTGTCTATGACTGAACACACCGCCGCCGCCCGCCCTGGAATCAGCCTGCTGCGCCGCATCATCGTCGGCGTCATCATCGCCGCCTTCGGCCTGGCCGCGGTGCTCGGGATCATCGTCCTGCTCGGCGGCAGCCTGGGCGAGACCGCTTTCCGCGTGCTTGTGACCACCGCGGTGATCGGCGCCTTCAGCGTCGGCGTGCTCTGCTGCGCGGCACTCGTCGGCCGGCGCGCACAGGTCTTCGGGATGGCGGGCGTCGTGGTCACGGTCCTGTCGGCCGCCCTCGTGGTGTGGAACATCTGGGTCGATTCGCACGAGCAGTGGGAGCTCGTGTTCAGACTCGTCTGGTCTGGC
Source organism: Microbacterium sp. (assembly GCA_035703465.1). Classification (GTDB taxonomy): domain Bacteria; phylum Actinomycetota; class Actinomycetes; order Actinomycetales; family Microbacteriaceae; genus Microbacterium. The sequence goes on along the minus strand of DASSYC010000211.1, from coordinate 188 downwards.
GTGGCGGTCTCGTCGGCGTTCGCGCTGGCATCCCTGCTGCTGCTGCTCTCGAGCCGACAGCGCCCGGCCGTGCGAATAGGGCTGTGGATCACCCTCGCGCTGATCGCGCTGCTGCTGGCGCTCACCCTGTACATGACGTGGGCACGCGAGATCCCGTGGGACGACTTCGCCCGCATGTACGGCATCGT
>DASSYC010000070.1:0-7967 GCA_035703465.1 Microbacterium sp. | reverse complement strand
CGCTCGTGCAGGGCGCCGAGCGCGTCGGCGTCGGGCAGGACGAGGTCGATGCGGCCCAGACCGAGCGCGGGCATGCGGGGGCCGGCGCCGCGCGAGCTCCACACGTTCATAGCCATGTGGTGGTGGTAGCCGCCGGCGCTGACGAACAGGGCGGTGTCGCCGAGCGTCGCGGTGGTGTCGAAGCCGAGGGCGTCGACGTAGAACGCGCGGGCAGACGGGACGTCGCCGACCGAGAGGTGCACATGGCCGACGGATGCCGCATCCGCCTCGGTGCCGCCCTCGGCCGCCTCGGCGGTGAGGTGATCGCGCAGGAACGCATTCGGCTCGAGGAAGATCGTGTCCATCTCGACCTGACCATGGGTCCACGACCACTGGGTGCGGTCGCGATCCCAGTACAGCTCGATGCCGTTGCCCTCGGGATCGGTGAAATAGAAGGCCTGGCTCACCAGGTGGTCGGCGCTGCCGGTGAACGTCTGGGGCGCGTGCTGCGCGACGGAGTACAGCGCGGCGGCGAGGGCCGCCTGCGACTCGAACAGTATCGCCGTGTGGTAGAGACCGGCGGAGCCGTGCGGGGCGTGTGCGAGCTGCGGCTCGTGCTTCAGGATGACGATCGACCGCCCTGCCCGCCCGAGGGTCACCGTGTCGCCGTCGGCGCGGAGCACCTGCAGCGTCACCACGTCGCGGTAGTAGGCGGTCATGCCGTCGAGGTCGGCGACGAGCAGCGTCACCGCCCCCATCGCAGTGTCGGCGGCGATGTGATCAGTTGTTGCCACGGCAAGCTTCTCCATATCCGATGCAACGGGCGCCCCGCGCGTTTCATTCCCCGGGTGAGCGGCCGGTCAGACGCGTGACCAGCTCGCGGTATCGCCGCGCGGTGCTCGCGACGACCTCTTCGGGCAGCACGGGTGGAGTGCCCGTCCGGTCCCAGTGTGCGGCGAGCCAATCCCGCACGGGCTGCTTGTCGAAGCTCGCCATGCGCGTGGCCGGCGTCGCCGCGCTCTGCCAGGCCGCGGCATCCCAATACCTCGACGAGTCGCTCGTGAGCACTTCGTCGGCCAGCCGCAGCTCACCGTCGCCGCCTGTGCCGAACTCGAACTTCGTGTCGGCGAGGATCAGTCCGCGGGCGGCCGCTGTGCGCGCCGCACGTTCGTAGACCTCCAGTGAGACCTCCCGCAGCTGCTTTGCGCGCTCCGCGCCCACGAGCTCGACGGTCTGCGCGAACGAGATGTTCTCGTCGTGCGCGCCCAGCGGTGCCTTGTGCGCGGGGGTGAACAGGGGCTCCGGCAGGCGGTCGCCGTCGGCGAGGCCGTCGGGAAGAGGGATGCCGCAGACCGTGCCCTGCGCGCGGTACTCGGCCCATCCCGAACCCGTGATATACCCGCGCACGACGCATTCCACCGGCAGCATGTCGAGCTCTGTGACGACCATCGCCCGTCCCGCGACCTCTGCCGGCGCATCGGCGTCGTGGGCGAGGTGGTTGGGGATGCCGCGCCCCCCGTCCGCACCGGAGAGCTGGTCGAACCACCACAGGCTCAGCGTTGTGAGCAGCTCGCCCTTGCCGGGGATCTCCGGGCTGAGCACGTGGTCGAACGCGCTCACCCGATCGCTGGCGACCACCAGCATCCGGCCTTCGCCCTCGCCTGCCCCGCTCCCGCTTCCCGAGGGGCGGTACAGGTCTCTGACCTTGCCCGAGTACACGTGGGTCCAGCCGGGAAGATCGAGGAGAGTGCTCACTGGCCCATCCTCGCAGAGCACTCGCCTGCGGGCGGAGTAGAGTTCACGCTCGTGACGCAATCGGAAGCCCACCCGCCCGTGACACGGCAGGACCCCCGACGCATCGGCGTGGAGGGCCCGGCGAACCCGTGGCCGGCGCTGTGGGCGCTGGTCATCGGGTTCTTCATGATCCTCGTCGACACGACGATCGTCTCGGTCGCGAACCCGGCGATCAAAGCCGCACTCGATCCCGACACGAACAACCTCGACAACGTGGTGTGGGTCACCAGCGCCTACCTGCTGGCCTACGCGGTGCCGCTGCTGATCACCGGACGCCTGGGCGACCGCTTCGGCCCGAAGAACCTCTACCTCATCGGCCTCGCCGTCTTCACCCTCGCCTCCCTGGGCTGCGGGCTCTCGCCCACCCTCGGCACGCTGATCGCGTTCCGCGCGGCGCAGGGGCTGGGCGCGGCCCTCATGACACCGCAGACGATGGCCGTGATCACGCGCACCTTCCCGGCCACCCAGCGCGGCGCGGCGATGGGGCTGTGGGGCGCGACATCCGGCGTCGCGATGCTCGTCGGTCCGCTCGTCGGGGGCGCCCTCGTGGACGGCCTGGGCTGGGAGTGGATCTTCTTCATCAACCTGCCGGTCGGCGTCGTCGGCTTCGTGCTGGCCTGGATCCTCGTGCCCACGCTCACCAAGCACGGGCACCGCTTCGACTGGTTCGGGGTGGTGCTCAGCGCCGTTGCCATGTTCCTGATCGTGTTCGGGCTGCAGGAGGGCGAGACGTACGACTGGGGCCAGATCTGGGGGCCGATCACGGTGTGGGGGCTGATCGGCGCCGGTGTGGTCGTGCTCGCGCTGTTCGTCTGGCAGCAGGCCAAGACCCGCAGCGAGGCGCTCGTGCCGCTCGTGCTGTTCCGCGATCGCAACTTCTCGATGTCGAGCATCGGCATCGCCGCGGTCGGGTTCTCCATCACGGCGATGAGCCTGCCGCTGATGTTCTTCATCCAGCTCGCGCGCGGTCTCACGCCCACCCAGTCGGCACTGCTGATGATCCCGATGGCGGTGTTCGCCGGCATCCTCTCCGCCCCCGCCGGGCGGCTGCTGGACCGCATCGATCCGAGACTGATGCTGGTGCCGGCGACGCTGCTGGTCGGCGGCTCGCTCGTGCTCTACGCGGTGCTGATGAACGCCGACACGCCCATCTGGGTGTTCCTGATCCCCTCGGCGATCTTGGGCGTGGGCAGCGCGGGCATGTGGGGGCCGCTGGCGACCACGGCCAACCGCGATCTGCCCGTGCACCTGGCCGGCGCCGGGTCGAGCATCTACAACACGACGCGCACCGTCGGGTCGGTGATCGGCTCGGCGGCGATCGCCGCCCTCATGCAGTCGAGGATCGAGTCGCACTTCCCCGGCTCGGGCGATGCGGACGGCGCCTTCAGCTCCGGGCAGCTGCCGCCGTTCCTCGTCGACGGGTTCTCCGCGGCGATGGCCGAGTCGATGATCCTTCCCGCCGCGGTCCTGATCGTCGGGCTGGCCGCTGTGCTGTTCATGCGGCGACCGAAGGCGCTCGCGAAGGAGTGATCAGTCCGGGTCGTCCGGATCGACCGGCGTGTGGTGGTCGAAGGCCACGACCCCGCGGCGCCAGTAGCCGCTGATCGCCACCTGCTCGTGCGGCAGGCCCAGGGTGCCGCGCAGATGGCGGCGCAGCGGCAGGAGAGCGGATGCCTCGCCCGCCGCGAACACGAATGTGCCCTCGTCGATCGGGTCGACGCCGGCCAGCGCCTTGACCAGCGCATCGCCTTCGGCCGGGCCGTCGACGTGATGCACCCGGATGTCGGAGCGGCCCGCGGCATCCGCCAGGTACTCCGCGACCCACCCCCCGTCGTCGCCGGTCACCGCGACGACGTCGACGGCGGTCGCCGCCGGAACCTCGCGGGCGAACCGCGCCGCGGCCGGCAGCGCGGTCTCGTCGGCGAGCACCAGCAGGCGCGACGCGCCCTGCGGAGCGGCCCGCGACCCGCGCGGGCCGACGACGACGAGCTCGTCGCCGGGCTTGGCCTGCCCCGCCCAGCGGGATGCCGGGCCGGGAGAGGGATGCAGGAAGACATCCAGCTCGAGGGAGACATCGTCGGCGTCGCGGACGATATGCAGCGGGGTGAAGTCGCGCGCGTACGCGGGACCCTCGGGCCGGACGATGCCGTCCTCGCCGGGCCCTGCCGGCTCGGGGTGGTTGTACTCGCCGGTGTCGGGATCGGGGAAGTAGACGCGCGCGTGGTCGGACGGCCCCTCGCTCACGAAGTCGGCGAAGTCGGCGCCTTCCAGGCGCACGCGCAGCATGACCGGCGCCACCCGGGTCACGGAAACCACCCGGCCGCGCCGTGCGGTGAAGCGGTGTCGCCCGCCCTCGCGATGGAAGCGGCCCTTGCCGCGAACCTCCTGTGCCACAAGAACCTCCAGCGGCACGTCGGACAGATGCCGCGTGCCCCCTCAAGCAAACCATGGCAGCCGGAGAGGGTGCTGTGCGCTGCTCAGGACTCCCGGACCCGCGCGGCGATGTCGGTGCGGTGCTGCGAGCCCTCGAGCTCGATGTGCGCGACGGCTTCGTACGCCCGCTCGGATGCCTCGGCGAATGTGCTGCCCAGTGCAACCACGCTGATCACGCGCCCGCCGGAGGCGATCAGGCCACCGTCGGGAGCCTCGGCGGTGGCGCTGTGGGCCAGGTGCACACCGGGTACGGATGCCGCGGCATCCAGTCCTTCGATCGTCCGCCCCGTCACGGGCCCGCCCGGATAGCCCTCGCTGGCAACGACGACGGTGACTGCGACGGCCTCGGCGAACGCGGGCGTCGGATGGTCTTCGAGGTGCCCCGATGCCGCAGAGAGCAGCAGCTCGGACAGCGGGTCGACAAGGCGCGGCAGCACGACCTGCGTCTCCGGGTCGCCGAAGCGCGCATTGAACTCGACGACCTTGATGCCGTCGGCGGTGAGCACGAGGCCGGCGTAGAGCAGTCCGATGAACGGGGTGCCCTCGGCATCCAGCTGTCTGATGACCGGCTCCGCGATCTCCCGCGTGACCTCTTCGGTGAAGGCCTGCTCGCCGCCGAACCGCTCGGTCAGCCAGGGGAGCGGCGAGTACGCGCCCATGCCGCCGGTGTTGGGGCCCTCGTCCCCGTCGCGCAGGCGCTTGTAGTCCTGTGCGGGCGCGAGTGCGCGCACGGTGTCGCCGTCGCAGAGGAAGAAGAGCGACACCTCGGGGCCGTCGAGGTACTCCTCGACGAGCACGGGCCCGAGCGGGAGGTACGCCTCGGCGTGGGCGAGAGCGGCGGCGCGGTCGGATGTCACGATGACGCCCTTCCCGGCGGCGAGGCCGTCGGCCTTCACCACGTGCGGGGCGCCGAGTTCGTCGAATGCGGCCTCGACCTCGGCGATGGTGCGCGCGTGCACGGCGCGGCCGGTGGGCACCCCCGCCGCCTCCATGATCCGCTTGGCGAACGTCTTCGAGCCCTCCAGCTGGGCTGCGGCGCGGCCGGGGCCGAAGACCGGGATGCCGCGCTCGCGCAGCTCATCGGCGATGCCCGCGACCAGCGGCGCTTCCGGCCCGATGACGACGAGGTCGACGTGCTCCTCGTTCGCGAACGACGTGACCGCTGCGGCATCGAGCGGATCGACGGCGACGAGCGTCGCATCGCGGGCCATGCCGGCGTTGCCGGGGGCGGCGAAGAGCACGTGACCGGCGTCTTCGGAGCGCAGGGCGAGGACGACGGCGTGCTCGCGTGCGCCCGAGCCGAGGACCAGGATTCTCACGTGGCCAGCCTATCGGCGGGTACCGTGGAGGGATGCCCCGCAGGATCCGCACGGAGGATGGCCGCGCCGCGCTCGCGGGAGTACGCAGCGGCCAGCCCGAGGCCACCGATCTGCCCACCGCGGTGCGCTACCTGCTGCAGCTGCTGGTGGAGAAGGCGCCGGGCAACGCGGTGGAGGTGCGTGTGCCGCCGTTCGGCGCGGTGCAGGCGATCGAGGGTCCGCGGCACACGCGCGGCACGCCCCCGAACGTCGTGGAGATCGACCCGATGACGTGGATCGCCGTCGCGCTCGGCGAGCAGGACTGGAACGTCGCCGTCTCGACGGGGCTGATCTTCGCGTCAGGGACCCGCGCACATCTGGGCGACGTGCTGCCGCTGCGGCCCTGAGCCGAAGAATGCACCCGCTGCCTCCAGGGGTGGGACAATGGATGCATGGCCGACACGGCACAGAGCCCCCAGAACGTGGACGCACCCGCATCCTCCGATCACCTGGACGCGATCAGCGATCGCATCGAGCACGCCACCGTGCGGCGTTCGCCGCGGTACGGGATCTTCCTCGCGCTGGGCGCTGCGCTCGGCGTGTTCGTCGCGATGATCCTCACGTTCGCGTTCAACGGGAACGACCGACTCGCGGACAACGGCGCGATGTACTCAGACGGTCAGGTGTTCGGCTTCCTCGCCCTGGTCGGGGTCGCGGCCGGGCTCCTCGCCGGAGGCGGCCTCGCGCTGATCCTCGACAAGGTCGTCGGCCGCCGTCCGAAGCAGGTGCGGGTCGACCACGAGACCGTGGAGTCGCTGGACTGAGTCCCGCCGCGGTCTACGCCAGCTCGGCGATGATCGGGTGGATCGCCGAGTCGAACGCCACGACATCCCCCCGCAGCCCGTCGGTGACGGCGATCGTGAGCGACCCGATCCACCACACCCCGCGCTGAGTGAGCGGCAGCACCTGCACGTTCAGCTCGAACGAGTGCGCCCTCCGGCCGACCTGGCGCTCGTGCTCGGCGATCGCGCTCGCGTACGCCCGGTACGAGACGCCCGGCTTGGCCGCGGCATCCTTCGCATAGCGTGCGTTGACCGACTGCGAGTAGGCGACCGCCTCGACCGCGTGCGGTGCCATCGCGGTGCGCAGCACCTCGGCGCCCTCGACGGGCAGCGCGACCAGCGTCTCGAAGCCGTCGACGAGGTCGAGCGGCACCTGCGACGGGTGCGCCTGCGGTTCGACCGTCATCGCCCAGTACTCGCGCCACTGACGCTCGAGCAGCGCCTGCGCGTCCTCGTCGCGGTCGTTCGCGCGCGGGGTGATGCCGCGCAGGTGCGGCAGTTCATCGGGCGAGCGGATGCCCAGCACTTGGCGCAGGTACAGCGCGAGGATCACGGGCTGTGCCGCATCCTCGCGAATCACCCACTCGGGCGTGCCGCCGGCCATGCGGTCAATTGTAAGCCGGGGTGTGCGGCGGCGCGCTATGAGGGCGGGTAGGTCGGCACGCGGACGTCGAGCCCGGGGATGCCGGTGAAGTCCCGCGGATTCGCCGTGTAGAGCGGGATCCCTTCGGCGAGAGCGGATGCCGCGATCAAGGCGTCGTACGCGCGTGCACGCACCGTACGACCGTCGGCGCGCAGGGCGGCCGCGACCGCTCCGAATGCCCGCGCCGCGGCGGCATCGAACGGCACAAGGCCCAGCGAGGCCTCGGTGAGCTGCACATGCTGCTGTCGCACGGCGCGCTCGTGCGGATCCGCCGTGACGAGCGGGCCGACACTGAGTTCGGCGAGGGTCACCGCGGAGACGACGCACTCGACCGGAAGCGACGCGGGGTCGGCGACGTCTCCGAGGCGGACGACGGCAGAGGTGTCGAGCATCCCGCGGGCGGGCCGCGCGGTCACAGCGCCGGATCCAGCACGGTGTCGATGTCGGCCCGCAGCTTCACGAGGTCAAGGGGAGGCAGTCGCCGCCACCGCTCGACGAGCTGCTCGGACGACAGGCTGCGGCGCGGCAGCGGACTCAGCTCGGCGACGGGAGCACCATCTCTGGTGACCGTCAGGCGTTCACCCAGTTGAACGCGCGCCAGCACCTCTGCCCCGCTGTTGCGCAGCTCTCGTACGGTCACCCGGTGTGCAGTCTCGTCCACGGGATGAGTGTATCACCGGTGAGACATCGCCGAGCGTACCGCCGAACGCGACCCCTCACGGCACCCGAAGGATGCGCACCGGGTCCATGCGCGACGCGCGCACCGCGGGCGCGATGGCGCCAGCGACGGCGGCGAGCACCATGAGCACCGCGACACCGACGGTGAATCCCACGCGGGCAGCGAGCCCGCCACGGCCGCGTTGATCACGAGACCGCCGATCACGCCCGCGACAGCCCCGATCAGCCCGCAGAGTGCCGCGTTCACGAGGATCTGCACCACGATCGTGCTGCGCGTCGCCCCGAGCGCCCGTGCGCGGC
>DASSYC010000221.1:0-2288 GCA_035703465.1 Microbacterium sp. | reverse complement strand
CATGTCGATCCGCACGATCGCCCGCTCGTCGTCGAACAGGAAGTCCGCGAGCGCCCGTGCCAGCTCGGTCTTGCCGGTGCCGGTCGGACCCAGGAACAGGAACGACCCGGTCGGCCGGTTGGGGTCGGCGATGCCGGCCCGCGAGCGCCGTACGGCGTCGCTGACGGCATTGACCGCCGCCTTCTGGCCGATCAGCCGCTGGCCGATCACCGCCTCCATCTCCAGCAGCTTGGCGGTCTCGCCCTGGAGCATCCGGCCGGTCGGGATGCCGGTCCACGCCTCCACGACGTCGGCGATCTGCTCGGCGCCCACCTCCTCGCCGACCAGCTTTTCCGCGACCTGGGCCTCGGCGGCGGCCACCGCTTCGATCTGCTTCTCCAGCGCCGGGATCTTGCCGTAGTTGATCTCGCTGGCACCGGCGAGGTTGCCCTCGCGCAGCAGCCGCTCGGCCTCGACCCGCAGCTGGTCGAGCTGGCGGCGCAGCTCGCCCTCGCCCTCCAGCGACGACTTCTCGCGCTCCCAGCGCGCCTCGAGCCCGCGCAGCTCCTCCTCGCGGTCTGCGAGGTCGGAGCGCAGCATCGCCAGCCGCTCGACGGAGGCCTCGTCGGACTCCTTGGCGAGCGCGAACTCCTCCATCTTCATCCGCTCGACCTGACGGCGGAGCTGGTCGATCTCCTCCGGGGAGGACTCGATCTCCATGCGCAGCCGCGAGGCGGCCTCGTCGATGAGGTCGATGGCCTTGTCCGGCAGCTGGCGGCTGGGGATGTAGCGGTTGGACAGGGATGCCGCCGCCACCAGTGCGCCGTCGGAGATGGCGACCTTGTGGTGGGCCTCGTAGCGCTCCTTCAGGCCGCGCAGGATGGCGATCGTGTCCTCCACGCTGGGCTCGCCCACATACACCTGCTGGAATCGGCGCTCCAGCGCGGCATCCTTCTCGATGAACTCGCGGTACTCGTTGAGCGTCGTCGCACCGATCATGCGCAGCTCGCCGCGGGCGAGCATGGGCTTGAGCATGTTCGAGGCGGCCACCGAGCCCTCGCCGCCGCCCGCGCCCATGAGCACGTGCAGTTCGTCGATGAACGTGATGATCTTCCCGTCGGACTCGGTGATCTCCTTCAGGACGCTCTTGAGCCGCTCCTCGAACTGGCCGCGGTACATGGCGCCGGCGACCAGGGCGGAGATGTCGAGCGCCACGAGCTCCTTGTCTTTGAGGCTCTCGGCGACGTCGCCGGCGACGATGCGCTGAGCGAGCCCCTCGACGACGGCTGTCTTGCCAACGCCGGGCTCGCCGATGAGCACCGGGGTGTTCTTCGTACGCCGGGTGAGCACCTGGCTCACGCGGCGGATCTCGCTGTCACGCCCGATCACCGGGTCGAGCTTGCCCTGGCGTGCCCGGTCGGTGAGGTTGATGCCGAACTGCTCGAGCGGGCTCTGCTGCTCCTCCTGCCCCGGCTGCGGCTGTGCGTTCATTGGTTCTCCTGAAAGTTGAGTCGTCTACGCTCAAGTTTAGCAGGAACGGGATGCCGCGGCAATGCCGCGTCACGACCGGCCGACGGAGCCCCGCTCGACCTCTGCCTGCGCATCGGCGTAGGCCCGACGAAGGGTCTCGCCGACCCACTCCGTGCTGCGATACACGTTGCGCTCCCCGATGTCGGCGGTCAGCCCGCCGCCGGCGAGCTGCTCGATGACCCGGTCTTCGGTCGCGACGACCTTCAGTGACGATCCGGCGTCGTGCAGCGCGTGCGCGAACCGGCGCAGCACGTCGACCAGTGACAGCCCGATCTGGTCGGTGCCGCGCAGGCGCACGATCACCACCGCCCCGCGCGACTCGCGGCTCACCGCGGGCAGCTGGCGTTCGAACACCGGCGCGCTCGCGAAGAAGAGGCTCCCGTACGGCTGCAGGATGAGCACGTCGCCCGCCGGCACGATCGCCGGCGGATCGGTCTCGCGCGAGCGGCCGCTTGACTCCAGGCGCAGCGCGCGCACGCGCACGCGGTTGGACTGCTGTGCGACGTAGAGGATGACGCCGAGCCCCACCCCGACCAGCACCGCGAACTGCAGCGGGATGATGAGCGTGAGCCCGAACGTCACCGCCATGATCGCAGTCGGCAGCGGACCCGATTTCACCACCGAGTACACGCGACTCGGCTTGATGGCGCCGATGCCGACGACGATGAGAAGGCCTGCGAGCGCAGGCATCGCCACGAAGGCGACGAGGTCGGCCGCGACGAGGATCACCACCGCCATCACCGCGCCTGCGATGAAGACCGACAGCCGGGTCTTCGCCC
>DASSYC010000060.1:0-3833 GCA_035703465.1 Microbacterium sp. | reverse complement strand
GCTCGTCTTCTTCCTGATCCGCCTCACGGGCGACCCCATCACCGCGGCACTGGGCGGTCGCCTTCCCCCCGACCAGCTCGCCGAGCGCATCCACGAGGCCGGCTACGACCGGCCGATCTGGATCCAGTACCTCGAATACCTGGGTCAGATCTTCACCGGCAACTTCGGAACCACCCTCACCGACAATCAGCCGGTCACCCAAGTGCTCCTCACCTACGGCGCCGCGACGCTCGAGCTGGTGATCTACGCGCTGATCGTGGCGTTCATCATCGGCATCCCGTTCGGCATGATCGCCGCCGCCAAGCGCGACCGCACCCCCGACGCCGTGCTGCGCGTCAGCGCGATCCTCTTCTACGCGACGCCGGTCTTCTTCTCGGGACTGGTGGCCAAGCTGATCTTCTCGGTGTGGCTGGGCTGGCTGCCGGTCAGCGGCCGCGCCAGCGTGCGCACCGAACTGGCCCTCAATCGCGGCGAGGTCGACACCGGGCTCTACACGATCGACGCGATCGCCTCGGGCAACCCCGACTATCTGTGGGACGTGCTCGCCCACGCCGTGCTGCCCGCTCTCACGCTCGGGCTGCTGGTCGCCGGCATTTTCCTCCGGCTCGTGCGCACCAACGTCATCGGCACCTACAACATGCCGTACATCGACGCCGCGCGCTCACGCGGGGTCGGTGAGACCCGCCTCGTGCGCAAGCACGCGTACAAGCCCGCGCTCATCCCGATCATCACCGTCATCGGGCTGCAGATCGCCCTGATGCTCGGCGGCGCCGTGCTCACCGAGACCACCTTCGAGTGGCAGGGTCTCGGGTTCCAGCTCGTGAAGTACCTCGGTGCGCGCGACTTCGTCGCCGTGCAGGGCATTGTGGCGATGATCGCCATCATCGTGGCGCTCACCAATTTCGTCGTCGACATCATCGCCGCCTTCCTCGACCCGAGGGTGAGGTACTGACATGGCCAAGCGCCGCTTCGTCGACCGCCTCCCCGTCATCCACCAGCTGCGCCAGTCCGTCGGGCTGCAGCGTGGCATGCTCGTGGCCGGCCTCGTGCTGACCGCGATCTTCCTCGTGCTCGCGGCGTTCGCACCGTGGATCGCACCCTACGGCTTCAACCAGCTGAGCGGCCCGGACGGCAACTTCGGCGCGCAGCAGCCCCCGAGCGCCGAGCACTGGCTCGGCACCACCGTGGGCGGCTACGACGTGCTCTCGCGCGTGATCTGGGGCGCGCAGACCGCGCTGCTGGTGATCGTCGTGGCGCTCCTGCTGTCGGTGTTCATCGGCATCCTGCTGGGCCTGGTCTCCGGCTACCTCGGCGGCTGGGTCGATCGCGTTCTCGTGGTCGTCGCCGACGCGATCTACGCCTTCCCGACGCTGCTGCTGGCGATCGTCGTGGCGATCGCGATCAGCGGCGGGCAGTCCGGCCTGTGGCCGGGTGTGATGGCGGCGGCGGTGTCGATCACCGTCGTGTTCATCCCGCAGTACTTCCGGGTGGTGCGCTCCGAGGTGGTGCGCGTGAAGGCCGAGGCGTTCGTCGAGTCGGCGAAGGTCATCGGCGCCTCCACGCCCCGCATCATGTTCGTGCACGTGCTGCGCAACGCCACCCGCACGCTGCCGGTGATCGTGACCCTCAACGCCTCCGAGGCGATCTCCACGCTGGCCGCTCTCGGGTTCCTGGGCTTCGGCATCGAGCCGACCGCCGCCGCCGAGTGGGGCTACGACCTCAACAAGTCGATCAGCGATGTCGCCGCCGGAATCTGGTGGACGGCGATCCCGCCCGGCACCGCCATCGTGCTGACGATCCTCGGCATCACCCTCATCGGCGAGAGCCTCAACGACCTGGCCGATCCGCGGCTGCGCGCCCGCCGCCGGGCCGGACGGGAGACCCCCGCCGACGCCGTCGCGAAGACCGAGCCGGCGAGCCGCGAGTTCATGGGAGAGGTGGAGTGATGAGTGCGACCGACGGTCCCGTCGTCGACATCCGCGGCCTCGACGTCATCTTCGCCACCGACGGCGGCGACGTGCATGCGGTGCGGGATGTCTCGCTCGACGTGCGGCGCGGCGAGGTGCTCGCCATCGTCGGCGAGTCCGGCAGCGGCAAGACGGTCACCTCGCGGGCTATCCTGCGGCTGCTGCCCGAGACGGCGGTCATCCGCGGCGCGGTGGTGCTTGACGGCACCGATGTCGCCCAGCTTGATGCGCGAGAGCTGCGCGAGGTGCGCGGCACCAAGGCGGCGATGATCTTCCAGGAGCCGTCGATGGCGCTCAACCCCGTCTACACGGTGGGGTGGCAGCTGGCCGAAGGCCTGCGCGCGCACGGCGGGTACAGCAAGTCCGAGGCGAAGGCGCGCGCCGTCGAGATGCTCGGCCGGGTCGGCATCCCCGAGCCGGAGCGGCGGGTGAACGACTACCCGCACCAGTTCTCCGGCGGCCAGAAGCAGCGCATCGTCATCGCGATGGCACTCGCCCTGGAGCCGGCGGTGATCATCGCCGACGAGCCGACGACCGCGCTCGACGTGACGGTGCAGGCCGAGATCCTCGACCTGCTGCGGCGCCTCCGCGACGAGGACGGTACGGCGATCGTGCTCATCACCCACAACATGGGGGTCGTCGCCGACCTCGCCGACCGCGTCGCGGTGATGCTCGACGGTGAGATCGTCGAGACCGCGCCGGTGCATGAGCTGTTCGAGGCGCCCCGGAATCCCTACACGAGGAAGCTGCTCGACGCGGTGCCGCGCGTGGTGATCACCGACCGGCAGCTGCCGGAGGCGGACGACGAGCATCCGCCCGTGGTCGTCGCCGACGACCTCATCATCGAGTACGCGGGCCGGTTCGGCCGCCCGGCGTTTCGCGCTGTCGACCGGGTCAGCTTCACCATCGCGCCCGGGGAGGTCTTGGGCCTGGTCGGCGAGAGCGGTTCGGGCAAGACCACGATCGGCCGCGCCATCGCCGGGCTCACTCCGGTGGCCGGCGGCTCGCTGCGGGTGCTGGGCACCGAGATGAACGGGGTCAAGGAGCGGCAGTTCCGGCCTCACCGCAAGGAGCTCGGCTTCGTCTTCCAGGACCCGGGGACCAGCTTCAACCCGCTGCGCACCATCGCCCAGAACGTGGCCGAGCCGCTCATCGTGCACGGCGGCGCACGCGACGTGGCCGCCGCCCGGCCGAAGGTGGACGAACTGCTGGAGGCCGTGCAGCTGCCGGCATCGTTCGGCGACCGGTACCCCCACGAGCTGTCCGGCGGTCAGCGCCAGCGCGCGTCGCTGGCCCGCGGTCTCGCCCTCGACCCGAAGCTGCTCATCGCCGACGAGCCCACCAGCGCTCTGGACGTGTCGGTGCAGGCTCAGGTGCTCGACCTGTTCCGCGAGCTGCAGGAGCGGTTCGGCTTCGCGACGCTGTTCATCACCCACGACCTTGCCGTCGTCGACCTGCTGGCGCACCGGGTGGTCGTGCTGCACCACGGCCGCATCGCCGAGGAGGGCCCGACCGCCCGCGTGCTGGGCGACCCGGCCGACGAGTACACGCGGCGCCTGATCGCCTCGCTGCCGGTGCCCGACCCGGTCGAGCAGGCGGTGCGGCGCGAGCAGTGGCGGGCGACGCTGGAGGCAGCGCCGGGTGAGTGAGGCGCGCGACGCGGTGCCCCCGGACGAGAGCCGGACGGGCCCGGTCAGCGCGGAGCGGCTGAAGGCGTTCACCGACGCGGTCGTAGCGATCGCCATGACGCTGCTGATCCTGCCGCTCATGGAGAGCGTCTTCGACGCGTCCCGTGAGGATCTCACCGCCGGCGACTGGGTCACCGACAATGCTGAGCCGCTCATCAGCTTCGCGCTCAGCTTCGTG
>DASSYC010000022.1:0-12339 GCA_035703465.1 Microbacterium sp. | reverse complement strand
CCCGGCGCTGCGCAGCGGGACCCGCACCCGGACGCCGGGCCGGGCCTGCTCGATCAGCGCCTCGGGGACGCGGTAGTCGAACAGCCGGTCCAGCTGCGGCAGCGGCGAATCGATGAGCACCCGCGCGACCGGGCGCGCCATGTCAGAGTCCCGCGGCCGCGCGCAGCTCGTGCACGCGGTCGGTGCGCTCCCACGTGAAATCGGGCAGCTCGCGGCCGAAGTGCCCGTAGGACGCCGTCTGCGCATAGATGGGGCGCTTCAGGTCGAGCTCGTCGATGATCGCCTGCGGGCGCAGGTCGAACACGTCGCGGATCGCGGTCGTGATGACGTCTTCGGAGGCGTGCCCCGTTCCGAACGTCTCGACGTAGAGGCCCACCGGCGTCGCCTTTCCGATGGCGTAGGCGACCTGGATCTCCAGCCGATCTGCCAGTCCCGCGGCCACCGCGTTCTTGGCGACCCAGCGCAGGGCGTAGGCGCCGGAGCGGTCGACCTTCGACGGGTCCTTGCCGCTGAAGGCGCCTCCGCCGTGCCGCGCGGCGCCTCCGTAGGTGTCGATGATGATCTTGCGGCCCGTCAGCCCCGCATCGCCCTTCGGACCGCCGGTGACGAACGGGCCTGCGGGGTTGATGATGAAGCGCGTTGCGCTCGTGTCCAGCCCGGTCTCGGCGATGATCGGCTCGATGACCTCGGCCTGGACCGCCGCGCGCAGCGCGGGCAGCGAGATATCGGGGTTGTGCTGGGTGGACAGGACGACGGTGTCGACGGTCCGCGGGGTCGTCCCGTCGTACCCGAGGGTCACCTGCGTCTTCCCGTCGGGGCGCAGGAAAGGCAGCGCACCGCTGCGCCGTGCGTCGGCGAGGCGCTCGGCGATGCGGTGCGCGGTCCAGATCGGCATCGGCATGAGCTGCGGGGTCTCGTTCGTCGCATAGCCGAACATGATCCCCTGGTCGCCCGCGCCCAGCGCGTCCACCGGGTCGGCCGAGCCCTGCTCGCGGTGCTCGATGGCCGTGTCCACGCCGGCGGCGATGTCACCGGACTGCTCGCCGATCGACACGGTGACCCCGCACGAGTCGCCGTCGAACCCGGTCTCGCTCGAGGTGTACCCGATGCGGTTGACCACCCTCCGGACGATGCCGGGGATGTCGACGTAGCCCTTGGTGCGGACCTCGCCGGCCACGTGCACCAGACCGGTGGTGACGAGGGTCTCCACCGCGACCCGGCTGGCCGGATCGACCGTGAGCAGCGCGTCGAGGATGCTGTCGGAGATCTGGTCGCAGATCTTGTCGGGGTGGCCCTCGGTGACGGACTCGGACGTGAACAGACGCAGCTGGCTCATGGAGCAGAGGGCTCAGTCGTTGTGGCGCAGACGGAGCTTGTCCTCGTTGATCTCATGCAGCGCGATGGTGAGCGGCTTGTCCTCGACGGTGGAGTCGACGAGCGGCCCGACGTTGTCGAACAGGTTGCCCTCGTGCAGATCGGAGTAGTAGTCGTTGATCTGGCGCGCCCGCTTCGAGGCGTAGATGACGAGCTGGTACTTCGAGTCGACCTTCTCGAGAAGGCTGTCGATGGGGGGCTCGATGATGCCCTGGTTCGTTCCGGCCATAGAGGATCTCCTTCGTACGGGCGCAAACAGCCATTCTACCGCGTGACGGCGACGACCTCCGCCGCGGCCCGGCCCACGTCGTCGTTGACGACCCGGAAGTCGAACTCGCTCTGCGCCGCCAGCTCGACCTTCGCGGTCTTCAGGCGGCGCGCGCGCTCCTCCGAGTCCTCGGTGCCCCGTCCCACAAGCCGGTTCACGAGCTCGTCCCAGCTGGGCGGCAGCAGGAAGACCAGCGTCGCCGAGGAGTCGGCGGCGCGCACCTGGCGTGCGCCCTGCAGGTCGATCTCCAGGAGCACTGTGCGACCCCGCGCGAGCGCCTCGTCGATGGGGGCGCGCGGGGTGCCGTAGCGGTAGGAGTTGTGCACCGTCGCGTGCTCGAGAAGCTCCCCGTCGGCGATGAGACGGTCGAACTCGGCGTCGTCGACGAAGCGGTAGTGCACGCCGTCGACCTCGCCCGGGCGGGGTCTGCGGGTGGTCGCCGACACGGACAGCAGGATCTCGGGGTGGTCGGCGGCGATGCGGGCGGCCACCGTGCCCTTGCCGACCGCGGTCGGGCCGGCGAGCACGAGCAGCCGACTGCGCCCGGGACGCGGCTGCGGCTCGGGCAGGCGCCGATCCAGGAACTCCCGCAGGTCGCGGCGCTGGCGCGAGCCCAGTCCGCCGAGGCGTTTGACGGGCGAGATCTGCAGAGCCGAGAGGATGCGGTCGCGCTTGCCCTCGCCGATGGCAGGGATGCTGGTGAGGAACTCGGTCACGCGCATCGTCGCCGCCGGCGACCCCGACTGTGTCTCGGAGCGGCGCAGCACCTCCTGCGGGGTGATGACGCGGGTGGTCACGTCGCGTTTGAGGCTCGCGCGAGCGCGGCGCGCCGCGATCGCCCTGCGCGAGGCGGCGACCCGGTCGACATCGGGAGGGTGGGTGGAATCAGCCACGGATCTTCCTGTACTCCTCTGCGCGTCGCGAGATGGCCTGCCCGATCCCGTCGGGACCGGCAGAGAGAATGCTGCGGCTCTCGCTGGCGATCACATTCGCCGTGTGCGGGCCGAACCTGTGCAGGTCCTCGGGGCGGGCGCCCTGCCTGCCGAAGCCGGGAGCGAGGATGGGGGCGTCCGGCGAGAACGGGGACAGCCCGGCATCCGGCCAGTCCACCGTCGCGCCGATGACGAGCCCGAGGCTCGCCCACTCCCCCGCCGGCGTGTGCTGCGCGTTGCGCGCGCAGACCTCCGCGACGATCTGCGCCGACACGCTGGCGCCGTCGTCCAAGCGCGCCCGCTGCGTCGCGAACGACTCGGGGTTGCTGGTGGCGGCCAGGACGAAGACGCCCTTGCCGTGCGCTTCGGCCCGGTCGAAGGCCGGGGCCAGCGAGCCGGCTCCGAGGAAGGGGTTCGCCGTGACGGCGTCGGCCTCCAGCGGGGACCCCGGTGTCAGCCACGCGGCGGCGTACGCATCCATCGTGCTGCCGATGTCGCCGCGCTTCGCATCGGCGATGACGAGGAGACCCGCGGCGCGACCCGCGGCCAGCACATCCTCCATCGCCGCGATGCCCGCCGACCCGTACCGCTCGAAGAACGAGACCTGGGCCTTGACCATTCCGACGGCACCGGCGGCCGCGTCGACCACGCGCAGTCCGAACTCGCGTACGCCGGTCGCAGAGGCATCCAGCCCCCACTCCTGCAGGAGCCCCGCGTGAGGATCGATGCCGACGCACAGCGGTCCGTGGGCATCCAGCATCGCGCGTGCGCGCGCCCCGAACGAGGTCATACCCGTTCCGCCTCCGGTTCCTGAGCCTGTCGAAGGACGGCGTACTCCTGCAGGCTCCTGACCGCGAAGCCCTCGCGCAGGATCGGCAGGGCGCTGACGGCGGCGCCGAGGACGGCCATCGTGGTGAACAGCGCCTTGTCTCCCGCGACCGCCGCCGCGCGGATCTCGTAGCCGTCGGCGCGGGCCATGCCGCCGCTGGGGGTGTTCACGACCATGTCGACGTCACCGCGGTTGATGAGGTCGACGATGTTGTCCTGCCCGCTGCCCTGGGTGGCGGAGAACTTGTTCACCAGCGACACCTCGATGCCGTTTCGGGAGAGGATCTCGGCGGTGCCCTCGGTGGCGAGGATGTCGAAGCCCAGCTCGCGCAGCCGGTGTGCGGGCAGGATGACGGCGCGCTTGTCGCTGTCTGCGACCGACACGAACACGGTGCCCTCGGTGGGAAGGCCTCCGTAGGCGGCGGCCTGGCTCTTTGCGAACGCGGTCGGGAAGTCGCGGTCGATCCCCATGACCTCACCCGTCGAGCGCATCTCAGGCCCGAGCACCGAATCGACGGTGGCGCCGTCCGCGGTCCGGAACCGCTTGAACGGCAGGACGGCCTCCTTCACGGCGACCGGCGAATCCAGCGGCACACGCGAGCCGTCGCGCTCGGGCAGGAGCCCTTCGGCCTTCAGCTCGCCGATGGTGGCGCCGGCCATGATGCGGGAGGCCGCCTTGGCGAGCGGGATGCCGAGCGCCTTTGACACGAACGGCACCGTGCGGCTGGCGCGCGGGTTCGCCTCGATGACGTACAGCACACCGGCGGAGACGGCGAACTGCACGTTGAGCAGGCCCCGCACCCCGACGCCCTCGGCGATGGCGCGGGTCGCGTCGCGGACCCGGTCGACCTCGGTTCGGCCCAGCGACATCGGCGGGAGGGCGCAGGACGAGTCGCCGGAGTGGATGCCGGCCTCCTCCAGGTGCTCCATCACGCCGCCGATGTACAGCTCCTCGCCGTCGTAGAGGGCGTCGACATCGATCTCGATCGCGTCGTCGAGGAACCGGTCGACCAGCAGCGGCAGTCCCGGTCCGATGATGGCCTGGTCGGCGATGCGCACGAAGTAGTCGCGCAGGCTCGGCGTGTCGTAGACGATCTCCATGCCCCGGCCGCCGAGCACGAAGCTGGGACGCACCAGCACCGGATAGCCGATCTCCTCGGCGATGGCGACGGCTCCCGCCACGTCGATGGCGGTGCCGTGCTTCGGTGCAAGCAGCCCCGAGGCGTCCAGGATGTCGCTGAACAGGCCGCGTTCCTCGGCGAGGTCGATCGCTGCGGGACTCGTGCCGAGGATACGGTAGCCGGCCGCTTCGATGCCCTTGGCGAGCCCGAGCGGCGTCTGGCCGCCCAGCTGGCAGACCACCCCGAGGATCTCGCCGGACTGCGATTCGGCGTGCAGCACCTCGAGCACGTCCTCCAGGGTGAGCGGCTCGAAGTACAGACGGTCGCTGGTGTCGTAGTCGGTGGAGACGGTCTCGGGGTTGCAGTTGACCATCACCGTCTCGAAGCCGGCCGACGACAGCGCGAACGAGGCGTGTACGCACGAGTAGTCGAACTCCACCCCCTGTCCGATGCGGTTCGGGCCCGACCCGATGATGACGATCTTCGTGCGGTCGGTGGGCTCGGCCTCGTTCTCCTGGTCGTAGCTGGAGTAGAGGTACGGGGTCAGCGCGGGGAACTCCCCCGCGCAGGTGTCGACGGTCTTGTAGACCGGGCGGATGCCCAGGGCACGGCGAATGCCGCGCACCTCGGCCTCGGAGATCCGGCGCAGCTGGGCGACCTGGGTGTCCGAGAAGCCGTGCTCCTTCGCGATGCGCAGGGCCGCGGCATCCAGCTCGGGCGCCTGCTGCACGTGCTCTGCCACCTCGTTGATCAGCACGATCTGGTCGATGAACCACGGGTCGATCTTGGTGGCATCGAAGACCTGATCGATCGTGGCGCCCAGGCGCAGCGCCTGCTGCACCACGACGATGCGCCCGTCCGTGGGGGTCTTCGCGATCTCGAGCAGCACGTCGACGCTGCGGTCCTCGTCACCCCAGTGGAAGCTCGATCCGCGCTTCTCCAGCGAACGCAGCGCCTTCTGCAGCGCTGTGGAGAAGTTGCGGCCGATCGCCATGGCCTCGCCGACGGACTTCATGGTGGTCGTGAGGGTGGTGTCGGCGGCGGGAAACTTCTCGAAGTTGAAGCGCGGAACCTTGACCACGACATAGTCCAGCGTCGGTTCGAAGCTGGCCGGGGTCACCCGGGTGATGTCGTTGGGGATCTCGTCGAGGCGGTAGCCGATGGCGAGCTTGGCCGCGATCTTCGCGATCGGGAAGCCGGTCGCCTTGGAGGCGAGGGCGGACGAGCGCGAGACGCGGGGGTTCATCTCGATGACGATGACCCGGCCGGTGGCAGGCTCGACGGCGAACTGGATGTTGCAGCCGCCGGTGTCGACGCCCACGGCGCGGATGATGTCGATGCCGATGTCGCGCAGGTTCTGGAACTCGCGATCGGTGAGGGTGAGCGCAGGGGCGACCGTGATGGAGTCGCCGGTGTGCACGCCGACCGGGTCGACGTTCTCGATCGAGCACACCACCACCGTGTTGTCCGCGGTGTCGCGCATGAGCTCCAGCTCGTACTCCTTCCACCCGAGGATCGACTCCTCCAGCAGCACTTCGCCCGTGGGCGAGTCGTGCAGCCCGGCGCCCGCGATGCGGCGCAGGTCGGCCTCGTCGTAGGCGAAGCCCGAGCCGAGGCCTCCCATCGTGAAGCTCGGCCGCACCACGAGCGGATAGCCGAGCTCTGCGGCGCCGGCGATCACCTCGTCCATCGTGTGGCAGATGCGCGAGGCGGCCACCTCGGCGCCTGCCTCGATGACGAGCTCCTTGAAGATCTGGCGATCCTCGCCCTTGCGGATCGCGTCCACCTTCGCGCCGATGAGCTCGACGTCGTACTTGTCCAGGATGCCCTGCTCGTGCAGCGCCATCGCGGCGTTCAGCGCGGTCTGGCCGCCCAGGGTGGGCAGGATCGCATCGGGCCGCTCCTTGGCGATGATCGTCTCGATCACCTCGGGGGTGATCGGCTCGATGTAGGTCGCGTCGGCGAAGTCCGGGTCGGTCATGATCGTGGCCGGATTGGAGTTGATCAGGATGACGCGCACGCCCTCTTCGCGCAGCACGCGGCAGGCCTGCGTGCCCGAGTAGTCGAACTCGCACGCCTGCCCGATGACGATCGGGCCCGACCCGATGACGAGGACGCTGTGGATGTCGTCGCGCTTAGGCACGGTTCTCCTTCACCATCGCGGCAAACCGGTCGAACAGGTAGTTGGCGTCGTGCGGTCCGGCAGCCGCCTCCGGGTGGTACTGCACCGAGAAGGCCGGGATGTCCAGGGCCCGCAGGCCCTCCACCACCTGGTCGTTCAGCCCGACGTGCGAGACCTCGACCCGGCCGTAGCCGTGGGGGCTGTCGAAGACGCCCTGAACAGGCGCGTCGACGGCGAAGCCGTGATTGTGCGCGGTGATCTCGACGCGGCCGGTCGTCTTGTCCAGCACCGGCTGGTTGATGCCGCGGTGCCCGAACGGCAGCTTGTAGGTGTCCAGGCCCAGGGCGCGGCCCAGCAGCTGGTTGCCGAAGCAGATGCCGAAGAACGGGAGCCGGTCGTCGAGGACCGCGCGCAGCAGGCCGACATGGTCGTCGGATGCCGCCGGGTCACCGGGGCCGTTCGAGTAGAACACCGCGACGGGGTCGATGGCGCGCAACTGGTCGATCGTGACGTCCTGCGGCAGCACGTGGACCTCGAAGCCGCGGGCGGCGAGGTTGTCCACGGTGGACTGCTTGACGCCGAGATCGAGC
The DNA here is from genome assembly GCA_035703465.1 of Microbacterium sp. Classification (GTDB taxonomy): domain Bacteria; phylum Actinomycetota; class Actinomycetes; order Actinomycetales; family Microbacteriaceae; genus Microbacterium. The sequence goes on along the minus strand of DASSYC010000022.1, from coordinate 5,104 downwards.
ACGGCGAGGTTGCCGATGCGCTCGCCCTGCGCGGGTGTGACGCTCTCGGCCGGCACCGACACATCCGCCGACAGATTCTGTCCGGCCATCGGAGGCGCCTCCCGCACGAGGCGCAGCTGCTCGTCGGGCCCGACCGCGGCCGCAGCGCCGGAGAAGATGCCGCCGCGCATGCTGCCCTCGGCGCGGATGCGCCGGGTCACCGCACGGGTGTCGATCGCGCTGATGCCGACGATGCGATCGCGCTCGAGGGCATCGTCGAGGGACTCCTCGGCGCGCCAGCTCGAGACGACGCGCGAGGGGTCGCGCACGATGTATCCGGCGACCCAGATGCGCCGCGACTCGGGATCTTCGCTGTTCATGCCGGTGATGCCGATGTGCGGCGCGGTCTGCAGCACGATCTGGCCCGCGTACGACGGATCGGTGAGGGTCTCCTGATAGCCGGTCATCCCGGTGGCGAAAACCACCTCCCCGAGTGTCGTCCCCTGCGCTCCATAGGCGCGGCCGGGGTAGCGGCTGCCGTCTTCGAGCACGAGCACGGCGGGGTCGAAGGAGAAGGTGCCTGAGCGTGTCGGAGAGGTCATGCGTCGGTTCCTGACGGGATGAGGGGGCGGATGCTGTCGGCCACCGTCTTGGCCGAGACATCCTGCGGGCGCAGGTAGCTGTCCACGAGCTGGTCGCCGTCGACGCGCCAGACGAGGCGGACGAGCCCGTCGCGCTCCACGACGCGGTCGATCACGACCTGCGACTGGCCGACCCCGATGAGCCGGGAGGCGGGGAGGAAGAGGGTCGGCGACCCGGACAGGTCGAGTTCGAGTCCACGGTCGGTGACGGTGAGCGTGAAGCGGGAGCTGAACCCGAGCCCGCGGATCGCGAGCCGCTCCAAGGGCTGCTCGTGCGCAGTGGTGGCGACATACAGGCCGTGGCAGGTCGCGGTGACCGTGGCGCCCGCCGGCGCTTCGCCGATCGGCGCGGTCAGGTCTGCGTCGCGGCGGGTGCGCCGCCACCAGGCGAGGGCGAGGGCGGCCAGGATCAGCACGGCCACGCCGATCATGACGCCGAGGGCGACTTCACGGGTCATGCGCCGAGCTCCTGCAGCTCGCCGTCGCCCACCGTCACGGTGCCGCCGTTGATGGTCCACCGCACGCTGCCGGGCAGCTCGCGGCCCAGGTACGGCGAGTTGACGCTGCGGCCACGCAGCTCGGCGGTCGTGAATGCCCCGCGGGCGGACGGGTCGTACAGGACGAGGGATGCCGGAGCTCCCTGCTCCAGCGGCGTGCCATAGCCTTCAAGGCGGCCGATGCGGGCGGGCGTGCACGACATGACGCGCGCGACATCCGGCCAGTCCAGCAGCCCCGTCTCGACCATCGCCTGGTGCACGACGCGCAGCGCCGACTCCAGCCCCACCATGCCGTTGGCTGCGGCCTGCCACTCGCACGACTTCGCCTCGGCGGGGTGCGGGGCGTGGTCGGTGGCGACGATGTCGATCGTGCCGTCGGCGAGACCCTCGCGCACCGCCTGCACGTCCTCTTCGCGGCGCAGCGGCGGGTTCACCTTGAACCTCGCGTCGTAGTCGCGGGCGAGCTCGTCGGTCAGCAGCAGGTGATGCGGGGTCACCTCGGCGGTCACCCGCACGCCGCGCTTCTTGGCCCAGCGCACGATGTCGACCGATCCGGCGGTGGAGAGATGGCACACGTGAAGGCGCGAGCCGACGTGCTCGGCCAGCAGCACGTCGCGCGCGATGATCGATTCCTCGGCGACGGCGGGCCAGCCGGCCAGGCCGAGTTCGGCCGAGACGGCACCCTCGTTGAGCTGCGCGCCCTCGGTGAGCCGCGGGTCCTGCGCGTGCTGGGCGATGACGCCGTCGAACGCCTTCACGTACTCGAGTGCGCGGCGCATGATCAGCGGGTCCCAGACGCAGAAGCCGTCATCGCTGAAGACGCGGACGCGAGCGCGGGAATCGGCCATCGCGCCGATTTCGGCGAGGCGCTCGCCGCGCTGTCCGACCGTGACTGCTCCGATGGGCTGCACGTGCACATAGCCGGCCGCCTCGCCGAGGGCGAGCTCCTGCTCGACGACGCCGGCGGTGTCGGCCACGGGCGACGTGTTGGGCATGGCGAACACGGCGGCGTAGCCGCCCGCTGCGGCGGCGCGCGAGCCGGTGAGCACCGTTTCGGACGCCTCGTAGCCGGGCTCTCGCAGGTGCGTGTGCAGGTCGACGAGGCCGGGCAGGGCGATGAGACCGTCGGCGTCGACGACGGTGGCGCCGGGGGCGCTCAGACCGCGGCCGAGCTCGGCGATGATTCCATCCTCGATGCGGAGGTCTGCGGCATCCCTGCCTTCGATCCGTGCGCCGCGGATGATGAGAACCTCGCTCACCGCACGTCCTCTCTGTCTTCGCCGTCGCGGTCGCCTGCCAGCAGGAGGTAGAGCGCGGCCATCCGCACCGAGACGCCGTTCGCCACCTGGTCGAGCACGGTCGAACGGGGGGAATCCGCGGCCTCGGCGGAGATCTCGAGCCCCCGGTTCATGGGCCCGGGGTGCAGGACAATGCTATCCGGCCGCAGGGCCTCCACACGCCGCGGGTCGAGACCCCAGCGACGGGAATACTCCCGTTCGGTGGGGAAATACGCGGCGTTCATGCGCTCCAGCTGGATGCGCAGCATCATGAGGGCGTCGGGCTCGTCTGCGATCGCCTCGTCGAGGTCATAGAGCACCCGCACCGGCCATCCGGTGACATCGTGCGGCACGAGAGTGGGCGGTGCGACGAGGGTGATCTCGGCGCCGAGGGCATCGAGCAGCCACATGTTGGAGCGGGCGACGCGGGAGTGCAGGATGTCGCCGACGACGGTGACGCGAAGGCCCTCGAGGTCGCGCCCGCGGCTGTCGGAGCCGAACCGGCGCTTGCGGATCGTGAAGGCGTCCAGCAGGGCCTGCGTGGGGTGCTCGTGGGTGCCGTCGCCCGCATTGACAACGCCGGCGCTGATCCAGCCGCTCGTGGCGAGCGTGCGCGGGGCGCCGGAGGCGCCGTGGCGGATCACGACGGCATCCGCCCCCATCGCCTGCAGCGTCTGCGCGGTGTCCTGCAATGACTCGCCCTTGGACAGGCTCGAGCCCTTCGCCGAGAAGTTGATCACGTCCGCGCTCAGGCGCTTGGCGGCGGCCTCGAACGAGATGCGCGTGCGGGTCGAGTCTTCGAAGAAGAGGTTGACGACGGTCTTGCCGCGCAGCGTGGGGAGCTTCTTGACCTCGCGCTGCTGCGTGTCGGCCATGTCCTCGGCGACGTCGAGGATGCGCAGGGCATCGTCACGCGAGAGGTTCTTCGTGTCGAGCAGGTGCCTCATGATTCGATCGTCACCTCGTCGACGCCGTCGATCTCGGCCAGTCGCACATTGACGCGCTCGTCGCGGGCGCTGGGCAGGTTCTTGCCGACGAAGTCGGGTCGGATCGGCAGTTCGCGGTGGCCGCGGTCGACGAGGGTGGCCAGGCGCACGATCGCGGGGCGGCCGATGTCCTGCAGGGCGTCGAGCCCCGCGCGGATGCTTCGCCCGGAGAACAGCACGTCGTCCACCAGCACCACCATCTTCCCGTCGATGCCGCCGGGCGGGATATGGGTGCGGTGGGGTGCGCGCGTGGGATTGCGGTGCAGATCATCCCGGTACATCGTCACGTCGAGCGAGCCGACGGGCACTGGCGCGCCGGAGACGTCGCCGATGAGTGTGGCGATCCGATCCGCGAGGGGAACGCCGCGGGTGGGAATGCCGAGGACGACCAGGTCGTCCGGGCCGCGGTTGGACTCGAGGATCTCGTGGGCGATCCGAGTAAGCGCTCGGGCGATGTCGGCACTCTGCATGACAGTGCGGGGCAGCACGGTGCGCGTGCTCATCCGCCGCTCCCTTCTCCGCCTCACAGGACGGGGTTAAAGGATGCTGTGGTTCCGGATCAGCCTACCGCTTCGGTTCGGCCGCCGTCCGCCACACCTGACTCTTGGATCTGGGGAGTCTTGCGGAACGGTGCAATCGGTGGCCCGTTCGGTCGCTTCCACCGCATGCGGCGGCGTCAGCGGCCAGCTGTTTTCAGCGCACAGAACGCGCAGGTGACCCCGCTGGTCTTCCTCGCCTCGATCCCGATTGCGCTGTTCGTCGACTCCACGGCGGCGAAGTGGTCTTGGGTGGCGCTTCTCGTGGTGGTGTCCTTCACCGGGCGCCTCATCGAGCGCGCAGAGAGCCGCCCCCGTCGATGACTCCACGGGGGCGGCTGTGAGCTGGGTCAGCTGCGGGGCGCAGGACCGCGCAGCACGCGGCTGGCGACGACGAGGGCGGCGGCGATCAGCACCGCGTCCTTGAAGATGTACTGGCCGATGAGCGTGGGCCCGGTCGCGGCGAAGACCTCCTGCGGCAGCAGGACGATCGGCGACAGGATGCCGATGAAGGTGACGGCGAGGACCACGAGTCCGACGCGGGCGAATCCCCCGCCGGCGATGAGCAGCAGACCGGCGATGACCTCCATCGCGGCGGTGAGCACCATCGCGGTCTGACCGGTGACCAGGCCGAAGCTCAGCTTCTCCCAGGTGGCGAGGACCAGGGGCTCGATGGGGCTCACGCCGGGGAAGACCTTGAGGATGCCGAACGCCGCGAACACGAGGCCGAGTGCGATTCGCAGCATCGGGATGCTCCAGCGCCGCAGCAGCACCTTGAGGCCGGCCTCGAGCTGCACCTCAAGGTCGAAAGCGCGGCGGATGAGCGAGGGCTGGGTGGCGGACGGGATGACGCGGACGGCGCCGGGAAGAACGGGAACGCTGGTCATGCGAATCTCCTGGGTCTGATCGGCTCGCGCTGTGCGAACCATGGACCCAGATCACCGGGCGGACGAACTGATACCCCCATGGAGCAAACACGGCCGAACTCGTCAGCTTCTCCCCCACGATCTCGGGAGAAAGTTGTGGGAACCGGACAAACAGAGTGATGCGGCGAGTCCGCGATCGCGGGTGCGCGGGACATCCTCGCGCTCGAGGAACATGATCAGCGCCGGGTCGCTGCGGTGGAGCTGATCGATCCAGACGGAGGTGTCGACCAGGATCACGCGGCGTCAGGCGACATGCTCGGTT